>NZ_JACJUO010000002.1:1206750-1556001 GCF_014397025.1 Ochrobactrum sp. Marseille-Q0166 | reverse complement strand
CGAGACACCATCAGAAAACGCCGCTTAAACCACCAGGCCAAAGCAGCTTAAATCAACCCGCAAAACAAGCCGGAAACTCCAATCTTCAAGAGCACAAAAAGTCTCAAATCATTCCACGACGGACAGGTCTGCCACAGACTTTGCCCGACATCCTCGCGGCGGCGCGGGGCAATGATCTGGTCCGGGCGAACCGGGCTTTCGTCCTCGCCATAGCGGGCGACGAGGCTTGCCTCGGCCTAGACCTGCTGTTCATCCGGCGAAAGTCTTGTGTCCTTCATCGGTTCCGTCGCGTCGATCAGGCGCGGAAAATCCTCTGCCACGGTATAGACGCCCTCGATGATCTGATCCTGTATCCCGCCCTTGTGGGGGACGCGGACTTCCTCGAACCGTTCGCCCGCAATCATGCTATTGGTGCAGACGAAACGCAGCATACCGGCGAACATCTGATAGGCGCTCGTCCCGTCATGTGAATTGCCGATGATGACTTCTGCCGCCTCCTGCTTGCCGATACCGCCATCCCGGCGCAGGCGCAGCATGTGCTTGGCATGGCCCATGCACTCGCCGTCACGCGGCACCGCCTGCGCGGCGAAGAAGGGGAACCATCCTTCGCGGCGCAACCCCTCCACGATCTCGATGGTGGGACGTAAACATAACGCTCCGAGCGGCTGTCATGGGCTTCGCGAGCGAAGGTGGACGGGACGTGACGGTAAAGGGTTTCGTTGTTGAGGGCTTCACGCCCGCTGATCTGGTGAGAGTTACGGCCGAACCGGGTAGCGAGACGATAGGTCATGGTCTTGATCCTCATTGGCTTGGGTTGGAGCGCAGCGCTGCGCTGCAACGCTGGCCGTCGCCGAGACCGGGGGGTGCAAGGAGCAAGGGCGGCCGGGACGGAGGGGGATCGCCCGGCCTGCACGGAACGGAGGAACGACGTGGAGGAAGGCTGGGGATACCGTCCCGGCCGAGCGTCAGCGATCCCTTGCGCCGCGCCATGGGGCAGCGCCCCCAAGCAACCCGCCCGGCATGAGCGGTAGCGGTAGACGGGCACAAAGCTGGATCAGGATGTGCAAAGCCGCTGAACCTGAGAACCGAGCATCCCGATTGCCGCATTTCCCCTGAAGGCGGATGGATAGATAGCCGTGTAGCGTTTCTCTGGTCGTAGGCTTTCAGGGTTCCCGTCCCTGTCGCTATTGCGAGCTCGCTGACGAAGGGGATGCTGAAGCGAGCTGTATCAGGTGGTTTGCTGTTTTGGGGGCTTACCAATCCCTTGGACGACGGAAACGCCTGCCAGCGTGACGGCGAAGCCGACGAGTTGGATGGCCGACAGAGCTTCCCCGAACAGAAGCCAAGCTTGCAGCGCTGCGGCCGGTGGCACCAGGAGCACGAGCGTTGTTATGCGGGTTACGTCACCATTACGCACCATCCAGACGAACAGCGCCGTTCCACCAAGCGAGAGGGCACCGGCCGACCAGATCAGGGCGAGCCACAACGCCGGGGCATTGTCCCATCGCCCGCTACCGACCGAAACGGCAAGCACTCCGGCGACGATCGCCGCGCCGAGATGCTGGACGGCTCCGGCCGAGCGCCAGCCCCAGCCATGCACGCCGGCTGATCGGGCCTTGCAGGACAAGGACGACGATCAGGGCGGTGAAGAATGGTTGCAGCGCTCCGAGCAGGGCCATGACGCCAGCAGCGAGACCGTTCGCCACCGCCCACCGGCTCGCACCGAGATAGACGCCATTCATCAGCATGCCGGCACAAAGATGCCCGAGAAACTGCCAGCCCTTCGGGCGGGGCATATGGCGTGCGAGGATCGCAAAGCCGGCAAGGGCGATCAGGAAGCGGAACAGCAGGAACAGGTTCGGATCCGCGTGAGGTGCGACGGCACGAGCAGCGATAAAACCCGTCGACCAGATCAGGACGAGCAAAAAGGGAGCGGCAATCGTCTTTAGCATCGCCGCTCCTTCGTTTCTTAAGCCGCCGTTGCGGAGACGCGGGCGCTTTCCGGCTGGCCGATCGCGGCGAACAGCTCGACATCTTCACCAAGACCGGCATTGGGCGTGGTCAGGAGGGTCTCGCCGTAGAAGAGCGAATTCGCTCCGGCGACGAGGCACAGGATCTGCGCCTCGCGGTTGAGGTTTGAACGGCCGGCCGAAAGCCGCACGGTCGAGGCAGGCATGACCAGGCGGGTCGTCGCCACCATCCGCACCAGTTCCAGCGGGTCGATGCGGGGGCGCTTGGCCAGCGGGGTTCCCTCGACGGGCACCAGCGCATTGATTGGCACGCTTTCGGGATGCGGCTCCATCCCCGCCAGGACCTGCAACATCGAAGCCCGATCATGGACAGTTTCGCCCATGCCAATGATGCCGCCGCAGCACAGGTCGATCCCAAAGGATCGCACCGTCGCCAGCGTATCCAGCCGGTCCTGATAGGTCCGGGTGGTGATGATCTTCCCGTAGAACTCTGGGCTGGTGTCGAGATTGTGGTTGTAGGCCGTCAGCCCGGCTGTCGCCAGCCGTTCGGCCTGATGGGGCTTCAGCATGCCGAGCGTGACGCAAGCTTCCATGCCGAGCGCGCGGACGCCCTCAACCATCTCGATGACAGCATCGAACTCGCGGCCGTCACGGACCTGCCGCCACGCGGCACCCATGCAGAATCGCTCCGCGCCCGCCGCGCGAGCGGTTGCGGCCATCGCTACCACGCTTTGCGGGTCCATCAGCCTGTCGCGGGTTAGATCGACCTCGCGGTGATGCGCCGATTGCGGGCAGTATGCGCAGTTCTCCGGGCAGCCCCCGGTCTTGATGGACAGGAGGCTGGCTTTCTGGACCTTGTTCGGGTCGTGGTGCCGCCGATGCACTTCATTCGCCCGCCCGACCAGTTCGAGCAGCGGCAGCTCGTAAAGGGTGACAATCTCGTCGATCGCCCAATCGTGCCGGATCGTGCCGTCCGCCGCCGTCATTGGCGTTTACCCCGAAGCCGCGCCAGCGATCCCGGCAGCAGTGCGCCGCCTGCCGCGACCATGCCGATCTTCAGCAGATCACCGGGAAGGAAGGGCAGAACACCGGCAGCGAGGATTTGATTGGCGGGGACATAGGCCGCGAGCCACACCGCGCCCATTGCATAGACCACGGCCAGTCCGGCGAGCATCGCGCCGATCCGCCCGATGAGACCCTTGCCGGCCGCCAGCATGCCTACCAGCCAGGACGCAACGAGATAGCCGAGCAGATAGCCGCCCGTGGGCCCGGCCATATAGGCAAGGCCGATACCGCGTTCCGGCGAGCCGGAGAACACCGGCAGGCCAGCGGCACCGGCCGCGAGATAGGTCAGGAAGATCGAGGCGGCGACGCGCGGCCCGAAGGCGACGGCGAACGCCATCACCGCCAGCGTGTGCAGGGTCATCGGCACCGGCCAGAAGGGAATCTGGACCTTGGCGGCAAGCGTCATCAGTGCGGCGCCGGCGAGTACGGTCAGCGCCGTTCGCGCGGCCGGGGAAATGCGGGTTTCGACGGGCCCTGCGGCGACATCGTTCATGGGAACTCTCCTTCAGCGTAGAATTATAGATAATTTTTTGATTCTATCGCTAAAAGTATCCATAGATGTCCCGCGATGGCAATAGCCTGCCGCGCAGAACCTGCCTTATCGGACTGAGATGGCCCGCAATCGGTTCGCTTGCGGGGGGGGGCTGCCCGATCCATTGCACATGCCGGGCGAGCACGGAGGCGGCCAGTTCGACCTGTCCCGCTCTCAAGGCGTCGAGAATGGCCTGTGGTCCCGGTCGGTCGGCGCTTCCCATTCTGCCCGCCAGCCGGAGAACAGGAATCGGGCGCTTGCCGTATGCAGGTCGTCGATTGACTTCAACAGGCGCGGCATGGCGCAGGGCGTCAGAATGAGGCGATGAAACGTGCGGTTCGCTTCCTCCCATGCCTGTACATCGCCGGCCTTGTCGCCGGCCCGTGTGGCATCCTCGGCCCGGTCCAGTATCGCTTTGGTCAAATGCGGCGCGGCATGGAGCCGCGCCAGCACTTCGAGCGCGGCGCGCATCTCGGCCACTTCCTTGATCTCGCCCATGCTGAAGCCCGCGACCCGGACCCCGCGTCGCGGCTCACTGACCACAAGCCCGTGTGATTCCAGGCGCCGGAACGCCTCGCGCACCGGCACATGGCTCGCCCCGAACTCCTCGGCGATATGATCCTGCCCGAGGCGCGAACCCGGTTCGAGCGCCCCGGAAATGATCCGGTCAGCCAGAACCCTGCTGATCCGAACGGCGAGTGTGTCGTGTTTGGCTGTCGTCATGTTTTATAGATAATTCACTGCACGGCGACCGTCGACTCCGGTAATTCAAGCTTGCTTGGCCATCCTGCATGCGCGGAACAGAGGAACGATGTGGAGACAGGCTAGCCGATTTCCCGCAATCACCGCCTATTGACCGCGATAGCCGCCGAAACCAACCGATAGCTGCACTGCCTACGATATCCGTTACGATGTTAGAGGCTTATAAGGTACTCGTAGTGCTCATCTTCATCGGGTGTTGTCCGCCACTTAGCTTTCCAAACATATCCCCGGCTATCCAAAACCCTTGCAATTCAGCGGGCATGGCAATTCTCTGTTCACGAAGGTCTCATATAACCCATTAAGCTGCTCACAATGAGTGCGTTTTTCGTGTGGTAAGCTCGTCGGATATCCAAACGTTGATCACTTTGATCGCTTACATTGATGGCTAGCTTCGCGGTCATGTCTGGATAACGCACGGTATCGATTCCGAATATTTCGATGCGCTGGTCGATCTCGTTCAAAAGCGTTTATCGGATTTTGTCGTCCCGCGTGTTCTAATCGGCGGGCCGCAAATGCACTGTCTGCTTACCAGAAATTTGTTGGAGCGCATGGCGATTGACTCAGGGCGGCGTGTCGGGATTGAGTTTCTGGAAGTGTCGGCGCTGCAAGCCATGGGTGATGCTAGGCCCGGCATTTTGATGGGCTTTGCCGCTTGTACCTTCCATGAGATAGAGATTGCAGTCAAAAAGCTGGCAAATGCAATGAGCGCAGTCAGCATGGCTTAAGCGTTCCTTGCTCCACTGCCCAATTGGTCTGCCCAAATAGATAAAATTGGCAGGAAATAACAGTCCATCTTTATGATAGTTCCTGCTTAACATCCACCATGCCGAGAGCGTGGGGCATTCTTACTGGCAGCTCGAAGGAGATTGGCGATGGAAGCATCGGTCGCGGCGCATAGAGTTCAAAAAGTGGAAAATGCAGGTGTAAGCTCCGCTCGCCTCGCCATTGCCGATGGCGCTATCGCCGCCCCAATCACGAGCGAAAAAGTCCGCCAACGCGAATCCATCGAACTTATCGCCTCTGAGAATTTCGTGAGCCAGGCGGTGCTCGATGCTCAAGGTTCTGTGCTCACCAACAAATATGCCGAGGGCTATCCACATCGTCGCTATTACGGAGGCTGTGCGAATGTCGATGTCGTGGAAGATCTGGCGATCGAGCGTGTGAACCAACTCTTCGGCAGCACTTACGCCAATGTGCAGCCGCATTCGGGCAGCCAAGCCAATCAATCCGTATTTTTGGCGCTCCTGACGCCCGGCGATACAATCCTAGGGCTTGATCTCCGGGCCGGTGGACATCTGACCCATGGGGCCTCTGTTAATATGTCGGGCCGCTGGTTCAATGTCGTCGGCTATGGTGTGGACCCGGAAACCCATCTCATAGACATGGATCAGGTTGCGGAACTCGCCCGTCATCATCGGCCCAAGCTGCTGATCGCCGGGGGATCGGCCTATGCGCGCGTCATGGACTTCGCACGTTTCCGCGAAATTGCCGACGAGGTTGGTGCGATCCTTCTTGTTGACATGGCTCACTTCGCGGGACTGGTCGCCGGCGGCGTCTATCCGTCGCCGGTTCCGTTTGCGCATGTCATAACGTCGACCACGCACAAGACGCTGCGCGGGCCTCGCGGCGGATTTGTCCTGACCAATGACGCGGAAATAGCGAAAAAGATCAACTCAGCGACCTTTCCCGGCCTTCAAGGCGGATCACTGATGCATGTCATTGCGGCGAAGGCCGTCGCGTTCGGCGAAGCGTTGCAACCCTCATTCAAGACCTATGCTCGCTCGGTGGTAGAGAATTGCCGCGTGCTGGCACAGTCCCTTGCTGAAGGCGGCCTCAAGATCACCTCTGGCGGAACCGATTGCCATCTTGCCGTTGTCGACCTGCGCCCCTTCGGCGTGACCGGGAACATCGCGGAACAGGCACTGGAGTCCGTCGGCATCAAGCTCAACAAGAATGCGATTCCCAACGACCATGAAAAGCCCATGATCACGTCAGGTATCCGTGTTGGCGCCGCCGCCGGTACATCTCGCGGGTTCGGTATGGACGAATATCGGGAGGTTGCCGCTCTTATGCTGGACACGCTTCATGCCATTCGCGGCGGAACACTCGACACGAACCGGCGGGCCATTAATACGCGCGTACGCCAGCTCGTGGCACGCTTTCCGCTGCCCTATTAGCCGGAGGTGGGGTGAGATGAATTCAGCCTTGAAGGTCGAGCTTCTGCCAGAGGACATCGCCCGCTTCGGTAACGATCCGGCCACATCCTTCGCCTCCAACCTCAAAACAGTGCATGAGCGAATCGCTGCTGCCTGCCGGCGTTGCGGACGTGCCGTCGAAGATGTGCGGCTTCTGCCCGTCACCAAGACAGTGCCGGCTCATATTTTGCGGCTCGCCTATGCCTCTGGCATCTCGGATTTTGGGGAGAATAAGTTGCAGGAGGCCCGCGGCAAGCTCGATATGCTCGGTGATCTTGCGATCAACTGGAGCATCATCGGCCACCTCCAGACCAACAAGGTGAAATATCTCGTGCGGTTTGCTTCGGCATTCCACGCGCTGGACAGCTTTCGGCTGGCTGAAGAACTAAACCATCGCCTTGATGCGGAAGGGCGAGACCTCGACATATTTGTGCAGGTTAATACCTCATCGGAGGAAAGCAAATACGGCCTCCACCCCGACGACCTTATGCCCTTCGTCGAGCGATTGGTGGAATTTCCCCGGCTCAAGCCGCGTGGCCTCATGACGCTTGCGATCTTCAGCGCCGATACCGAGCGGGTGCGGACCAGCTTCCAGTTGTTGCGTGACCTCCGCGACCGGGCGGTTGGCGTCCATCCCGGACTGACCCAGCTTTCTATGGGTATGTCGGGGGATTTCGAGATCGCGATTGAGGAAGGAGCAAATGTTGTGAGGGTCGGGCAAGCGATCTTCGGTGCCCGCCCGACAGCCGATGGTTATTACTGGCCTGACTTCAAAAAGGTTACAGCTCCTGGAACGACAGGCTGATCCGGCCCATTTTGCAAATGAGAACCGGACCTCCCGAGTTGGGCCGGCGGTCGATACTTGTCGTTTATGCTGGTTTCATGGAAATCGGTTCATCGATCAAAGGAGTATAGATCATGGCGGAAAAAGCAGTCTTTTATCACGCTGGATGCGCGGTCTGCACTGATGCGGAAGAACGGTTCGTTGGGGCGCTTGATCGTTCTCGCTTTGCCGTGGAGACGGTCCATCTTGGCGAAGCCGCAGATAGGATCGCGGAAGCACGTACGGCAGGCGTTAAGTCCGTACCTGCATTGGTGATCGGCAACGCCGTTTATCACATCAATCATGGCGCAGATCTGTCTGCGTTAGGATAACGCCGTGGTAACAACCGGAGCACGCGCCATGCTGAAAACGGCAGCAGTCGTTCGCCACCTTCACTTTGAGGACCTTGGCACATTAGAGGCGGTGCTTACGGCTTCCGGGTATCGTATCCATTACTACGATATAGGTATGAATGAGCTGTGGACTCTCGATGCGGCCGTTCCCGATCTGATGGTCATTCTTGGGGGGCCGGTCGGTGTCTATGAGGCAGAAGCTTATCCTTTCCTCGAAGAAGAACGGCAACTCATTGAACGGCGCTTGGCATCAGGCCGTCCGACGCTTGGCATCTGCCTCGGCGCTCAAATGATTGCGTTAGCGCTTGGCGCGAAAGTCGCTCCGATGGGGCATAAGGAAATCGGCTTTTCGTCTCTTTCGCTAACAGAAGCCGGGCGGGTTGGGCCGCTTCGGCACCTGGAGGGCGTTCCCGTACTTCATTGGCACGGGGACGCTTTCGACATACCCGGTGATGCAGCCAATCTCGCTACAACGGCATTGTGTGCGACGCAGGGTTTTTCAATCGGGTCAAATGTTCTTGGTCTTCAGTTTCATCTGGAGGTGGATGCCTGTGCGGGAATTGAACGCTGGTTGATAGGCCACGCATCCGAACTTGCTTCAAGCGGCATCGATCCCCGCGCCCTTCGCGCCGATGCTATCAAGTACGGGCCGGCATTGCGTGAGGCCGCCCGTAAAACTTTTACCGAATGGCTCAAAGGGACGGCGCGTTAGCCGTCCCAATTCTTTTACCTATCCAGATTTTAGGTTGTGGACTCATTTATTTGATGGAAATGTCACCTCAAATGACCAGATATGCAGGCGAAGAGGTGAATGACAGGGTTTGCTTCCCCTTTATCCGTAGTCGCTTATTGATGAACACGGACATAGGAGCTGTCGATCAATAAAGGTTTAGAAATCTCGCGCAGAAACTCGTCGCAGACACTCGTCGATCGACAACACGAAACATACAACATGCTTATCAGGCATCGGGGTTGGATATCACTCTGTTTGAGATCCCCGAGATCAAACTGGCGACGGGTAAGAAAAGCCTCCAAATCGAGGCTTCAGCCAATCAAAATGAGGCCAGTTTACAGACCCAGTTCACGAATTTGCGGCATAGCCGCATAGTGCCATCCCTGCCGACCTGATTATTAACTCAGCTTGTATCGCCGTTCAGCAGACGCACCACCCAGCTTTGCGATTACTGTTTCGCCGACGATGGCGCTCTGGCCGACCGCGACGCAAAGAGGTGTGCCAAGGGGAAGGTAGACATCAAGGCGAGAGCCGAAACGGATTAGGCCGAAGCGTTCCCCAACTTCGATGTCGTCGCCTTCAGCAACCCAATGTTCGATACGCCGGGCGATCAGCCCCGCGATTTGCACGACCACGACAGAGCCGTAAGGTGTTTCAAGAACTATCGCATTGCGCTCGTTTTGCTCGCTGGCCTTGTCCAGATCCGCATTGAAAAAGCGCCCCGGCGTATAAGCGATTTGTCGTATCCGCCCTGTCACTGGGGCGCGGTTCACATGGCAATCGAAAATGCTCATGAAAACCGAAACGCGCACCATCGGTTCGGCGGGTAACGCGAGTTCGCGGGGTGGAAGGACTTCGGCGATCATACTCACCCGGCCCTCAGCGGGTGCAACGACAATGCCATCTTCAATGGGCGTCGTACGCTCTGGGTTTCGGAAAAAATAGCAAATCCAGACCGTCACGATGCCGGCGAACCAAGCCATTGAAGCCGATAGGAAGCTGAACCCGACTACGCAGGCGGCGCCGATGAGAATGAATGGATAGCCTGACCTATGGATCGGCGTCAGGCTATCCTTGATTGAGGAGAGTACGTTCATACAGGCAACCTCGCATCTGGAAGCGGCGAGGGGCCTTCTGTCGGCATCGCCAGTTTTTTTTCCGTCTGCCGCTTCCGGCGGGGCGGTCGGTTTGGATCGCGCAACAAATTGGCCGCTTTCTTGATCCTGCGCATCGCCTCAGTGATTTCGCTCGGCAGCATTGTTAGCGGGGGCGCAAACCGCACCACGTTGTCCCGCGCTGGGACTGCCAGCAACTGTTGGGCGCGCAATAGATCGACGAAGGCGGTCGCATCAGTGCGCATTTGAAGCCCCTGGAGCAAGCCCATTCCGCGCACACCAGCGACAACGTCGTCATAATCCAGGGCAAGGCGATGCAACTCATCGCCCAGCATTTGGCCCAGTGTCCGCACACGATTGAGAAAGCCGGGGTCGAGTATGATGTCAAGCACGGCATTGCCTGCGCTCATGGCGAGCGGATTGCCGCCGAAAGTGGTACCATGCGTTCCAGCGGTCATGCCGCTTGCCGCTTTATGGGTTGCAAGACATGCCCCCATCGGAAATCCGCCACCGATCCCCTTTGCGACCGTCGCGATGTCGGGTTCGACATCGCTCCATTGGTGGGCGAAGAACTTGCCTGTTCGACCGGCGCCAGTTTGTATTTCATCGAGAATCAGCAATAGCCCATGCTCGTCGCAGAGCGCGCGCAGCCGGTGCAACGTCTCGTTTGTTACGCAGCGCAAACCACCTTCACCCTGAATTGGTTCGAGCATGATTGCAGCTGTGTGCGAGGTGATCGCCTTGCCCAGCGCTGACCAATCGTCGAGCGGCACCTGATCGAATCCGTCAACCGGCGGACCGAAACCATCAAGGTACGGCTGGTATCCGGTTGCCGATATCATCGCGAGCGATCGACCATGGAATGCCCCCGTGAAGGTGATGATACGATACTTCTCTGGTGAGCCGGTCGCCGAATGAAAGCGGCGAGCCATTTTCACAGCGGCTTCGTTTGCCTCGCCGCCCGAATTAGTGAAAAAAACAACGTCGGCAAAGGATGCATCGGTTAAGCGCTGCGCCAGCTGTTCGCCTTCGGGTATGCGAACAAGGTTGGAAGTGTGCCAGAGCTTGTTAAGCTGGGCTTTGACGGCCTTCACGAGGTGGGGATGCCCATGGCCGAGTGAATTGACAGCGATGCCGGACGCAAAATCCAGATAGCGTGTGCCGTCTTGTGTATAAAGCCACGATCCCTTTCCGAACTCGAATGAGAGATCAATCCGCTTGAAAACCTTCAACAGAGGATCAGACATGGCCAAATCCCGTTGTTTCGGGGCTTGCTGCGACTTTATGATAAAAAGCATTGTCGATTACCACGACGCCCTCCTGTGCTAAGGCAGGGTTTAGTCATGATAAGGACCATGAAGCAGGGGCGGATTGGATAAAACCTCTGGGCCGGTTTATCGGCACACGGGCTTTGATCGCTCGAATATATCAATGGCGCGTATCATCTCGCGTTCGTCAAGGCCTGCGAAGCCCAGCCGGAATGCTTCGGCCGGTTTCACAGTCTCCAGATCGAAATGAATGCCCGGCATTACTGAGAGTCCAAGTTTTGCGGCGTTTGCCGCCCATGTCTCGGCGCTCAAACCCTGCTTCAGGCTTAACCAAATCGCCAGCCCTCCGGCAGGCAAGGAAAACTGTGCGTCCTCGGAGAACCGTTCCCGCAGCAATTGTGCCATCAGATCGCGGCGCATATGGTAGATTCTGCGTGCTTTGCGGGCGTGGCGCTTGATCGTTCCATCCTCCATCAGATCGGCGAGTGCGTGCTCTAGCGGCAGGTCACCCTGCCGGTCCAGAGCTTCGCGCCTGTCGGCCATCGGCGTCAGGATTTTGGGCGATGCGACTGCATAACCAATCCGGATGCCAGGGGCCAGCAACTTGGACAGTGAACCGATATAAATGATCGGCAGATCGCTTTCAGCGCGTGCCGCTAACGGCAGGATTGGTCGACCATCAAAGCGATATTCGTTATCGTAGTCATCTTCGATGATGACGAGACCAAACCGCCGTGCCACATCAAGCAGGCGCAGCCGCCGGGCGGCGCCCATCGTTACGGTGGTCGGATATTGATGGTGGGGCGTAACGTAGACGGCGCGCAAGCGTCCATTGGCCCTTGCCATTCTCTCCAATATCTCAACATCGATCCCACCAGCATCGACCGGAATACCGATGACATCCGCTCCTGCTGCACGAAAAGCCGACCACGCAAGCGGATAGCCGGGCTGTTCGACGGCGATGAGAGCACCGGGACCGGCCACCGCCGCAGCAGCCAGAAAAAGCGCCATCTGACTGCCGCGCGTCACGAGAATTTCAGAAGGTGCAGCCGTAAGGCCGCGCTCGTCTCTGAGATAGGAAGACAGCGCGTCGCGCAACTTGCCGTTTCCACGGGGATCACCGTAGATGCCGCCCGATGCGAAGGCGGCGCTAGCGAGCGCCCGGCGAAAAGCCTGGGCAAAGGCCGTGGTTGGTACCAGCCTTACATCCGGAGCGCCATCGGACAAGCGAAGAACTAAAGGATCGGTCGCACGAGTGGGCTTGGCAGCATGGCCCGTCGGGCGCATCGGCTGCGGATGCATCGCCATGTCGGGAAGATCGGCTGCAACGAAGGTGCCACGCCCGGGTTCCGTAACCAGCCAGCCCTGCATGGCCAATTCATGATAGGCCGCATCGACTGTATTCCGGTTGAGTTTCAGATTGCGGGAGAGTGCACGTGTTCCAGGCAGGGGATCGCCGGGTTTAAGACGGCCGCGTTCAATCTCTTCAACAATTGTTCGCGCCAGAGCGAGAAACACAGGTTCGCGTCGCTCCGGTCGCACTTCGATAGCAAGCGTGGTTCCCTTACCCATCCGGCATATCTTCTTTGCTTATTTCGATGCACTTTGATAGGCCAAACTAATGTCGGAGAAATGGTAGTGCAATTCGGTGATGGCGCGGCATTTCAGCTTGGACCGGTTCAGGCCGACGGCGATGTCTCACCATGGAGGCGGCGTGACCAGTCTTCGACCTGTCGCGTCTGAAGGCGCTTGTGCGCGTAATTGCGCCAGCTTTCCGGCAGATGGTCTAATCCGATCATTGCTGCCAGCTCGTCACGGTTCATCGTGTCGACGTAAAGGACTCTCCAGAGGCGCTGGATTGTCCACTCCGGGGAAATGCGATCTATCAGATGGAGTTCGTCACCTAATTCGACATATCCGGTCTCCAACACCCTGTAATACCATCCGGTCATACCGGATTTCTGGACACGGACCGCCATGTCCGCGGTCTCGAAGCGCGCATTAAGCTTCCAGCAGGGCTGGCGACCCTGGCTGATCTGAAGAACTGCATGTCCGAGCCTGAATGTATCACCTATAGCGACATCCTGTTCTGTCATGCCGCGTGTCGACAGGTTCTCACCGAATGCGCCCGGTTTAGTGAGAACATCGCGATTTCCAATGGTAGAAATCCAGTGCGCATAGTGGTCATAAGCATAATGATGAACAGCTTTTTCAACGCCACCATGATGTTTGCGATCACCCTGTGCATCGCCAGCGAACCCTTCCGGCCCGAGAAAAACCCGGCCCTCTATAGGGTGCTTATCGATGCCGCTTGGTGCGGCGCGCGGGCCGAGCGGTGCGACGGCCCCGATCAGAATTTTGTCGATCATTGTCATGCCCAGCGCCCTTTGTATGACCTGAGACAGCCGCACAGGGTTGCTCACATTTCACAAGGTATTGGAGGCCGGACCTGGAATTGAACCAGGCTGAACGGATTTGCAGTCCGTTACGTCACCACTCCGCCATCCGGCCTCATAGTGGTTCTCTAACAGCACATCCGGCCTTTACGAATGGCCGGATTTATAAAACTTGCTAGGCCAGTTTGGCTCATTGCAGGCACGACTGTTATATATCGCTGGCGCTGGATGGTTCTCTCGTGATGAAATCCGGAAATCCGGCCTAGCTCATTTATTGAATCCGGTTCTCTTTGATAAACCAGTCAGCGGTTATTCTGAACGTCGATATATTATATGCCGATGTTTGTTCGTTGTTTCGTGGAGCTCCTGACTGCCGAGCTCTCGCCGACGCTTGTCTCGGCGATAGGAACACCCGCGTATGAATGACCCCTTTATCAACTCCTTCCGCAACGGTCCCGATGAGAACGGAAATTTCGGTAAGTTTGGAGGACGCTTCGTTTCAGAAACACTGATGCCGCTTATCCTTGCTCTGGCGGATGCTTATGAAGACGCGCGGCGCGACCCGGAATTTGCAGTCGAGATGACAGGCTATCTCAAGAATTTTGTTGGACGCCCTTCACCCCTTTATTTCGCACAAGGTTTAACGGATCACTTTGGCGGAGCGAAAATCTACTTCAAGCGCGAAGACCTCAACCACACTGGTGCGCATAAGGTGAACAACGTTCTCGGCCAAATTCTGCTGGCCATGCGGATGGGCAAGCGGCGCATCATCGCTGAAACCGGAGCAGGAATGCATGGTGTCGCCACCGCGACGCTTTGCGCGCGCTTCGGCTTGGATTGCGTTGTCTACATGGGTGCGGTCGATGTCGAACGCCAAGAAGCTAATGTTGCCCGAATGCGGATTCTGGGTGCCGAGATTCGGCCGGTCCATTCTGGCTCCGCAACTCTCAAGGACGCCATGAACGAGGCGCTGCGCGATTGGGTTACGAATGTGGATGACACGTTCTATTGCATTGGCACCGTCGCTGGCCCGCACCCTTATCCAATGATGGTTCGGGATTTTCAGTCCATTATCGGTATAGAAACCCGCGGACAGATGATGGAGGCCGAGGGCCAGCTTCCCAATGCACTGATGGCCTGTATCGGCGGCGGCTCAAATGCGATCGGCCTGTTCCATTCATTCCTGGATGATCCCGGCGTGGAGATTTATGGCGTAGAAGCCGCTGGTCTTGGTCTCGACGTGGCCCATGCGGCTGCGATTGCCGGAGGAAAGCCCGGCGTTCTTCACGGAAACCGGACTTATCTACTTATGGATGACGACGGCCAGATACAGGAAGCGCATTCCATTTCCGCCGGTCTCGACTATCCCGGCATCGGTCCCGAACATGCATGGCTGCACGATGTCGGGCGTGTCCGGTTTCTTTCTGCGACGGATAAGGAAGCCATAGAGGCGTTTCACCTGTGCTCAAGGATCGAAGGCATCATTCCAGCGCTTGAATCTGCACATGCGCTGGCCCGCCTTGGTGATGTCGCCGCCGCTCGACCAAAGGACCAGATCGTTGTCGTCAACATATCTGGGCGCGGAGACAAGGACCTGGCATCCGTACTCAATCAGCCAAAAACCGAACCAATTAGTCGGTAAGCCCATGCTTGCCAGGAGTAGGAGTAAACCGTGCTGACGCCATTCATCGACATTCTAGCGCAACGCCGTGTAATCGGACCGGCGATTGACGCCGCCATTCTTTCCGTGACACGAAGCGGTCAGTTTATCATGGGACCGGAGGTCCATGCTTTTGAGAAGGAGCTTGCCACATTCGGGCAGGCCGGGCTCGCACTTTCCTGTTCCAATGGTACCGATGCTCTAACGCTACTCATGCGGGCATGGGGTATCGGTACAGGTGATGCTGTTTTCTGCCCGTCGTTTACATTTGCTGCGACAGCGGAAACCATCGCCCTCACTGGCGCGTCGCCGATATTTGTAGATATCAGGCCGGATACACTAACAATCGATCCCGCGCATTTGCTGGCCGCAATAGAAGACGTCACACGCAATTCGGTACTCAAGCCCAAGGCGATTATTGCCGTTGATCTTTTCGGGCAACCGGCAAACTATCCGATCCTCCGATCGATCGCCGATACGTTCCAATTGAAATTAATCGCTGATTCCGCTCAAGGTTTTGGATGCAAGCTGCACGAGCGTCATCCCATTTATTGGGCCGATGCGACGACGATTAGCTTCTTCCCTGCGAAGCCTTTGGGTTGCTACGGTGACGGCGGCGCCGTTCTGGTGAAGAATGAGGAGCTTTATGATCACCTCACGTCGCTGCGGGTGCATGGACAGGCAACAGCCAGAGATATTGAGAGCAGAGGATTTGTTCATGATCCCAAATACCTCAACCTGCGCTTGGGAATGACCGGCCGCCTGGACACAATCCAAGCAGCGGTCCTTCTGGAAAAGCTCAAGATTTTCGACACGGAAATCGAGCTGAGGAATCGTGTCGCCGACCGCTATAACAGCGGCCTTGCTGGTGCGGTCGCAGCAACGCCGACAGTGATCGAAGGAGGGCGTTCGGTATGGGCGCAATATACGATTGAACACGCGGACCGGGACGCCTTGGCCGCACATCTGAAATCTCGCGACGTTCCGACTGCGATCTATTACCCGATCCCGCTGCATCGGCAGCCCGCTTATGCCCGGTGCTGGGTAGGCCCTGGTGGTCTGCCGGTATCAGAAGCCAAGGCCGATACTGTCCTCAGCTTGCCCATGGGGCCATATCTCGATGATGACATTCAGGATCAAATCATTGGAGCAATCCGTGATTTCCGTTGAGCAGAAGAGCGCCAATAAAGGATAAACGAACGATGAGTAGATTCTGGAGTCCCTTTGTTGAGACATTGCTTCCTTATGTTCCAGGAGAACAGCCGAAGGGCCGCAAATACATCAAACTCAACACCAATGAGAATCCTTATGGCCCGTCGCCGCGAGCGCTTGCGGCTATCCGGGCTGCGACGGACGATGATTTGCGACTTTACCCGGACCCTAAAGCCGAGGACCTCTGCGATGCCATCGCCACCACCCTCGGCTTGCCGTCTGATAGTCTTTTCATTGGTAACGGCTCGGACGAGGTGTTGGCGCATGCCTTCAACGCTTTCTTTCGCGGCAAGGGGCCTGTGCTGTTTCCCGATGTGACCTACAGCTTCTATCTGACCTACTGCAATCTCTATGCACTGCCTTTCAGGCAAATACCGCTCGACCACGCCTATAAACTTGTCCCCGATGACTACAACGGACCTTGCGGGGGCATCGTGATTGCCAATCCCAATGCGCCAACCGGCATCGCCATGGATTTGGATAATGTCGAACGGATATTGCGCCAAAATCCGGACGTTGTGGTGGTGCTTGACGAAGCCTATGTCGATTTCGGAGCGGAGAGTGCAGTCCGGTTGACCCCGCGCTACGACAATCTTCTGGTCACCCAGACCTTCTCCAAATCGCGGAGTTTGGCTGGGCTGCGCGTCGGATTTGCCGTGGGGCAGCCGCATTTGATCGAGGCGCTTCGCCGGGTAAAGGACAGCTTTAATTCCTACCCTCTCGACCGTCTGGCGCTAGCCGGTGCAATCGAAGCCTGGCGAGACCGCGAGTGGTTCGATGTTACGCGGAAGCGCATCATCGGCGAGAGAGACAGAACGACAGCCGCTATGTCTGCACTAGGATTTGAGGTTCTGCCTTCGGCAACAAACTTCCTGTTTGTCTCGCACAGAGAAATCGCAGCAGAGGAATTATTTGCCAGCTTGCGCTCACAGGGCATTCTGGTGCGCCATTTTCGTCAGCCGCGAACCGCAGGCTGGCTGAGGATAACGGTTGGTACGAAAGAAGAATGCGAAGCGCTTCTCGATGCGGCTGAATGCATCACATCGGGAAGACGAAGCGTTTAGCGCGCGTTTCAAATGATCCCCATTGCGATCAATAGCGAGCCGATAAGAACGACAAAAACCGTTGAAGCAGCAAAAGGCAGCATTATGCGATAGGCATCGCGTTCCCGCCCAGGCGTTCCGGCGAGGCTGCAGACAATCGACATTCGCACCGGCGAAATCATATTGAGCGACAGCGCAGCAGCCTGCTGGAGTGCAATGACGGCAGCAATATTGAGTCCGGCATCAGTTGCCAGGCTGACTTGCGAAGACATGAACAGGCCATTGGCGGCATTGCTGCTGTTGGCAAGCGCCCCAAAAACGGCTGAAATCTGCGGTGTCAGGACCACTGCCCAGGTTCCGAATGCGTCGAACAATCCATTAGCCAGTCCCGCGGCGACACCAGAGCCGGATAGCAGTTCCGCCATCATGGAAAAAGTGATGACAGTGAGAACCGCAAGCCTGCCGGTTTTCCACGCTGCTTTGATCTCTGAACCGAACGCAGCCCTATGGCCGCGCAGAAACCCGGTCAGGATTGCGCCAACGATAAGCCAGGTTCCGGCATGGAACAGTGGCGACCACGCAGGCACCCCCGAGAATGGCTGTAGGCGTGCCGTTTCCGACAGAAACTGTGCCATCGGCGTAACTATCCTCGTCACCACGAGCCATCCGATCAAAAAGACAAAGGGCGCCATGCGATTTAGTGCCAGCACCAGCGCCGTGCCATCTGGGCGCTCGTCAACTATATAGCGTAGCACGATAATCGGCCCGTAGGCCGCGAGCATGGCGGTTTCAGGCCCCAGCAACGCGGTTGCGCCAATGACAGCGGCAAGGCTGGCGCCGAGCCATGCCGCCTCGTTCGCCCGCTCTCGCCAATCTGCGGTCACACCCGCTGCATTGGCCATGAACCAGTAAAGCGGTAGCCAAAAGACATGGAAAGCGACAAGAAACACGCTTGTGTTGAGCGCAAGTGTATTCGGATCTGTGCGGCCAAAAGCGGAAGCGATGATGACACCGCTCCCCATGCCACCCCACAGAATCATGGTCTGACTGAGCAGGCTGAAACACAAAAGGTAGATAGGTGCCACATCTAGCCGCCGAACCAGCATCATGGTTCCTATTATGCCGACGCCGAACCCGGTTGCGGACTCCGCAAAAGGGCCAATCAGAAAGCAGGCCGTAAACAGAAGGCGGCGCTTTGTTCGCGGATCGTCCAGAACTGTTTCGACCGGCATGGTCGCGTTGCCTGGACGGATCGCCATTTGCCAGAAAAGCAACCCACCTAAAATGTAAGGGACGACGGTCCAGCCAATCCACACACCGCGCAACAGGGAGATAGCGGCATCAGAAGCCAGAAAAACCTGCGGCGCGCTGGTCAGCGCGACAATGAGCGCCATCAATAGCCCAACTATAGAAGCCGGAAGCGTTCCAAGTCGCCCGCTCGCAATGGAAACAATGGTTGCGATAGCTGGCAACGTCCACAAGAAATAGATCAACTATTCTGCCTTTAGCTCGTCAAGAAGATGGTTTGGAAGCCGGTCAGCCGAGCTTGGATACACCGGCGATGATGGCAATCTGAAAGGATTGGTTAGCACCACAATTGCGAGTCCGTCAGGCAAAGGCAAAAAGGGTGATTTTCTAGGTTTGGAACCCAGAAATTTTCCCTTTTCAACCCGGGCTTATTAGAAGCGCGAGGATAGTGCTAGTGTAAGATTGCGTATATGGGAGGGCCGCTTTACGCAGATTGAGCAGGCCAGTGATCCGAATAACGGGCAGCCTCGATCCTACTTTTTCCATTTGTTTAATCCAGCATAAGGGCATAGCCGCGATTGCGTGTAGCTAAGGTCGTGCGATGGCTTCGCAAATATAGTAGCAAGGATCATCTCGGTGCACAGTCGAGCTTCGCAGGGGCGCTATCGTGACGGAGTTCAAGCAAGAAGGACCGTGCAGCTTCTATGTGCTGCTCAAGGCAGCGAACTGCATTTTCAATGTGACCTTCTACGAAAGCTCGGAAAATATTTTCATGGTGGTCGATCCACGCTGGCGTTTTTATAGCTAACTTGTCGTATTGGATGGCGTGCATCAAGCAGCTACGACGTAGCTCTTCTACTATCGCGAGTTGCTTCTTACGCCCCGCCGGAGCGTAGAGCGTTGCATGAAACAACCAGTCACCTTCTGCCCAGCCAGGACGTCCGGCTTCGAGATTTGATTTACGCAGCGCGTATTCAGCTTCGGCATGATCCCCCGGACCGGCCTTCGCAATCGCATGTCGTAAAAGATCGCATTCCAGAAGCCTTCGAAGGTCGTAGATTTCTACCAGTTCATCATCCGTGAGTTCGATGACTTGTGCCCCCTTGCCGGGGAGCACCATCACGAGTCGTTCAGCGGCAAGCTGTTGCAATGCGTCCCTCACTGGTATGCGACTGACACCGAACCGAACAGCGAGCTCGGTCTGGGACAGCATAGTTCCGGGCGGCAACTGGCCGGCGAGTATTTCCTTTCGCAACGTATCACTAAGCGCCATCTTGCACGTCATCCATTTTACATATACGCGTATACACGTATACCTAACAGGAAATTATTTGCCGCACAAGGAATAGCTTATGAGTCACAACTACAGTTCATATGTCGTCTGGACAGGCAATCGCGGAGAAGGAACCGCCAATTATCGGAGCTATGACCGAACATGGGACATAGCCATTCCCGGCAAGCCGGTGGTTCATTGTTCGAATGATCCCTTACTGGGTGGAGATCCAACGAAAATGAATCCCGAGGATCTTCTGATTTCGGCACTCTCCGCCTGCCATATGCTCTGGTATCTTCATTATGCATCGGACCATGGAATCGTGGTGACGCGCTATGTGGACAAGCCAGTTGGCATCGGCGAAGTGGAGAAAAGCGGAGCAGGGCGATTTACATCTGCCACGCTTCGACCGAAGGTTACGGTCCTGGGCAATACCGACCTTCAGCTTGCGGAGTCCATCCATCACCGTATTCACAAGGTCTGCTTCGTCGCTCGCTCGGTCAACTTTCCCGTTTCTTACGAGCCGAAGTTCATTGTTGAGACATAACCTTTTTCGACGCTCACGCTCGGATGCGACTAGAGCGCATCCCAAAAAGTGGGAGCCGGTTTTGGGAACCAGATGCGCGTAAAAACAAACAGACAGAGCATTTCCAGTGGTTCAGTTTAAACAGGAAATGTCTAAACATTATAATCTCAAGCCTATCTACCGAGTTGACGGCTTATGACCAACCAGAACGGATTATAGCCTTTCTATCTTAGCAATCTGTAGATCCAGAATGGCTCACTATGCTCCACCAACTCGTTGAGTTTTGCCGGTGAGAGGCCGGTTGCCCTACGAATTTCCCGGCCAAGATGGGATTGATCGGAAAACCCGCTTTCAGCCGCGACGGCTGCGAAGTTCCAGTCTTCCTCATTCGCCATCTGGGCGCCACGGGAAATTGCATTCTCAACGCGGGCATAAAGTTGAAGGTCGCGCAAGCTCTGGCCTGTCCTGTACTTGATAAGACGTTGCAGCGACCTCTGCCCGTTTTTCCCAGAAGTTGATCCTGCCCACGCGGCAAGCCGCGCCAACCAGCTTCGGACATCGGAAACTTGCTGCGCAGGTTCATTATCCCAAAGCCCGTTTAGCAAATCCTGAATTTGGACAAACGGCTTGGTCTGCCGGCCAAATTGGATAGACGACAGCTGGGCCAATCTGCCCCCCGATGCAATTTTCTCCAAGGGAAGAACGGCGCCGACATATTGTGCGAGATTGATTTCGAGCAGGCGCGTCAATGCTTCAGGATAGAAGCTGATGGTTAGCACGTGCACTGCTCCGGGAGACCAACTTATGGACGGGCGTCGCGTTGGGCCGGAGAAAAACACTTTGGGTAGCGGGTTGCCGAGGGTCGGAACATCCGTTGCGCAACCTTCGACCATGTGCAATTGGCCAGCCAGTATCCACGAGATGGAAGCGAAAGGCGTTGCGGGATAATAGTTAAACCGATCCGCGTCGATTAACTGAACGTTGCGCGTATCGCGCTCTACTGCGAGATATATGCAGTTAGAAAGACAGCGCTCAGGGCGATACAGCGTTGCATATTCAACTTGTCTCATAGTTCATGTCGTTTCGGTTCTATACCGCGCAAGCGCATCAGCCCAACAATGCATGGAAATCCAAAACCACCTAAGGGCATGCAATGACGCACAAGCAGCAATTGTTTCAACGCTTCCCAATCGACGGTTCTGTTGTCGTCGCAGGCGAAGAGTCAACGACTCCATATCACATTTACAACGGCACGATCTTATCACTTGGGGGGACGGTTGACGGAAAGGTTGCTGCCAGATTTCTTGCAGCCGAAAACCTAGAGCCTGTGCTGGATACAGACGGGCGTGCGCTCGCCGCAATATGGATTTGCGATTTCACCGAAGCAAATCTTGATGCTCATCATGAACTACAAATATCTTTGTTTGCCACGCGGCACAAAGAGCAACCGCTGCGGGCGGATGCATTTTCCTTTTATCGTGCACTAAAACTCATCCCTGATCTTATGATGGTATGTCATGGTCTATGGAATAACACGCAACGCGTCGTTCGGTATAATAGCGAACATCTGCTGCTCAATGCACGACTTACCAAGAGCGAGGTGGTTTTTTCCGGTGATTACTGGACCTTCCGCTTCCGTGACGCAGCGGGCGGGTTGATCGCAGAGGGTTCGGTACAGGCCACAAGGCGCCAGCCGGCAAGTGTGGGGTGGAAGATAGCTCGGCAGATGGGTCTTCGCGGTTTTCTCAATCTCCTCAAAGCACCTTTCTTCAAGTTGCCGGTGGTGAACACAAGACGCCAGGGCGAAGACTGCAATCATGTCTGCACAACTTATACTGTTTGTGAAAAGCCGCTCATAAGAGCCGCTACCAATAAGGATTTTATTGCTATAAGTGAGGCCAACTACGCAGAACTCGATTTCAGGATCACTTTCGTGCAGGTCCTGAAAGATATCGGGTTCATTTTCATGCGGCCAACACCGCTTTGACCATGAAAAGCCATGCTGATCCCTGCCAGCGATACTGAAGACACAGAGGTTGTTTGAAGGGCATCAACGCCGATTGTTGAGCTCAAAAAGAACGATGCCAAGATTTTCCTCGCAAGCCTAAATCCACAGGCTGACGATCGTTTGGTTGAGGTCCAGTGCCTTTGCCACAATAAGCTCATTGGTATGCGACCACCTGCGCCTCCTTTTTTACCCTAGAGGAGGCGTGCCGGATCATGCCCGTCCCATCCTGCATTGACGTTTTCCAAGCGAAGCAAGGCCGCTTTCTTCTCCAGCCCGCCACTATAGCCGGTGAGTTTGCCATTAGCGCCGATGACGCGATGGCAAGGTACGATAATCGAGATCGGGTTTATGGCATTGGCCCGCCCTATAGCCCTTGCCGATGTCGGTTTGTCCAGACGTTGGGCGAGATCACCATAAGTGATGGTGGTACCATAGGGCACTTTCGCCAGTTGCGACCACGCTTCCTGTAGGAATACATTACCTGCCGGTGCGAGGGGGATACGAAAAATCTTTAGCTCACGGCGAAAGTAAGCTGCAATCTGCGCTGCGACATGTGCAACGGCATCGTCTTTCTGGACCAAAGCACCGGGGGGCTGCCAATCAGCGCCTGCTCGTGTGTCACCTACGAAATCGAGCCGAACCAGAGCGCCGTTTCTATTGACGATGGCCGTCATTTGCCCGATTGGTGTCTCGATTTTTCCCAAGAAATGCATTCACACCCCTCCCGCCTCATTGTCCTAATGTTTGCGACATTTTGCATTGAAAATGCGTGCTGTTGATGCCGGATGTCGTAGAAGAAAGACGTCTGGACGGATTGGTCTCGCTAAGAGATTACCGCCGCAATTGGGGCAATTCCCGCCGGGAAACGCCCCGGCGCAGGTTACGCAATATGTGCATTCAAAGCTGCATATGCGAGCTTCAACACTTGATGGCGGTAAATCTCGGTCGCAGCACTCGCAATTAGGTCGAAGTTCTAACATAGCGTGGCCTCATGGTTGCAGATTGTATGTGACCCAAGGGTCGCCACCGCCACACCGTCATAGAGGTGTCGGGCAGCCGCGTCGATCATCGAGCGCCGCGCAAGCTGATAGCTGACAGGTCATGCTCGTCGGCTAGAACGGTCATTGCATTTCCTTTCCTTGGTTGTCAGGCTCACCATTTCGCACTCAACGGCGCGGGGCCTTCGTGGGAGGGAAACAGCGGTAGAACCTCCTCGGCCAATTCCTGTATGATTTCGGCGGCAGGACGTTCAGAGAACTGGATGCCAAGAGCCGCATGGTTCACGCCTGCATCTCGCCATTCGCCCAACAGGTCGATCAATCCGTTTCGTCCCGTTCGGAGCACAAAGCCGCCCTGCAAGGGTGTGCGAGGGAAGTGCGGATCGGCGACCAGATCAAGCCATTCATTCGTCATGTGCGGACGGAATCCACCGCCCCCTATCTTCTCGCGCCAGGCGCGAATGTTCTTTGCGAGGCGTTTCGGTCCTTCGGGCGTATGAGTTGGTTGCGGATAGGTCAGCCAGCCGTCAGCATGCGTCGCCACCCATTCTGGCGTCTGCCGGCTTGAGCCTGTGACAATGAGCGGGATGCGGCCAGTCGCGGCTTTGGGAAGCAAATCGGCACCGGTCATTGCGCCAAGCCTCCCATTGATCGAAGGACTGCCTTCAGCGACAAGACGGCGAAACCACGCGACGGCTTCCGCAAAGCGTTGGCCTCTTGTATCAAAATCAACGCCATATGCCGGGAACTCGACGGGGCGGTCCCCTGAAGCGATTCCAAGAACAAGGCGGCCACCAGAAAGTTGATCGATGGTTGTCGCCATCTTGGCAAGGTCGATGGGGTGGCGCAGCGAAAAGACCGCGCTTCCCGTGGCAAGAGCAACGCGCTCCGTTTTGGCCGCTAGATAAGCAAGATAGGTAAAGGGGTCGAAGACCTGTCCGGCATCGCCGAAACCGGGATCGAACAGCGGAACATCTCGCAGCCAAACGGCTGCAAATCCGTGTCTGTCGATGCTGCCGACAAGTTCAGCCTGCCCCTCCAATACTGACATGCTGCCGTGATAGAAGCGCAGCGGCAAGAAGATACCGACCGTGAGATGATCGGCTCTGAACATTCGGTTATAGCCGGGATGCAGGGCAAAAGCGTCGGATGACGCTCCCTCCGAAATGCTAACGGACGGTGCGGTATCGGTAATGATAGTCATGAAAATGAATTCCTTATGCGAGTTGTCTTCACGGCCCTGTTGCGGGAGCCGGAAGCGATATGCCGCGCTGCACGGCCGGGCGTTCTGCGACCTGTTCGTGCCAGCGCAGTAAATTTTGATGGTGAGTGAAAGTGAATCCGCAGATCACCGCGATATGTGTCCAGCCGAAGGTTGCGATGTCGGCGATGGAATAGTCCTCACCCGCCAGCCACGTATTTCCCGACAATCGGTCGTCGAGCACCGCGAAGGCGTCTTCGGTCAGATTTTGATAGCGTTCAATGGCGGACGGGATTTTGTCCTTGGCAAACATCTCGAAATGGACACGTTGTCCGAGGATAGGCCCCATACTTGACGTGTGGAACTGAAGCCACTTGATCGCTTCCCACCGCGCTTTGGTGTCTTGTGGCAGAAGCTTGCCCGTCTTTTCGGCCAGATAGAGCAGGATAGCTGCTGACTCGAACAAAGTGATGCCGGTATCCTCATCCGTGATGACTGGAATACGGCCATGGGGATTGAGAGCGAGAAAGGCGGGCTGGCGATGTTCACCATCGTCAATACGCACATGATGCAGGCGGTAGGGAAGCGCCAGTTCTTCAAGAGCAATTGTCGCCTTGAATCCGTTCGGAGAGGAATCTGTATAGAGGTGGATCATTCCGCCGTTCCTTGAATTATGCGATGAATTTGGGAGTTTCACGGTTTATTGCTTCGGATGAAGACCAGAGCGGAACCGGTCAGCACCTTGAGCTTGGAACCAAGAGCGATAGTGGTCATACCCGCGGACGCGAGAAGATGCGGCCCACGGAAACCTATGACTTTATCCGCCAGCGCAAAAAATCCACCGCGTCCAAAAAAGAAAGCCGCTGAAAGTAGATGAACTGTCTTGTCGAGGTATTGCCGTTGCCATCAATTCATCTCGCTTTCAGGAGATAGCCATGCTAAATCTTTATGTCTGTCGATAAAGACGTATTATCCGATATAAATTGCGATCAAAAACCATATGATCTGCTTTTAGAATTTAGGTAATCTATATTATGAATCCTGTGCTTCCCCTGCTTGCTCTGCGGGCCTTTGTCGAAACGGGACGACATTGTAGTATAAAGCAAGCCGCCGAAGCGATGGGTGTCACATCCGGGGCGGTTAGCCAGCAGATTAGACAGTTGGAAGATCGCCTCGGCGTCACACTGTTCACGCGCACGCGCTACGGGGTGCGACTGACCGAGGCAGGGGCAAAGGTTCATCCAGGTCTGCTTGTCGCCTTCGACCAGATCGCAAAGAGCCTAGAGACGCTGGAGGCAATCAATACGCGTCCGACGTTGACCATCAGCACGGTGCCGTCATTCGCTGCGTCTTGGTTGGTGCCTCGGCTTGGCAGGTTCACCGCCCGGCAACCGGATATTGAGGTTCGCGTAGAGGCTACATCAAAGCTCGTCGACCTTGGACGCGACCGTGTAGATATCGCCATCCGGCACGGGCTAGGCCATTACCCTGGCCTTGTATCCGAACATCTGATGGCCCCGGTCTTTTTGCCGGTCGCAAGTCCGAAGTTGCTGGGCACACGGCCACCGATAAAGGAACCTGTGGACTGCCTCGGCTGGCCGCTGCTTCAGGATTCTGATCGGGCCGATTGGCATCTGTGGTTTAAAGCTGTTGGCGTAGCAGATGATCCTCGCGCAGAGCGTGGCCCATCCTTTGAGGATGATTATATGCTTGTTCGCGCGGCAATTGCCGGTCAGGGGCTCGCCCTCGTGCGGGATGTCTATGCTGCCGAAGAAATCGCCTCCGGACGTTTGGCGCTTGCACTGGATCGGCCATGGCCGGCAGAGTTCGCATATTATGCGGTAACTCTGCCCGATGCTGCCAGGCGGCAGCCAGTGCGCGATTTCATCCACTGGCTGAAAGAGGAAACGGCGCCAGACTCCGGTGTAGCTCGATGAATGCCGAGTTTTCAGCTTTCACACGAGCAGCTTCACCTATCCCAAAAATCTGCGCTTTCCGGGTTTGATCTGGGGCATCTGAATTCTACGATGCCTTCCTTTTTCCATTTAAAGAGCATTTTTATGTTTTTGCATGGCTCCGCTCTCAGATGCAAAAATGACGAGCCCAGAGCGTTCGCATTCGTCGCAGATGAAAATTCAAAAAGACACGCAATACAACGATAAAGCAGGGTAAGGGGTTTTGGAAAAGCATTTCTCGGTGTTCAGATCTTAGTTCACGAATGGTGTGAAATTTGAAGAGAAGAAACAATTTAATTTAAGTCGCACGAATAAATAAATTTTGACGTTTACGGAAAAGTCAAAGTACGCTAGTTTTGCTCCACAATCGAACTCTCGTCATCGTTTTTTTGAGTTGCGAGAGCGTCAAAAGTGGCAAAATTGGTGGTTTCTTTGAGTTTTGGCCCCATTTTGACATGGAGAGTACCCTGTCACACATTTGAGTGCACCATATGGCAGACGTACCAAATACACAGGTGGGAGCCTGTTCCGCTTCATGCGGAGCCGAGCGGGTAATTGATTTGGAGGATTTCGATGCCGAGCTATCGCGCGCCAGTTGAGGATACGAATTTCGTTCTCAATGACGTTCTGAATTATCAGCGTTATAACAATCTGCCGGGTTTTGCCGATGCATCACCCGATGTCGTCGAGGCGATCCTGTCCGAAGGCGCGAAGCTTGCCGAAGGCACGCTGTTTCCGGTCAATCATACCGGGGATCAGGAAGGTTGTGTCCGCGCATCTGATGGTTCAGTGAAGACACCAAAGGGTTTCAAGGCAGCTTATGACCAGTATCGCGAAGGCGGTTGGCTTGGTCTTGCGGTGCCGGAACAATATGGCGGGCAGGGACTTCCATATCTGCTGCATACAGCCGTTGGTGAATATATGTCGTCAGCCAATATGGCGCTGACCATGTATCCGGGCCTGACACAGGGCGCGATCGCCGCGATCCTCGCCCACGGTACGGATGAGCAGAAAGACACTTATCTGCCAAGGATGGTGGAAGGCACATGGACCGGCACCATGAACCTGACCGAGCCACATTGCGGTACCGATCTGGGGCTGCTGCGTTCAACGGCGACACCACAGGGTGATGGTTCCTACAAGATTTCCGGCCAGAAGATTTTCATCTCGGCTGGTGAACATGACATGTCGGAAAACATCATCCATCTGGTGCTGGCTCGTATCGACGGCGCACCGGAAGGTGTGAAAGGCATTTCGCTGTTCGTCGTGCCGAAGTTTATTCTGGATGCCGATGGCAATCCGGGAGAGCGGAATGGCGTGTCCTGCGGATCCATCGAAGAGAAGATGGGTATCCACGGCAATGCAACCTGCGTCATGAATTATGACGATGCGACGGGCTTCCTGATTGGCGAGGCACACAAGGGTCTACGCGCCATGTTCACCATGATGAACGAAGCACGTCTCGGTGTGGCTTTGCAGGGTCTTTCGATTGCCGAAACTGCCTATCAGAATGCTGCGATCTATGCGCGTGAGCGTATTCAGGGCCGTGCGCTCTCAGGTGCCGCGGCACCTGACAAGAAGGCTGATCCGATCATCGTGCATCCGGATATCCGCCGTAACCTTATGAATATCCGCGCTTTCAACGAAGCTGGTCGCGCGCTTATCCTCTGGACGGCGCTCAATTCCGATATTGCCCATCGTTCCGGCGATGAAGCAGAAAGTCAGGCGGCTGACGATCTCGTTGGCCTGCTTACGCCGGTGCTGAAAGGTGTTCTGACTGATAAAGGTTTTGAACATGCTGTCATGGCGCAGCAGGTGTTCGGCGGCCACGGCTATATTGAAGAACATGGCATGAGCCAGTATGTGCGCGATGCGCGTATTGCTATGATCTATGAAGGTGCCAACGGCATTCAGGCGCTTGATCTGGTGGGCCGCAAGCTGGCGCTGAATGGTGGTCGTGCGATCACTGCTTTCTTCAAGGAAGTGGGCGAGTTCTGCGAGGTCAATCGCGAAAATGAAAAGCTCTCATTCTTCACCAAGCATCTGAAAAAGGGCGTCAACGATCTTCAGGCCGCAACGATGTGGCTGATGCAGAACGCGATGGCAAAACCCGACAATGCCGGAGCAGCATCAAACGATTATATGCATCTGTTTGGTCTGGTGGCGCTTGGTTACATGTGGGCGCGCATGGCGAAGGTCGCGGAGGAAAAGCTGGCTGCTGGTGAGGGCAACAAGGCCTATCTTGAAGCAAAGCTTGTCACGGCTCGCTACTATTTCGAGCGGATCATGCCGGAAAGTGTTGCCCATCTCGCGCGCATCCAGTCGGGTGCGGACAGCATGATGGCGCTTAACGCAGACGCATTTTGAGTTAGAGATCAGGCTAAGTTTTCGAACTTAGCGGGAAGGAGAAAAAATGGCCGAGGCTTATATATACGATCACGTCCGAACACCGCGCGGACGTGGAAAGAAGGACGGTAGCCTGCATGAAGTTCCCGCCGTTCGTCTGGGCGCGAAGGTTCTGGAATCCTTGCGCGACCGCAACGGTATCGACACGGCAAAGGTCGACGATATTATTTTCGGCTGTGTCGATCCTGTTGGTGAAGCGGGCGCCGTCATACCAAAATCTGCCGCCTTTGAAGCGGGTTATGATTTCAAGGCACCGGGCGTTCAGATTTCGCGTTTCTGCGCATCTGGTCTCGATGCCGTCAATCTGGCCGCGGCCAAGGTTGCCTTCGGTGCCGACGATCTGGTGATTGCGGGTGGCGTTGAAAGCATGTCCCGCGTCGGCATGGGTATGTCGGGCGGTGCCTGGTATATGGACCCGTCAGTCGGATTCCCTGGCTTTTTCATGCCGCAGGGCGTCTCTGCAGATCTGATTGCTACGAAATACGGCTTCTCGCGCGATGACGTGGATGCCTATGCTGTTGAAAGCCAGAAGCGCGCGGCCAAGTCGTGGCAAAATGGCTATTTCAAGAATTCAGTCATTCCGGTCAAGGATCAGAATGGCCTTACCATCCTTGACCATGATGAGCATATGCGTCCGGGCACTGATATGCAGGCGCTTGGTCAGCTTAACCCATCCTTTGTGATGCCCGGTGAAATGGGCGGCTTTAATGCTGTTGGCATTCAGGCGCATCCGGAAGTCGAAGTCATCAATCACGTCCATCATGCTGGTAACTCGTCGGGTATCGTCGATGGTGCGGCTGGTGTTCTGATTGGCTCGAAGAAGGCTGGCAAAGCCTTCGATATGAAGCCGCGTGCACGTATCCGTGCTTTTGCCAATATCGGCTCTGAACCCGCGCTTATGCTGACCGGCCCGGTAGATGTGACGGAAAAGCTTCTCAAGCGGGCTAAGATGAAGCTCTCGGATATCGATCTGTTTGAGTTAAACGAAGCTTTTGCTGCCGTGGTTCTGCGTTACTGCCAAGCCTTTGACATCCCGCACGACAAGATCAACGTCAATGGCGGCGCGATTGCGCTTGGCCATCCGCTGGGTGCAACAGGTGCGATGATCCTCGGCACGGTGCTGGATGAATTGGAACGCCGCGACCTCAACACTGCACTGGTCACTTTGTGTATCGGTGCGGGCATGGGTACGGCCACGATCATCGAGCGCGTGTAAGGGGAGGATGCGAATATGGCTTATGTAAATTTCAAAGTTGAAACCGACGCCGATGGCATCGCTCTCGTAACTTGGGACATGCCAGAAAAGTCGATGAATGTTTTCACCGTCGAGGTGATGCAGGAATTGAACGCCATTATCGACGCAACGACGGCTGACGAAAAGGTCAAGGGCGTCGTCATCACGTCGGGCAAAGACACGTTCTCCGGCGGTGCAGACCTGACCATGCTTGAAGGCATGTTCAAGGAGTTCCAGAAACAAAAGGCCAAAGACAGCCAAGCTGCGGTCCAGTCGCTGTTCGACAATGTAGGCCGTATGGGCGGACTGTTCCGCAAACTTGAAACCTCCGGCAAGCCATGGGTTTCGGCGATCAATGGCACCTGCATGGGTGGGGCATTTGAAATGTCGCTTGCTTGCCATGCTCGTGTTGCGTCAGACGCTCCGGGTGTAAAGATGGGCCTGCCGGAAGTGAAAGTAGGCTTGTTTCCGGGTGCCGGTGGTACACAGCGCGTTCCGCGCCTTGCCAACCAGCAGGACGCTTTGCAGATGATGACGACTGGCTCAAGTCTGAGCGCACAGCGCGCCAAGGCGATGGGGCTTGTCACCGAAGTGGCACCTGCCAAGAAGCTCGTGGAAACCGCAAAGAAGCTCATCAAGGGTGGCCTCAAGCCGGTTCAACCATGGGATGAAAAGGGCTTCAAGCTTCCGGGCGGCGCGATATATTCGGCTGCCGGTGCAAATCTCTGGCCTGCTGCAACCGCTATTTTGCGTCGTGAAACCTCCGGCAATTATCCGGCTGCACTCGCTATTCTGAAATCGGTTTATGAAGGCCTTCTTGTGCCGTTCGATACCGGCCTCAAGATCGAGCAGCGCTACTTCACTGAAATCCTTCAGACGACTGAAGCGGGAATGATGATCCGTTCGCTCTTCGTGTCGTTGCAGGAATTGAACAAGGGCGCACGTCGCCCGGTTGAAGAAAAGCCAACCAAGTTCAAGAAGATCGGCATTATTGGTGCGGGCTTTATGGGTGCAGGTATTGCCTACGTGACAGCTAAAGCAGGCATTCCCGTGGTGTTGATCGATCGCGATCAGGAGTCTGCCGACAAGGGCAAGGCGCACACGGCTGACCTTTTCACCAAGGAAATGCAGAAGGGCCGCGCGACGGAAGCCGACAAGGAAAAGCTCCTGTCGCTCATCACCGCAACGCCTGATTATGCGCTGCTGGAAGGTGCTGATCTGGTGATCGAAGCTGTGTTTGAGGATCGCGACGTCAAGCGCGTGGCGACTGAAAAGGCTGAGGAAGTGTTGAAAACTTCTGCAGTCTTCGCATCCAACACCTCGACCTTGCCAATCACGGGCCTTGCGAAAGTCTCCAAGCGTCCGAAGAACTTCATCGGTATCCACTTTTTCTCGCCCGTCGACAAGATGATGCTGGTGGAAGTCATCCTCGGCAAAAAGACGGGTGACAAGGCATTGGCAGTAGCCCTTGATTATGTTCGTGCGATCAAAAAGACGCCGATTGTCGTTAACGACACACGTGGTTTCTACGTCAATCGTTGTGTGCTGCGCTATATGTCAGAAGCCTACAACATGCTCGTTGAAGGTGTTCCTGCTGCGATGATCGAAAATGCCGCCCGTATGGCCGGTATGCCGGTTGGCCCGCTTGCGCTCAACGACGAAACGGCAATCGATCTCTCGCAGAAAATCCTCAAGGCAACGCTTGCCGATCTTGGCGAAAAGGCCGTTGATCCACGTCATGTGGAGTTGGTGGACAAGCTCGTCAATGAGTTTGATCGTAAGGGCCGCAAGAACGGCAAGGGCTTCTACGAATACCCAGCCAAGCCTGCCAAGAAGCATCTCTGGGTCGGTCTGAAAGACCTCTATCCTCAGCAGAACCCGGATAAAATTGACGTGAAAGAGCTGAAAGAGCGCTTCCTCGTGACGATTGCTTTGGAAGCTGCTCGCGTGATGGAAGAGGGTATTGTCACCGATCCGCGTGAAGCCGATGTCGGCTCCATTCTGGCCTTTGGTTTCGCGCCTTATACCGGCGGCACGTTGTCTTATATCGATGGCATGGGGGCGAAGAAATTTGTCAAGCTTGCCAAGGAGTTGCAGCGCAAATACGGGCAGCAGTTCAAGGCACCGAAGTTGCTTGTCGATATGGCAGAGAATGGCGAAAGCTTCTACCAGCGCTTCAACCCCTATAAGGGCGAGGCGAAGAAAGCAGCCTGATCTGCTGTCGCATTAGCTATTTAAATTACGCGCGGCATTCCGATGTCGCGCGTTTTTATTTATTAATAAGAAAATTTTCCCTGTAAAATAGCGCATCTTGCGTAAAATAAGCTTTTCGGCTAGGTTTTGCACAATATAGGATAGATGATTAGGTTTAAAATCCTCTTTGGCGGGCTATATCAATGTTTTCTCACGATAGCGTATGGGCTGCGATAGACGCCTTGGCAGAGCGCAATTCTTTAAGTGCGTCCGGTCTTGCACGCCGTGCAGGGCTTGATCCGACCACTTTCAATAAATCCAAGCGCTATGCCTCTGATGGACGCGCGCGCTGGCCATCGACAGAGTCGCTGGCCAAAGTCATGGAAGCGACCGGCGCAACATTCGATGAATTGATCCGGCTCATTCGTGGCGAAGCATCGATGCCCAATTACGGTGACTATTTGCAAGAGCCTAGCGCTATTCCGTTGCTTGGTATGGCAGAAGCGGGAGCAGGTGGCTATTTTGATGATGCCGGATTTCCTGCGGGTCAGGGCTGGGATGTGGTGCAGTTTCCAGCCGCACCCACCGATAATGTTTATGCGCTGGAAGTTTCTGGCGACTCCATGTTGCCGCTTTATCGTGATGGCGATACGCTGGTCGTAGCACCCAATGCACCGGTTCGCCGCGGTGACCGCGTGGTTGTTCGTACTAAAGACGGAGAGGTTATGGCTAAAATCCTGCATCGCCAGACACCGCGTACGATTGAACTTCACTCGTTTAATCCCGAGTTTCCAAATCGTTCCTTTGAGACCAAGGATGTCGAGTGGATCGCTCGTATTCTATGGGCGAGTCAGTAATGCCGAAACAGCAAACGAAGAGCCATGCACGCATTGTTTTTGGTGTTTTTGCAGGCATAACCGGGGCAATTCTTGTGGCCGCGTTTGTCGCGCCGTTTTATGGCGCGCTTGATCGCCCAGTCACTATTGTCGCAAGCGGCGACGGTGAAAGCAAAGTGGAAACGGGTTCAGGTAGTGGGATTGTCGTCGAGCAGTTCGATTATAGGGAGCCTAATGAGGCCACAGGTGCAGATAGTCCGACACCGCAAGAGACACCTGCTCCCGAAGTCGCGCCAAACATCGATGAAAAAAACTCTGACGGTCAGAGTGTCCAAAGCGGATTGGAGCAGGATGGACTTGAGCGCGAACCTGCACGCCCACCTCTGAGTGATTTGGGGCTGGCGTCAACGCCAAAACCACCAGAGCCACCAGCGCCTGCAGCATCCGTGGATGAGGGTGAGCCGATGCAACTTTTGCAACGTCCTGTTGCAGTTGCCGCCGGTCGGCTCGAAAGTCAGGGCCGCACGGTTGATCTGCAGGGCATCGAAGTCATGCCGATTGAACAAACCTGCCAGTCACCGGCTGGCGAAAGCTGGCCATGTGGTATGCAGGCACGGACGGCGTTTCGGCAGTGGTTGCGGGCGCGTGCAGTCATGTGTCGTTTGCCGCAGAACGACAGTGGCGCTGCTGTTTCAACGCAGTGCAGCGTCGGTAATGAAGATCCCGCACAGTGGTTAGTTGCCAATGGTTGGGCAAAAGCTATTGCTGGTGGTGTCTATCAGGAAGCAGGGCAAAAAGCCGAAGACAATCGTTTGGGCATCTTCGGGAACAAGCCTGATGCATCTTTGCAAAGGCTTGAACCTGCTAATGGGGGCGCATTGGAAAGCTCTTCTCCACGCGTACCGCAGATCGAACCAGTGCCGACCTCGCCGTCGATGCAGCAGGGAGACTTTCCTCCAGCTCCTGCTCCTGTAAATTGAGTTAAGTTTGGAGCGCCGGTTTTATATAGAAAGACCGGCTCTCCTTTTTCTGAGATTTGTTATCAAGCTTATGTCGCGACCACAGCCTTCTGATCCTGTCTCAGAGGCTTCTTGAGTGGAACCGTGACCACCACGAGACATGAGATAACAAGTGCAACGCCAAACCAACCCATCAGTGGCAAGCGTTCGCCTACGATAATGATGGCTAGTATAGCCGCGACTACCGGTTCGATCAGTGTGATCGTTGTCGCCATGCTGGCCGGAATACGTGCGAGGCCGATCCCAAAGCAGACGTAGCCAAGAAACATTGGCACAATAGCCATATAGATGCCGACTGCTGCATTGTTCCATGATGCCAGAAATGGACCACCGGCCACGATCAAAACTGGCATGAGCAATAATCCGCCAAGCCCGAATGTGGCACCCATAGCGACAGAAGAGCGTACTCCATTGAGCATCATGCGGCGTGCCGTCCATGAATAAAGTGCGTAAGTGAGGCCACCGAGAAGGCCCAGGCAAATACCTGTAACAACAGAGCTTTTTGTTTCCATCGTTGTATGGTCTGCACCTTCTGCAACTGTAATCAGCGCGATACCGGCAAGACCGATTAATGCGCCTGCAAGCCATTGACGTGAGAGCCGCGTGCGGTCGAACAGGTATTCAATGAGTGCAGAAAGCAGCGGTGCAGAGCCTATGGTGACGACTGTTCCGATGGTGACCCCAGCCATCCGCATAGAGGCATAAAACGCCAATGGGTAAATGGCGACAGCAAGTCCGCCTAAAACGAGAAGTCTCCATTGCTTTTTCAGAAATGAGAAGTTGCGTATAATTCCGCGTCCGGCGAGCAGAGCTTGTAATAAGCCTCCCACCCCCATGGCCGCGGCACCGATTGCGACAGCGCTGACTTCTGGCGCGAAAGTGGCCGCAGTGCCGGTGGTTCCCCATACAACGGATGAAAAAAGAACAGCAGACACACCGATTGTATAATCGCGAGATGAATTGCTCACAATGCCTCCAGCATGTCAGAGACGATTGCATGGGCGTCTTGAACGCAGCCGCTATTACCTTCCAGACCCGCTCTTGATATTGCCCCTTCAAGCAGAAAAGACATATGCCTTGCGAGTGCAGTGGCACGATCAGGGGCTTCGGGCAGCAGCTCCGTCAAATGTGAGGCGAGTAGCGCCTCAACTTCCCGTTTGTGATGTTTGACTGCCTGCCGCCCAATATCGTCCGCGGCTAGTTCTGCCGCAGCATTGAGCGAACCACAGCCACGAAAGCCGCGCTCATATTTATGCTCGGCATGGTCCTGATAGGCATCAAAAACGGCAAGAACCCTGTCTTGGGCTGTTGCCGCATGGTCCAGCCGTGCATGATAAAGGGCTAACCACTCGGCATGGCGTGCTTCCAGATATTGATTTACCAGATCAGCTTTCGAGGAGAAGTTGTTGTAAAGACTCTTCTTTGCAACGCCCGCTCTTTCAACAATAGCGTCGATTCCGGTGCCACCGACACCGTTATTATAAAAAAGAACGGCAGCGGCTTTGAGCAACTTGTCGCGCGCAGTTTCCAATGGAGCTTTTTCGATACTCATAGTCCTACCTCATTAGTAGGTAGGACGTACTACCTACTAATGAGGTTAGAGTCAACGGAGCTGATTTCAACCAAGGGCAAACGCGTTGAGCGCCATCCGCATCTCATTCGTTGAGAGCGGACCGCTATGGCCTTCCGTTTCGATAACGCGCAGCCGACTTGCAGGCCATGCTTTATGGAGCCTCCACGCGGTTATTGCCGGTCCGCTAAAATCTCTGCGTCCACGAATCAGGATCGCCGGAATATGCGCAATCCGGTCCATATTCGCTAGAATTTCAGCCCCGTTGCGAAGGAAGCCATCATTCGCTCAGTAATGCGTAACCAGCGTTGCGAAGGCGAGGCCTTGCAGATCATCGAAACGGCTTGCGATTGGCGTCCAATTCGGATCAAGCGAGATATGCGTCGATTCCCATGCGTTCCAATCCTGCGCGGCTTGCAAGCGTTCTTCCAGACTGCCATTGGCAAGCCGTCTCGCATAGGCCTCAACAACCCGCTCACCCGCGCACCTTGAAGAGGCTTTCTCGAACTGTTCCCATTCTTCCGGAAAAAGGCATCCAACGCCTTCGGTGATCCAGTTCACTTCCTCACGGCTCGTGGTCGTGACGGCAACGAGTGCCAATTCAGTCACCCTGTCGGGATGCGCTTGTGCGTAGGCGAGCGCAAGCGTAGCACCCCATGATGAGCCTGCGATCAGCCAAGCATTGATGCGAAGATGATTTCGAACAGCTTCAATATCGTCAATCAGCGCCTGGGTCGTATTGAGATGAAGCTGATCGGGATCATCAATCACCAGCGGACGACTGAACCCGCTATCGCGTTGGTCAATGCCGATGATAAGGTATTTTTCGGGATTAAAGCGTTGCCGATAGCTGCCCGTGCGCAAGCCGCTTCCGGGGCGGCCATGAAGATAAAGGGTTGGCTTTCCTTGCGGATTGCCCGATGCCTTCCAATAGATTTCATTGCCGTTTGATACAGCCAGCAAGCCTGTGGCGAAGGGTTCGCATTGGGGGTCGATCAATTCTGCTCCGGCTATAAACCGGGCAAAAAAAGCCTCACCCTGTACCATTCAGGGTGAGGCTTCTCATAAAAATATCAAGTGCTTACGATAATGTGCCAGAAAGAGCCCTCTGGATCAGTGCACGAGTTTCATCAATGCCATAGAGGGCAACGAATGAACCAAAGCGTGGACCGCGTTCCTGACCGATCAGCACTTCATAAAGCATCTGGAAGAAGGAGACCGATACGCCGGGGCCGCCTTCAGGGCTCTTCTTGGTGTGATCCTGATAACGCTCGATTGCACGAGCAACGTCCAGAATGGCGTTTTGAATGTCGGTGCCATCGGTCCCGGCAGGTAGCGTTGCAAGCTTGGCGTCAAGGCCTTCAAGTGCTGCGCGTTCCACATCGTCAGGGGTGCGGAACTGCTTTGTAGGCTTGACGAAATCGTTGAAGTAGCGGATCGCATAGCCAACGAGTGCGTCGAGTTCAGGATTGTTTTCCGGTGTAACACCCGGCACATGGCGCGAAATGAAGCCCCAGAGAACACTCGGGTTTTCTGCATTCGATGCGCTCACCAGATTGAGCATCAGCGCGAATGTGACCGGCAGTTCAACCTTTGGCGGATTGCCGTAATGGATGTGCCAGACCGGATTGTTCAGACGGTCTTTCCACTCCTGACGATTATAAGCCGAGAGATAGGTGAAATATTCGTCCACGGCCTTCGGGATTACGTCGAAATAGAGCTTCTTCGCGGTCTTAGGCTTCTGGAAGTTATAAAGTGCAAGGCTTTCGGTCGGCGCATAGGCCAGCCATTCGTCAATCGCAATGCCATTGCCCTTCGACTTTGAAATCTTCTGGCCAAGCTGATCGAGGAACAGTTCGTAGACGAAGTGTTCTGGCGCACGACCGCCAAGAATTTCGCAGATGCGGTCGTAAATGCCCGCATTTGTCTGGTGATCCTTGCCGAACATTTCAAAATCGACGCCCAGCGCTGCCCAGCGCATACCGAAATCTGGCTTCCACTGCAGCTTCACATTACCGCCGGTGACGGGCAACGTGGTTTCAACGCCGTCCTCATCGTCAAAAGTAATAGTGCCAGCCTTGGCATCCACGCTCTTCATCGGCACGTAAAGCACGCGGCCAGACTTTGGCGAGATCGGCAGGAACGGGCTGTAGGTCGCCTGCCGCTCTTCACCGAGTGTAGGTAGCATCACCTTCATGATGTCGTCATAGCGCTCGACAGCTTTCAGCAACACTGCATCAAACTTGCCGGACTTGTAGTACTCGGTCGCACTCGCAAATTCGTAATCGAAACCAAAAGTATCAAGGAAGCGGCAGAGCATTGCGTTGTTATGCTCGGCAAAGCTCTTGTATTCGCCGCCAAAAGGGTTTGGCACGGCAGAAAGCGGCAGTTGCAGATATGGTTCAAGCGCTGCCTTGTCCGGCACATTGTCTGGGATCTTGCGCATCCCGTCGAGATCGTCCGAGAAGCAGATCAGGCGGGTCTTGACCTTGTCTTCCGTCAGAACGCGAAACGCGTGGCGCACCATCGATGTACGTGCGACTTCGCCGAACGTGCCAATATGCGGCAGGCCCGACGGACCATAACCTGTTTCAAAGATCACGGTTTCAGGGAGACCGGTCTTCTGATAGCGCTTGAGGATTTTCTTCGCCTCTTCAAAAGGCCACGATTTCGCTTCCGCAGCCGCCGCGGTCAGTTCCGGGGTCAGCGTAATTTCGGGAAGACGGTGCGAAGTCATGATTTTATCCTGATGTCCTGTGAAGGGCTTTATTTGTTGAAATCTTTTACACTGAAACGTGTCATTGCTCTATGGCGCGGTGGAACTCACACGTCAATCTTTGCCACAGCAATTCCGACCGAATTTCCTTGCGCAAGTCTTACAGGCTCCCTAATTTTCCGGGAAATTAGCCGAAACTATGATTCCGGTGAGACGATGCAGGAGCATTCGATGAAAAATATTTCGCCGCAAGACGCGCTCGTTTACATTATGGTGACGACATCTGCCGCTGACACCACAATGACCGATGCCGAGTTGGAATCCATTAGTAACGTAGTTTCTCGCCTGCCGGTTTTTCAGGGTTTTGATTCAGCACGTCTGCCAAAGCTTGCCAGCGATTGCTACGGGCTTCTGGCGTTTGAGGATGGTCTGGAGCGGATTCTCGATCTTGCGCATGATGCAATGCCGGAAAAACTCTACGATACCGCCTATGCACTGGCGGTCGAAGTGGCGGCGGCTGACTTGCATGTCGAGCAGGAAGAGCTTGAGTTTCTTCAAATGCTGCGTGACCGATGGACGCTGGATGAGCTTACCGTTGCAGCCATTGAGCGCAGCGCACGAGTGCGTTTCCGCAAGCTTTGATCAATTCATAACTTCAAATTGAAAACGGGCGGGGTAAATCCCGCCCGCAGCATAAGTTAGTCTGGCTTAGCAGACGACAGGAACACGCCGTGCCTTGCGCCATTCAAGTGCTGTCCGCATCAGATGGGCAGCTTCGGCGAATGTTGCATTGTCTTTCCAGCGCTCCGAATGAATAAGATTTGACGGAACAATATCCCTCAATGCCTCAAGCGTATGGCGCGGGACTGTATCGGTGCAGCGCCACAGGCGACGGAAAACGACGCTGATGCGCGTAACCTTACCATTGATTGCTACGACTGGTTCAGCCGTTTCAAGATTCCAGTCCTCATAAGCATCCACTGCGTCCTGAAATGCATGATGTAAATAGATCGGTGCATGACCGTCATGAAGTGGGGGCAGCAAACTAGACATTTCTGTTTCCTCTCTTCTTGAGCGCATCCCGAAAAACGGGAAACGATTTTTGAATTGGATGCGCACTCTAATGTGGTTCAGCTACAGGCACTTACGGATACTTCAATACAGGACTCCGCAAATGCGGTTTAACGGGCTTTGTTCAGCCCGTCATGCATCTGCCGTATCAATCCTTCCTCACAAAATACGACAACACATAATTAACCATGATCTATGCAAGGGTGGGTGTTTGGCAAGGGTAAAATTTCCTTTATAACGCTCTGTAGGGAAAATGAGTTTCACGCAAACTGTAACATTATTGTCTGTGTAGGAAGCGTGTGACGCTGTGGTATTATAGCGCAAGAAATGCCTGAAAATGCTGTGATCAGGCAGTTGCGAAGGGAACGCCGTCATTGGTGGATAGGGATACAGTCTTGGGCGGTTTTGTTTCGGTTTGCCTTCATAGTGCCGTGCTTACTCTGCTGTTGATTTCATTCCCGGTTTCAAACCATTCTGTTGCGCCAGAAGATGTGAAAGTGGAGCTTGTGCCGCCGCCTTCAGCGCCATCGCCCGAACCAACTGAGAACAAGCCTGTTGAGCCCTCCCAGTCTGCGCAAGCACCTCAGGCATATGAAACAGCTACAAATGAGGAAAAAGAAAATACCAAAATTGAACCGACGGATCCGACTGCTCAGGAAGGGGATGATACGCCTCAACCTGTCGATGGTCAGTCGGATCAGGAAAAAAAGCAGTCGTCCGCGGGTGAACAGGTTCTGAGTGCTGAAAACTCCGCCATCAGTGTCGCAAGTGGCGAAGAGCAGCAGACCCCCATGGTTAAAGCCAGGCGAATTTACTCAAAAGATGCACTTTCAAATCCACGCGTGAAACAGGCCTTGGGAAAACTCTCTCCCACAGACCGGGTTATTCAGATTTGTGGGATAGAAGCGCTGGAGCAGATTCGGCATCACCGGCCTGATATTGTGCCCGATATGATGGCGCGCACAGGTGGTGCGTTGACAGCTTCGAGTTTGAAAATGTCAGATGGTGCGTTCAGAAGCCGTTCAAATTGGTACAATCTTGATTTTGATTGCAAGATTAATCCAGAAGATATGAACGTCACATCGTTCCAATATGCAATTGGCGACGTCATCCCCAAAAAAGACTGGTCTCGGAGAGAATTGCCGGCGGATTAGCCACTCAACGTTTCAAAAATGAGAAGCAATTTTCGATATTTATTGACACTGTGACAGGATTTTCCCTGCAAATCGTTGAAACCCGGTGTAAACATAACAAGGGAAATTTCAGGGGCAGCGATATGGCTCGGTTTATTGCTTCACGCAGGGCATTTCTGGTTGGTTCGACATCACTTGCGGCTTTGCCGCTGTTGCCTGATTGGGCGCGTGCCGAAGACGCACCGCAAAAAGGCGGGCGGCTGGTCGTGGCTGCAGATTCCGAGCCGCGCAATCTCAATCCGGCAATTGTTGCGTCCAATGGTGTTTTCTTCGTTGCGAGCAAGGTGATCGAGCCGCTGGCCGAAGCGTCCTTTGATGGTGAAAACGGTCTGGAACCACGCCTTGCAACCAGTTGGGAAGGCTCCGATGATGGCCTGACCGCGACCTTCCGCCTGCGTGATGGCGTAAAATGGCATGACGGTCAGCCGTTTACTTCCGAGGATGTGGCGTTTTCAGCAATGCAGGTCTGGAAGCCGCTGCAAAATCTCGGCCGCGTGGTGTTCAAGACGCTTGAAAAGGTCGAAACGCCGGATGAGCATACGGCTGTTTTCCACTTCAGTGAGCCAACATCGTTTCAGCTTATTCGCAATGCGATGCCAGCACTGACTGCGGTACTGCCCAAGCATGTGTTTGATGGCACGGATATTGCTGCCAATCCCGCCAATGAAAAGCTGATCGGCACTGGGCCGTTCAAATATGCCGAACACAAGACCGGTGAATATTATCGTCTGACGAAAAATGAAGATTATTGGGGCGAGGGTGAACCTTATCTCGATGAAATCATCTATCGCGTGCTGCCCGATCGTGCCGCAGCGGCCGGTGCGCTGGAAGCCGAGGAAATTGATCTTGCTGCGTTTTCCGCCGTGCCTCTGGCTGATCTCGCGCGCATTTCGAAAGTGCCAGGGTTGAATGTCATTTCCAAAGGCTATGAAGCGCTGACCTATCAGCTGGTTGTCGAAATCAATCATCGACGCAAGGAACTGTCCGACCTTAAAGTTCGTCAGGCAATCGCCCATGCGATTGATCGCGATTTCGTCGTGAAGACGATTTTTCTCGGCTATGCAAAGCCTTCGACCGGGCCGGTTCCGCAATATGACGGCCAGTTCTATACGGGCGATGTTACCGCTTATCCTTTCGATGTGGCGAAGGCCAATGCGCTGCTGGATGAGGCGGGCTATAAGCGCGGCAAGGACGGCACACGCTTTGCACTGAAGCTGCTTCCAGCCCCCTATTTTAACGAAACCAGACAGTTTGGTGATTATCTGCGGCAGGCGCTGGCGGAAATCGGCATTGATGCGCGTATCGTCAACAATGATTCAGCAGCACATCAGAAGGCAGTCTATACGGATCACGATTTTGATCTTGCGATAGCACCGACCGTCTATCGTGGCGATCCCGCAATTTCTACGACCATTCTGGTGGAAAGCGGTATTGCAGCGGGCGTGCCATTCTCCAATCAGGGTGGCTATGCTAATGCGGAATTGGATGCACTGATTGCCAAGGCTGCCCATGAAATTGACGAGAAGAAGCGAACCGCGCTTTATCATCAGTTCCAGAAACGCGTCGAAGATGATTTGCCGCTCATCAATGTGGCGGAGTGGGGCTTTATCACGGTTGCCAATGAGCGAGTGAAGAACGTCTCCAACAATCCCCGATGGGCTGTTTCCAACTGGGCCGATGTGTTTATTGCACAGTGACGAAACGTTGCTTTGACTGTACGCTCACGACGTGGCGCAGATTCTAACCCTTTTCAGGAAACGATTGATCAGCAGCATGATTGTGCTGCTAATTGTTGTCATTGGTTGTTTTCTGATGCTGGAAACCGCACCGGGCGACGCGGTTGATGCCTATGCGGTAAGCTTTGGCGGTGATGCGAGTGCCATTGCTGAGATGCGCGCTCGCTGGGGGCTGGATCAATCCGTTTGGCACAGACTTACAGCCTATCTCGCCGCACTTGTGCAAGGTAATCTGGGCTGGTCGGTCAGTTTCAATCGTCCCATTCTCGATGTCATTCTTGAGCGCCTCCCCAATACGCTGTTGCTGATGGGCGCTGCGACGGCACTGTCTTTCGCGGTCGGGTCGGCTTTGGGCATTGTCGCAGGCGCAAGGCCCGGAAGCTTTCGAGACCGTTTTCTGTCGGTTGCTTCACTTATACTCTATGCCATTCCCGGTTTCTGGTTGGCGCTTGTGCTGGTCATCCTGTTTTCAATCCGGCTGCGCTGGCTGCCTTCAAGCGGCATTGAGACCATTGCTTCCGGTAAGGAAGGGTTTGCGCGCGGGCTTGATATAGCACGTCATCTCGTGCTGCCGGTTGTCTCGCTAGGGCTGATTTATCTGGCCCTTTATCTGCGCGTGATGCGCGCTTCCATGGCTGATATCTGGCGCATGGATTTCGTCCGCGCATTAAAAGCGAGAGGCATATCACGTCCGCGTATCGTACTGCGCCATGTGGCGCGCAACGCGCTCTCACCCCTTGTCACCATGCTTGGGTTGCAAGCCGCTTCCATGCTGGGCGGCAGCGTGGTGATTGAAAGCGTCTTTGCGGTCCCCGGCCTGGGAAGACTCGCACAGGAGTCGGTTGCAAGCCGTGATACGCCTTTGCTGCTGGGCGTCATTTTGACGAGTGCCATCATGGTGATCGCGGTCAATTTTGTCGTCGATCTTCTCTATCTTTGGCTTGATCCGCGCATATCTGCCGGAAAGGCACGGCCATGAGTGGGATGAGACGTTATTTCGGATCGGGCGAGGGCGTTGCAGGCGCGATTATTCTGCTCGTGCTCATCGCAGCAGCACTTCTTGCACCGCTGCTCTTTCCTGGCGATCCGCTGCATATTGTTGCAACGCCGATGCTTGCGCCGTTTGACAATCCATCCTTTCCGCTCGGAACAGACCGGCTGGGTCGTGATGTGGTAGCCGAGCTTTTCCATGCAAGCCGAACATCTCTGGTCGTGGGGCTGGCCGCAGCGGCGGCATCCATTCTGATTGGCAGCATTGTCGGTACACTGTCAGGTTTCGCCGGTGGTCTGGTCGATGAAGTGCTGATGCGCATCACGGAAGCCTTTCAAACTGTGCCGGGTTTTCTACTAGCGCTGGCACTGGTGAGCATCGCTGGGCCCTCGCTGCCGGTGCTGGTCGCAGCGATAGCGCTTTCTAGCTGGACGCAGGCTGCACGCCTTACGCGCGGGCAGGTTCTGTCGATCCGTGAGCGCGATTATGTGGCGTCGGCGCGTGTTATCGGTATGCACCCGCTTGAAATTGCTTTCCGGCAAATCCTGCCCAATGCCGTGCCGCCGGTGCTGGCGCTTGTGCCGGTAATTGTTGCCTCTGCAATTCTGATTGAAGCAGCGCTGTCATTTCTGGGACTTGGTGATCCCAATCGGGTGACATGGGGTGGCATGATTGCCGAAGGCCGCACGGTTTTGCGATCAGCGCCGTGGTTGTCCATTTTACCGGGGATTGCACTGGCGTTAACTGTCGTCGGTGTCTATCTCGCAGGAGAAGGTATCACGCAGGCTGCATCGCGGCGCGAGGTGCAGGCATGAGCGTGCTCGCCTATATTGAAAATCTAGGCGTGTGCTATGGCAGCGATACAGCGCTCAACAATCTTGACCTCGATATAGAGGCCGGTGAAACGCTTGCAATTATTGGCGAAAGCGGTTCCGGGAAAAGCACATTGGCATTGGCGCTCGCCGGCCTTCTGCCAGCCAACGCTCGGGTTTCAGGCGCGATCCAATGGCCGAATGGGAAACCAAAACCGGGGCGCGATGTAGGCTTTGTTTTTCAGGATCCGGTTTCAAGTTTCGATCCCCTGATGCGCGTTGGTGCGCAACTCGTCGAGACAATCCGTGCCCATCAAAACATTGATCGTCATGCGGCCAAAGATAAGGCGCTCAAGCTGTTAGCGCGCGTGCAGATTGCGGAGCCGGATTTAAGTTTTGTGCGCTACCCGCATCAGTTTTCCGGTGGGCAAAAACAGCGTATCGCTATAGCTCTTGCCATCGCAGCAAACCCAAATCTTTTGATTGCGGACGAGCCGACCAGTGCGCTCGATACCATTGTACAACAGGAAATCGTGGCACTGCTGCGCGCCTTGGTTCAGGCTGATGGCATGACGCTGATCTTCATCACCCATGATATTGCGCTGGCTTCCAATCTTGCGGATCGCATTGCCGTGTTTCGTCATGGTGAACTGGTGGAAAGCGGTTTAGCGCGCGAAATCATTACAAACCCACAGAGCGATTATACAAAAGCGCTGATTGCAGCCGTTCCCGTGCTGGAGCCTGAACATGGATAGAAGCTTGTTGCGGGCGAATGATTTGAGTGTGCGTTATGGCGGCAAGCTGGCGCTTGATCATGTAAATCTTGAGATTGCATCCGGTGAAACGCTGGCACTGGTCGGGCCTTCCGGTAGCGGTAAATCCACACTGGCGCGGGCACTTCTAAGGCTGCATGTACTTCAATCGGGTTCGATTGAGTTTGATAATGAGAACTGGCTTGCGCTCAAAGGCAGCGTGTTGAGAAAGCGCCGCGCACGGATGCAAATGGTGTTTCAAGACCCGCTTTCAGCCTTTAATCCTCGCGCAACAGTATATGGTTTGCTGCATGAGCCTTTGCGCATCCATGGCATAAGGCGCGATATTTCAGAGCTTTTGCAAAAGGTTGGCCTTGATCCCAAGTTGAGCAAACGCGGTGTGCATGAGATTTCCGGTGGCCAGCGTCAGCGTGTGGCAATCGCACGGGCCTTTGCAACAAACCCGTCGCTCATCGTTCTGGATGAAGCGGTGTCGGCGCTCGATTTGACGGTGCGTGGCTCAATTCTGAAATTATTGAAGGAAATACAGAAGGCCGAAGGCACGGCCTATCTCTTCATCACGCATGATCTGGCGGTCGCTGCACAAATGGCTGATCGGATTGCTGTTATGGAGCGTGGACGAATTGTCGAATGTCGCCCCGCGCGAGATTTGATCGCGGCACCGCAAGCGCCCGTTACAAAGGCGCTCATTGAAGCTGTGCCGCGAATTCTTTTTTAGAGCATTTCCTATAATTTATTCTAACTAGGGAATGCTCTAAGCTTTGCCGAGTTCAATTGAACGTTTGCGCGCTGCATCTACGGCTTCGGTGACCAAATTCTTGAGACGATCTTCGCCCATCAGCACGTCCAATGCTGCGGCAGTGGTGCCGTTAGGGCTTGTAACCTGTTCGCGCAACTTGGTTGGGCTGTCGCTGCTTGCCGCAGCCAATGCACCGGCACCCATGACGGTCTGCATGGCAAGGAGCGCTGCCGTCTCGCGCGGCAGCCCAGCTGTTACACCAGCATCGGTTAGCGCCTCAATAAAGTGGAACACATAAGCCGGACCAGAACCGGAAACGGCAGTCACTGCATCCATCTGCGCTTCATCGTCGATGCTTGCGACCTTGCCGGACGTCTTGAGCAAGCTCTTCACAAAAGCCGCGTCGTCATCACCGACATTTGTATTCTTGTAAGTGACAAGCATTCCCTTGCCGATCGCGGCAGGCGTGTTCGGCATGCAACGCATAATCTTTGCGTCGCTACCTAAATGCTGCTCGAAGAACGAAACCGGGATGCCGGCAGCGACACTGACAAAGGTAGCATTCGGTGCAAAGCGCTTATAGGCAGGCAATACATCGCTCATGACTTGCGGCTTGACGGCAACCAGCACCATTCGCGGATCGAGGTTGTCGGAGAGTGAGTCCGCACTTGAGCATGCATTTACACCGGCAAGTGCCGCACGAGTTTGAAGAGCTTCAGAAGGCTCAACCACATGCACATTCTCCGCTTCTAAAATGCCGCTATCGAGCCAACCTTTAAGCATCGCAAAGCCCATATTGCCGCAACCAACGAGAATGACTGTATCTTGCATGAGAAAGTTCCACCTTCATGAATCGAGTGTTTAAGCACTGTCGTTTGTTGGGTCCGATATAGCCCTCCATAAGCACAAATCGCAAGGCAAGAAGGCAAAAAGTCTGAAAGACAGGCAAGCTTTAATCTTTCTAACTTGGGAGCAATTCCTTGTTGAACCGGCGCGTCTTTCTGGGTAGGTCTTTTTTGGAAGATAATTACGACCTGATAAATTAGGTTGCATAATATTGCTTTAAAAGGTGGTCCAATGCTCGGAAAAGCTTTCCCTATCGTGCGTTTAGCTACAATCTTAGCAGTTATTATGACAGCTGGTGCAGCGGTTGCCGAAACGCCAAGCAGTCCAGAATGGGCTGTCAAGGAAATCAGCAAGCTGTCCGATGCTGATCTTGTTCTTTCGTCATCGGCAGGCAAAAGCTTTATGGATAAGCTGGCTCCCGATCACGACAAGGCTTGTGGCAAGCCAGAAGAAAACCGTCCGGATTTTGACGAGTTTTGCTCGTGGGCTTTTAATAATGAAGAGGCGGATTTCGATATTCTTCTCGGTATTAAAGATAACAAGATTGTCAGTATTGTAGCGTCAACTGTGCCCGAAAATAACGATGTCTGGGTGTGCGAAAAGACCCAGAAGGACATTCCTGAAAGTGATCTGCAGACCTGCAATATCCGTTCCGCCGATGAAAAAAGCCGTGCGCATTGGTCGGAAAGCTGGTCGGGCTTCCTTTCATCGATCAACTGATTTCGGATCATTGATATTCATAATGAGCGGCGCTGATGTGTATCAGTGCCGTTTTTTGTTTCAGATTTTTTATGTGATTCATCGATTGCTCATTTTTTTATAACAATATGCAGTATCACTACATTGAGGGAAACGATGGATCCGGCTTTAACAACTGGCGTGCCACCTGCGGAAGCCTTTGTGCATGTTCGCATGATCATTGGCATTATTCTGGGTTTGAGCGTTTCGCGTCTTCTGACGGGTGTTGCGCGTTTTATCCAGCATCCGGGCAAGCAGCACATATATCCGGTGCATATTGCATGGGTCGCATTCCTGCTGCTTTCGGTAATCCATTTCTGGTGGTTTGAATTCAGCCTGCGTTCCATCCATCTATGGACGTTTGAGAAATATTTCTTCGTGATCTTCTATGCGGGGCTCTATTTCATGCTCTGTACCCTGCTGTTTCCTGACAGCATGGGGGAATATAAGGGCTATCGGGACTATTTTATTTCGCGACGAAAGTGGTTTTTCGGCCTTCTGGCTCTGCTCTATGTCGCTGATCTCGTTGACACGCTTCTCAAAGGCGTAGAGCATTTCAACCTGTATGGGTTTGAATACCCTGTTCGGATCGGCGTTCTAATCATAGCAAGCCTTGTCGCCATGTTTAAGGATAATCGGCGCTATCATGCGGCTTTCATCACGGTTGCGCTTTTGTATGAAATAGCCTTCACGCTCCGGCATTTTGCGACTTTATCCTGAAACTTATCTTTTCTGCGATTGTCATCGCAGCCGATGACGCTTATTGGCATGTTTTCAGGATTAAGGCGCTGTATCCCAAGGCATCGCCTGTTTAAAACGGAGCATTCGATATGGCCCAATTGATCGATGGCAAAAAGCTCGCCGAGGATGTGGTTTCAACGGTGAAGCGGGAGACCGAAAAGCTCGTGGCTGCGACTGGTGTTGTGCCGGGCATCGCAGTGGTGATCGTTGGTGAAGATCCGGCAAGTCAGGTTTACGTGGCCTCTAAAGGCAAGAAAGCCAAGGAATGCGGCTTCCTTTCTGTGCAGCATGATTTGCCGGAAGATGCTTCCGAGCAGGAGCTGCTTGATCTGATCGACAGTCTCAACAATGATCCTGCCATCCACGGTATTCTGGTGCAGTTGCCACTGCAAAAGCATATCGATTCAGGTCGTGTGATCCAGACGATCGCGCCGGAAAAAGACGTCGATGGCTTCCATTTTATCAATGTCGGTAAGCTCGGTACAGGTGAAGTCGATACGGCTTTTGTTCCATGTACGCCTGCTGGGGCAATGATCATGATTGAGCGCGTTCACGGTCGCGATCTGTCAGGCCTTAATGCCGTTGTGATTGGTCGTTCGAATATTGTCGGCAAGCCGATGTTCAATCTTCTACTCGCAGCTAATGCGACCGTAACGGTTGCACATAGCCGTACCAAGGACCTGCCGACGATTGCTCGCACGGCCGACATTCTGGTTGCGGCTGTTGGTCGTCCGCAGATGGTCAAAGGCGATTGGGTCAAGCCGGGTGCGACAGTGATCGACGTCGGTATCAATCGTATCGCAGCGCCTGAAAAGGGCGAAGGCAAGACCCGTCTGGTTGGAGATGTCGACTTTGCGGATGCAGAAAAGGTTGCAGGAGCTATTACACCTGTACCGGGTGGTGTCGGTCCGATGACGATCGCTATGTTGATGGCCAACACTTTGACAGCTGCTTGCCGCAGCGCTGACTTCGAAAAGCCAGTATTTTGACACAATTTAAGGGCGTTTTTTGCACCTTTTTGTGAAGTTTTGGACAAATAAAGAGGCAAATCGGCTTAAAAACCGCTTTGCCTTATTTTTAACACATCGTCTTTCAGAAGACGGAAGCGCCCTCATCTGCACGTCCGGCGATGTTGCGGAAAGCGCGAAAAAGTTCGCGCCCCATGCCGTACTCATTGGCTGATAGGTCAGGACGCTGTTCGATGCGTTCATCTAGAAGCGCATCACTGACGAGAACGTCCAGAGTACCGTTCACAGCATCGAGACGAACAATATCGCCCGTGCGGATTTTTCCAATTGCGCCACCGTCGAGTGCTTCCGGTGTCACGTGGATGGCAGACGGTACCTTACCGGACGCGCCGGAAAGACGACCATCGGTGACGAGTGCTACGCGCTGGCCTCGATCCTGCAAAATGCCAAGCACGGTCATCAGCTTGTGCAGCTCGGGCATACCATTGGCCTTTGGGCCCTGATAACGCACAACTGCGATAAAGTCGCCGATAAGGTCGCCAGCCTTGAAAGCATCCTGCAATTCGGCCTGATCGTTGAAGACTTTCGCAGGGGCTTCAATGATATGGCGTTCGGGCTTCACGGCTGAAACCTTGATGATGGCATTGCCGATATTGCCGGTTAGAACCTTGATACCGCCACTTGGCTGGAAGGGTGCGCCGATCTTGGCCAGAACCTTGTCATCGCCGCTCTTTTCCGGGACAGGTTCGCGAATAACCGTACCATTTTGCCCGAGTTTGGGCTCAATCGCATAAGGGCGCAGACCTTCACCCCAGACGGTGCGGACATCTTCATGCAGAACACCGCCGTCGAGTAATTCGCGGATCAAAAAGCCCATGCCGCCAGCCGCATGGAAATGGTTCACATCGGCAAGGCCGTTCGGATAAACGCGCGCCAGCAAAGGCACTACGTCTGAAATGTCCGAAATGTCCTGCCACGTCAATTTGATGCCGGCGGCGGCTGCCATCGCGATCAGATGAATCGTGTGGTTGGTCGAGCCGCCGGTGGCGTTTAGCCCGACGATACCATTGACGAAAGACCGTTCATCGAGCATCTCGCCCACAGGCGTATACTCATTGCCGCAAGCGGTAATCGCCAGCGCACGCTTGGCAGCTTCGCGCGTCAGCGCATCGCGCAAAGGTGTGCCGGGATTGATGAAGGATGAGCCCGGGGTATGCAGCCCCATGATCTCCATAAGCATTTGATTGGAGTTGGCCGTGCCATAAAAAGTGCAGGTGCCGGGACCGTGATAGGATTTTGACTCGGATTCGAGCAATTCCGCGCGGCCGACTTTGCCTTCTGCGTATAGTTGACGGGTCTTTGCTTTCTCGTCATTCGGCAAACCGCTTGTCATCGGACCAGCAGGGATGAATACCGCGGGCAAATGTCCGAAGGTGAGGGCACCGACGATCAGCCCCGGTACAATCTTATCGCAAACGCCGAGATAGACAGCAGCGTCGAACATATCGTGCGAAAGGCCTACAGCCGTTGCCATGGCAATGACTTCGCGCGAGAACAGCGAAAGTTCCATCCCGGCAAAGCCTTGTGTCACACCATCGCACATGGCTGGAACACCGCCTGCAACCTGTGCGACGCCGCCTGCTTCGCGCGCGGCTTTGCGGATCACTTCTGGATAGGTTTCAAATGGCTGATGGGCCGAAAGCATATCGTTGTAAGCAGTGATAATGCCAAGATTTGGCACGACGTCGGCGGTGAGGGCCGACTTGTCATTGGGGCCGCAGGCTGCAAAGCCATGTGCGAGATTGGCGCATCCAAGGATCGAGCGATGCGGCTTACGGGAAGCCGCTTCGCGTACGCGTCCGATGTAGGCTTCGCGGGTCGGCTTCGAGCGCTCAACGATACGTTCGGTGATAGCCTTTATTCGGGTATGCGCAGTCTGTGTCGTCATGGGTATCACCTGTGAGTTATTTCAGGCTTGCCTGTGGCTAAAATTGGCTCACAGTCCCAAACGCAAACTGCGTTTTCATTGAGACTGTTAGCTGGTCCAGTAAAGTTGTATCGGCTTGCGGGCGTGACGGAACACGGCGCGAACCGGCATTTCTTTTTCGTCGTCGTTTGCCAGTGCTTTCTCAAGCGTTGCCTGCTTGGCAGCACCCTCGATATGCAGAACCAGCATGTCTGCCTCCACCAGTAACGGCAAAGTCAGTGTCAGGCGCTTCTCACCTGCGCCTTCCGCATGAATGGGTAGTACAACAGCTTTGGTATTCGGGTCGATTGCCTGATCAAGCCTGTCAGCATTGGGAAAGAATGAGGCTGTGTGGCCATCATTGCCCATGCCAAGCACAACAACGTCAAACGGGCGATGCAATGCATCAATGCGGCTCGCAGCAGCCAGAGCCGCGGTTTCTACGGTTGCGGCCGGATTATAGAGGCCGACAAACTTTGCAACACCTGCATGATCGCGCAGAAGATGGTCGCGCACCAGCTTCTCATTGGAGCGCTCATTGGTCGGAGCCACGAAGCGCTCATCGACGAGCGTGATGGTTACAAGCGTCCAGTCAATCATCTTGCGTGACAGAATATCGAACAGCTTGAGCGGCGTTGTACCGCCGGAAACAGCAATCGTTGCGTGCCCCCGCTCAGCGATAGCGGCAGAAAGCTTGTTCGCAATCGCTTCCGAGAGCGACTGCGCAAGTTCTGTTCCGCTGGTAAAATCGTGCCGTTCGATGCTCATGCCATACCTTTCAAGTCAGTCCAGAGCGAGCACACCCATATAAGATATTTGTGCTCGCTCTTTATTTTCTGGCACAAAGACTGATCCGGGAAAGTCTGTCAACGCTCCCGGCATGTGCTTTATCAGCTTTCGTGCCAAGTCCGTCCGTCACGCTCGATAAGAGCGATCGAAGACGACGGACCCCATGTGCCAGACGTGTAGCCCTGAACCTGTTGGTTGTTGACGTCCCAACCCTTCAGAATAGGGTCAACCCAGCGCCATGCAGCTTCAACTTCATCGCGTCGCATGAACAGGGTCTGGTTGCCACGAACGACGTCCATGATCAGGCGTTCATAGGCATCCGGGTTGCGTTCATTGAAGGATTCGGCAAAGCTCATGTCGAGTGGAACGTGACGCAGACGCATGCCGCCTGGACCTGGATCCTTGATCATCAGCCACTGTTTGACGCCTTCATCGGGCTGCAGACGGATAACGAGCTGGTTTGCAACGACCTTGCCAGCATTTTCACCGAAAATCGAATGCGGGATCGGCTTGAAGGTGACGACGATTTCCGAAACGCGCGATGCAAGTCGTTTGCCGGTGCGCATATAGAAAGGAACGCCAGCCCAGCGCCAGTTTTCGATTTCAGCCTTGAGCGCAACAAAGGTTTCCGTGTTGCTGTCGTCGCTGCCGAGATCTTCAAGATACCCTTTAACAGGGCCGCCAGCAGATGCGCCGGCGCGATACTGGCCGCGGACCGTAACATCTTCGACATTCGCGGTGGTGATTGGCTTCAGCGAGCGCAGCACCTTTACCTTTTCGTCATGCACAGCATCGGCTTCGAGCGACGACGGCGGCTCCATGGCAACAAGGCAAAGAAGCTGGAGAATATGGTTCTGCACCATATCGCGCAGTGCACCAGCGGTGTTGTAATAGCCCGCACGGCCTTCAAGCCCGACAGATTCTGCAACCGTGATCTGCACATGGTCGATGTGAGCGGAATTCCAAAGTGGCTCATAAAGCGCATTGGCGAAGCGCAGAGCCATCAGGTTCTGAACAGTTTCCTTGCCCAGATAATGGTCGATACGGAAAATCTGGTCTTCGCGGAAGACGCTGCCGATGGTGTCGTTGAGTGCATTGGCGGTTTCAAGATCACGGCCAATCGGCTTTTCAACGATTATGCGGGTGTCGCGCGTGATAAGACCATGCGACTTGAGGCGGTTTGCTATATCGCCAAACAGCGTCGGGCTTACGGCCAGATAGAATGCGCGAATCTTTTCAGGCTTCTTGCCGATGGCCTCTTTCAAAGCTGCCCAGCCGTCTTCCGACTTTGCATCGACTGCAACATAGGTGAGGCGAGCAATAAAAGTCTCGACTTCCTTGGCGTCGATTTCTTGGGCTTTGACATGCTCGTTGATCGCATCGCGGGCAAATTTGCGATATTCCTCATCGGTCATGGGGCTACGCGAAGCACCGATGATACGCGTCGGCTCACTGAGCTGACCTGCACGCTGGCGCTGATAAAGCGCAGGAATCAGTTTGCGTTCGGCAAGATCGCCAGAGCCGCCAAAAACGATACAATCGAAGGGCTCTACCGGTATTATCTGGCTGGTCATATACTGTTCTCTTCCACTTCTGGCGCAAATCACTTTGCTAATAGCAGATTGCGATTTTGGCGCACCTCTTGTCTATAATCTAATCGATTTAAATTCAACTCTCCAATGTTAAATTCCCATAAATGTTATCAATTGCGGCTGGCATAGCATTTCAGTTAACTGCAAATGCACAGATGACATGCTCAACATAGAGCCTTATTCAGGCATGAACACAGCTAGGCTGAACAAAGTTTTATTGATTTGACGCGCGGATCATATCTCTCATCCGCAAAAGGAGAATGACATGAAGAGGCTGCAGGATAAGGTTGCGATCATCACAGGTGCGGGATCGGGTTTCGGTTCTGCCATAGCGCGCCGATTTGCAGCCGAAGGCGCGAAGGTCGTGCTGGCTGATGTCAATGTGAAACGTCTTGAAGACGAGTTGGCTGATATTGGGGAGAATGCCTTGTCCGTGCAGGCGGATGTTTCTCGTAATGATGATATGGAGCGGCTGGCACGCGCTGCTTTCGACAAGTTCGGTCGTATCGACATCATGGTCAACAACGCCGGATTTACGCATCGCAACATGCCTTTGACGGACGTGGATGAGCATAATTTTGATCTTATCAATGCAGTTAACATGAAGGCGATTTATCATTCGACGTTGCTTATTGTTCCGATCATGGAACATCAGGGCAGCGGCGTCATTATCAATACCGCCTCGGCCATGGCCAATCGTCCACGCAAGGGCCTTACATGGTTTGCTGCTTCCAAAGGCTGGGTGGTCAGCGCCACCAAGGCGATGGCACTTGAACTTGCTGGGAAGAATATTCGCGTCAACTGCATCTGCCCCGCTGAAAGCGAGGGGGAAGCTCTCGGATTGTTTTTGGCAGAAGATACACCGCAGGCGCGTGAAGGGATGAAAGCCACCATCCCGCTTGGCCGGTTTTCCAAGCCTGAAGATGTTGCCGAAGCTGCACTTTTCCTTGCGTCGGATGAATCGTCAATGGTGACAGGAACCGCGCTCAGCGTCGATGGTGGCTATTCGATTTAGTTGCCGATTTGGGTGGCGCGTTTCAACGCCACCCAATTATAGAAAGCGCCTGCTGCAATCAGCACGCTGGTACCGATAAACACCCACGGCATTCCCATGCGTCCGCCGACAAAGCCACCGGCGACCGGACCCGCAACTTGCCCGACATATTGTGCGGAAACAGATAGACCAAGTACGCTGCCTGCAATGCGGTCAGGGACATTGTGCCGGATAACGCTGCTGATGCAGGGTAAAAGGCCGCCCAGTGCCAAGCCCATCAGGAAGCGCAAACCTATCAGCTGCCATGCTTCGGTTACGAAAGCCTGCGGAATGAGCAAAAACGCTGCGATCATCAAAGCTCCGATGATAACGCGGGTATGGCCGATGCGATCTGCCAGACGGCCAAGACGCGAGGCCGACAGGATGCTGCCGAGCGCTGCCGCAGCCATCACGACACCGGAAATCAGAGTGACCTTGGTCTGGTCATCCATCAGCTGCATTACATAGACGGTGATGATCGGTTCGATCGACATATTGGCGAACATCAGCAACATACCGGTCGCAAGCATGGCAATGACGGGTCTGCGGTCGGGAACCGCTGCCCAAATCGATTGCTTCTTTTGTTCCTTGTTTCGCTTGGGTGGTTTGCGATCTTCGCGGATCAGAAATGTTGTTGCAAGGAAGGTCAGGAAGATCACGCTGCCAGCGAGCCAGAAGGTTGCTCGAATGCCGATCAGTGGAGGAAGCGCGCCACCCAGCAGAGGGCCAGCCAGATTGCCTGCCATGATGCCGGCAGAAAGTGCGCCGAGCGCCCAGCCAGTCTTGTCCCTTGGTGTCTGGGTCGCGACGAGGATCATGGAACCCGACGAATAGCCGCCTGCAATACCGACGAACAGGCGGAGTGCGACGAGCTGCCAGATATCTGTGACCATGCCCATCAGCGACATGGCAATTGCCATGCCAAGGCTTGCGCGGATCAGCATCAGCTTGCGGCCATAAAGATCGCCGAGCTTGCCCCAGAACGGAGCGACGATAGCAGCTGCGAGAAAGGTCGCGCCATAGGCAATGCCGGACCATTGCACGATAGCGGCGTGATCAGCGACGCCCAGTTGTTCCACATAAAGCGGCAGGAACGGCAGAAGCAGCGACATGGCAACAAGCGTGGTGAACGAACCGATCAGGCAGATGAGAAGGTTCTGCTTCCAGTAGCGTTCGTGAATTTCGTCTGCGGCGGTCGCGTTCTTTACATCCGCGTTGATTGTGGCCTTGCCGCCGCTTGTGGCGTGCTGGGTGCTCATGCTGTGTTCCGTGTTTTTATGCGTTGTTGCATTGTATTCCATTTTGGGATACCAAAATGGAATACATACATGCGCTTGTCCAGAAGGCTTGTCAATCAGTCGGGCGCGAGGATATCGAGGGTCCAATGTCACAGATGCGTCAAGTCGAAGAACAGTTACGCGATATGATCCTCGGACTTGAGCTGGGGCCGGGCGAACGGCTGACTGAACGCTGGATCGAAGCGCAGTTCAATGCATCACGCACGCCGATCCGTGCGGCGCTTTTGCGCCTTGAAGCCGAAGGGCTTGTCGGAAGGGAAGGGCGCGGCTGGACCGTTTCACCGATCAATCTCGCGGAGATTGAGCAGATTGGTGTTTATCGTGAGGCGCTGGAGATTGCCGCCCTCAACGTCACTTGCACGCTGGAAGATCGCAGTGGTGTGGAGGCAATTGCCGAAATGCTCAACAGTTGCGATGCCACAAGCACACGCGAGGAGTGGCATCGTGTCGGTATGGATTTTCACATCGAGCTGGCCCGGATTTCAGGCAATGAGTTTCTGAGCCGCGGTGTTCGCGATGCCATGCAGCGGCTTTCGCGGGCGCGCTGGCTTGAAGTGCGCGATGCGGATGCGCTTGCGCGCGCATGGCAACAGCATCATGCTATTCTGGATGCGGTGCGGGAAGGAGATGCATCGCAAGCAACGGCTCTGATGACATCGCATCTGGGTGGAAGTCGCTCTCGCCTGATCGATAATCTGCGTGAGGACCGACGGGGATTGAAAGCGCGTGGCTTTGCGGTGGTAAGTGGCTAAGGCATTTCCTGCAAAAGTGCGGAGGGGTTTTGGATTCGATTTTGCGTCGGATAATGCGAAACACCAGCAACTATCGCCATTCGGGCAGCTTATGTCCGCCACGGTCAAAACGGGATGGCCTTCCGTCTTTGATGCCCACATCGTGCAGTAAATAGTCCGGCGCGTGTTCGCTGAGGACACCGCGCTTTCCCTTGCGCTCGAACAAGTGTGCAATCCATGCACGCAGGCCGGACGACACTATTTTTTCAGGGCAAACAACGGCAATCGCTGATGAGTTGATCTCAACATCACGCATGGTCGATCTCGATTTTTTCTAAGATATCCGGTTAAATTGTGCCTATGTTTATGATGGAAAAATGCGTTGTTTTCCAATTGAACGTCGATTATGAGATATAAGGAGGCCTTATGTATTATGACGACAGTCCTACCATCTCTGGCAGCCATTCGCGTTTTTGAATCCGCTTCCCGCCATGCGAGCTTTACCCGTGCGGCGGAAGAGCTTGGGATGACACAGGCTGCTGTCAGCTATCAGATCAAATTGCTGGAAGAACGCGTCGGTGCACCACTGTTTCTGCGTAAACCGCGCCAGGTCGAATTGACCGAACTGGGCAAACGTCTCGCTCCTGCCATCAATGATGCTTTTGAAACCATGCGCGCCGCCTTTGCATCGGCACGCGAAGATACACAAGGCGTTTTGACGATCAGCGCTGTGGTGACTTTTGCATCAAACTGGCTCGTGCAGCGGTTGGGATCGTTTCAGATGCAACATCCGGCACTGGCTGTGCGACTGGATACCTCAAACGATATAATTGATTTCTCGACGTCAAATGTCGATATGGCCATTCGCGCCGGGCGAGGAAATTGGCCGGGGCTTGAGGCGCATGAGCTGATCAAGGCGCAGTTCTCACCGATGCTCAGTCCCAAGCTTATTGAATCGGTCGGAGGTATCAGGGAACCATCGGATCTGTTGCGTCTTCGCGCTGTCGATCCCAACGATCCATGGTGGAAAATCTGGTACAAGGCTGCCGGAATTGAAAATCCGGACATCAAGGGCAACTCATTCAGCCGTTATGGTGCGCAGCATCTGGAAGGGCGAGCCGCCGCCGCCGGGCAGGGCGTGGGCATTCTGACGCCTGCATTTCATGCGGCAGAACTGGCATCCGGGCAACTGGTCCAACCCTTTGATCTTCTTTGCGATGACGGACAGGCCTATTGGTTGGTCTATCCCAAAGCACGAAAGAATATGCCCAAAATTCGCGCTTTTCGCGAGTGGATTCTAAGCGTGCTTGCGTCGTCAAATTAGCCCATCAGATAGCGGAAAAAGCCTGCCGAACAGATGCCAATGATGACGGTTGGCAGCATGGAAAAGCGGGTTGCCGCAAGAATGGTGATGGCAAGCGCTGCGAGATCGGCCGGTTTGTCTGATACGAAATCTGGCGCAATCACTGAAATCAGCACGCAGCCGGGGGCTGCTTCCATGACAGCTGTGGCACGCTTGCTGAGTGTCCGATTGCGCAACAGAATATAACCGCCAATGCGCGTGAGATAGGTGACGCTTGCCATCAGTACGATAGCTGCAATTGCTATTGGATCAATCATTGTCGCCACCTGCAAGTACGTAAGCAGCAATCAGGCCGGAAATCGCACCGGCTGCGACATACCAAGCGCCGGGGATTGTTAGATAAGTTGTTGCTGCGACAACCAGACTGACGAGCCATGGCCGCGCGGCGGCCACGCCTTTCCACATACCTGCAAGCAGCACAAGGAAGACTGCCGGGAAGGCCATGTCAAAGCCGTATGGACGCAGATCGCCCATCATCGGACCGAAGGCAGCGCCGAGCGTGGTGAAGAACACCCATGCGATGTAAAACGGGACCGCAACACCGGCATAAAATTTCAGGCTGAAAGCATAGTTGATGCCTTTGGCCTTCCGGCGTCTGGCATCGGCAATGCCAATCGCCCAGCTTTCATCACACATGAGAAAAAGCGTAGCAAAAGCCTTGCGCTTTGGTAGATGACGGATGAACGGAGCGAGTGCTGCTCCCATTAGCAAATGACGGCTGTTTACGAGAAATGTTATCGCTGCAATCAGCAGAATATGCGGTGGCGATGTCCAGAGCTGAATAGCTGCAAACTCGGAGCCGCCCGCGAAATTGAGACCGGTCATCAACGGGACTTCAACGATACTCAACCCTTTTTGTGCCGCGAGCGCACCCAAAACTACCGCATAGGGAATAATGCCAAGTAAAACTGGGAATCCTGCAACGGCTCCGCGGCGAAATTCAGAATTGCCCGTAGTCTTGCTTTTTTGCGGCGCATAGGTCTGTGAAATATCCATCAAAATTCCGTTGGCTGGCTTTAAGCCTGCTTTTCATAAATTACACGACACTTGTAGTCGACGCGCAATGTAGCCAATATCTTGAGCAATCGGGTTGCAAAGATCGCCATCATGCATCAATATTTAGCAGATAATGCCAATTATATTCGCAGAAATGGAATTGAGAGCCAATGAAGCTCGATGATATCGATAGACGGATTCTTCGCGTGCTTCAGCGCAACGGTCGTATCGCCAACAATGATCTGGCGCGGGAAGTGGGGCTTTCGCCATCGCCTTGTTTAAGACGTGTCCGGCTTCTTGAAGAGGCGGGGGTTATCGACCGCTATGTCGCGGTGCTTAATCCGGCAAAGATCGGCAAAGGGCTGACATTCTTCGTGCGTATCCGTCTTGACCAGCAGGATGAAGAAACACTTCAGACCTTCGCCAAGGCGATCCTCAACTTGCCACAGGTGGTTGAGTGCTATTTCATGTTGGGGGATTTCGACGCGATGATCCGTGTGGTGGCCGCGGACATTGAAGACTATCGCCGGTTTCAGTCGGAGCATTTGAGCCGCATTAAAGGCGTTCAAAGCCTCAAGACCGACGTCCCGAGCCAGACGGTGAAGCAGGTGTCAGAAATACCGCTATGAATCGAACGGCCCGGAATAACCGGGCCGCTTTTCAGTTCGTTAAGCTGCGAGTGTGGCGCTGTCGATAACAAAGCGGTACTTCACATCGCTTTTCTGCATACGTTCATATGCATTTTCGATGTCCTGGATTGCTATCATTTCAATATCGGCGACAATACCTTTTTCAGCGCAGAAATCGAGCATTTCCTGCGTTTCAGCAATGCCACCGATCAGTGAACCGGCAATAGAGCGACGCTTGAAGATCAGCGTAGCGACACTTGGCGACGGATGGGCATGTTCAGGCACACCAACCAGTGTCAGGGTGCCGTCGCGCTTGAGAAGCTGCGTGAAGGCGTCGAGATTATGGCTTGCTGCGACGGTGTTGAGGATGAAGTCGAAGCTATTGGCATGTGCCTTCATCTCTTCTTCGTTGCGCGATACGATGACTTCATCCGCACCGAGTGCCTTGGCGTCTGCACGCTTGCTCTCGGATGTGGTGAAGGCGACCGTATGGGCTCCGAGCGCATGGGCGAGCTTGATGCCCATATGTCCAAGACCGCCGATACCGACGATGCCAACCTTCATGCCCGGACCGACGCGCCAGTGGCGCAGCGGCGACCATGTTGTGATGCCAGCGCAGAGCAGCGGTGCAACAGCGGCAAGCTGTTCCTTCGGATGATTGATCTTGAGAACGAACTTGTCCTTCACAACGATCTGTTGCGAATAGCCGCCCAGTGTGTGGCCTGGCGCATCTGTTGTCGGCGAATTATAAGTGGCCGTGAAGCCGTGTTCGCAATATTGCTCCAGTCCGTCATCGCAGGCATAGCAATGCTGGCAGCTGTCGACCATGCAACCAACACCGACCGTATCACCAACCTTGAATTTGCTGACATTTGCGCCAACAGCGGTGACATGCCCAACAATTTCGTGGCCGGGTACGCAAGGATAGACCGTGCCGCCCCATTCTGAGCGGACCTGATGCAGATCGGAATGGCAGACGCCGCAATAGGCGATTGCGATCTGCACATCTTCTGCACCCGGCGCACGACGGGCAATGTCGATCGGCTCAAGTGGCTTGTCACCGGCATAAGCACCATAGGCTTTTACGACCATGAGGTTGCTCCTTGTTGTGGTTGAGGATGAGCGCACGTTTATGCGTGTCACTCAGTCTGAAATCTCGTCTATTGCCGCTCGATATTCGGACGAAGAATATGATCAAACCTTCTAGACAGGTTCATGAAGGGCGAGGCCCGCCGTCCTATGAAAAGTGCCGAGTCGGCAGGATGTAAGATGAAGCGTAACCGCAAAAAGGAAAGAGGAAGTTTGAAAGTTACTGGTCACAAATGCGTGCGCCAGGTTTCGATATCGGTCTCTGAAAGCATTTGGATTCGGTTGCAGCGCAGACGTGTTTCCATACTCAGTTATGGATGTGGATTGGGGAAACCGTGTCGCTCAGAAAGAACTGCCATGATCGCATCCTTGTTTGAAATGAATGCTCTGTCTTCATATTCTCCCGTCTGATGGAGCGAGCGTTCGCCCTTCGCCAATATTAACAAAGGCAGTGACTGGTTTGCTTCACCCACGAGTGCGATCACATCATGCCTTGGCCGTGGCCAGGAAATCCGCCTGACGTCTAGGCTTTGACCGAGTTGCGGAAACGAAGCAAGCACACCTTCCAACAGGGCACAATGCTCGCAGTAGAACGTTTGGCCGGGATAGGCCGGGTCTTCAAAACCGGGCGTTAGAAGAAAAAGCGTATCTTTGTTCATTGCAGTGATCTCGCGGCATACGGTTAGATACTCTTAATATAAGGAGTTTTAGGGTCGCAATAAATATTTCATACGTTTAAGTTGCGACTGGCATTCCGGGATTGAAAGTTAAATTACGTTTAAGCGAGTTTTGATGCAACAGTACACGAGCAGCCACACCAATGCAGATTGGTTGAAGCAACTTCTTGCATTTAAGCCTGCAAAATGGGTCTGGGGGCGATCAATACGCGCTGCGATTGGTGTCGGTTTGCCTCTGGCCGTGGGTATCGCGACGGGACATGTCGCTGAATCGCTTTTCGTTTCAATGGGGTCGCTGACACAGGCTCCCGGTGAGCGCGACGAAGCTTATCAGTTTACATTCCTGAAAATCCTGCTTTCAGCAATTTGCGGCTCGATTGGGTTGCTGCTCGGCTATTTGGGCTTTCTGCCATGGATTGCTATCATCGGCATTATGATGGTTCTCGCGTTTTTCTCGACCATCGTCAGCTTTCACAGCAGCGTACTTTCTTCTGGCTGCATGATGATTTTAATGTTCGGCACGATTGCCTTGTGCAATCCGGAGATAAAATCATTCATACCGCTTGCCGGTTTTTTCATTCTTGGATCGGCTTTTTATGCGTTGATGCTCGGTATTGAGGGGCTCTGCACCAGAAATTCTCCGCGTCGTAAACTGTTGACCAATTTGCTAGCCGCTTTGCAAAAACTGGCTCAATCGCGCGCCGATGGCACAATGGTGGAGGCCGATCGCGAACACGTCACGACTTTGCTTGATGCGCTTTATCAGATGATGATGCACACCCGTTTCAATGCATGGGGAACCAGTCCGCAAAGTGAGCAAACAGCGGCAATCGTCCAGAAAGCTGACGCTCTTTTTACGCTCATTCTGGGTACAGACAAAAGTGACATACTGCAGAAGGCAGCCAGCAATCTTGCTCTCATGCATGAGATGCTCGCAACCAAGGGCAGTATTGACCGCCAGAAGGTGGTCACTGATGCAGGGCGGATAGGGAGTGCCGTTGATCAGCTCGCTCAAAGCATTACCAATAAACGTGCTTTTGTCCTTAACAATATGAATGTTCAGACGCCACAGAGTGCACCAATTTTTGAACGGCTGCGGATGACGGTCGATATTATGAGCGTTGGTAAAGACACGATCTTATCAGCCTTGGCTTTTGCTATCTGCCTGGGGATCGGTCTGTCATTCCATTTTGTTGACCGTGTGACGCATTGGTACTGGATACCGATGACAATCGTCATTGTGATGCGGCCCGATCTTGGCTCTGTTTTCGGTCGAACGGTGTTGCGTTGTGTCGGGACCAGCGCGGGCGTGCTGATCGGCGCAGCAATTTTGATCTTTATTCCGCTTGGAGTGATTTTTGTTGCGATCCTGACAGCGATTGCCTTCCTCATGCCATGGGCAATCCAGAAGTCCTACGCGCTGTTTTCTTTGGTGTTAACGCCGCTTGTTCTGGTGTTGATTGATTATATCAGTCCTGAAACAAAAGAGGCCAATTACGCGGTCTGGCGATTTGCCGATACATTGACCGGCGGTATCATTGTCATTGTTTTCGGCTATCTCATTTGGCCCAAGCGTAAGTACGACACGTTTGAGCGTTGCTTTAACGCTGCTCGAGCAGCCATTGTTCATTATCTTGCACAAGTTTTGAACAGCTCGAAACCGACGAAAGCAGATGACACAGTCAATGTTGTTGCGGCGCGCAGACTTGCTTATGGCAAGCTTGCGGATATGCGGGCCACCTTGCAGAAGACACTTGGCGATCCGCCGCCGGCCGGTTTGCAGGCCATTGTCTGGTATCCGGTGATCACGTCAATGGAACGCCTGTGCGATGCTATTACATCCTATTCGATAACGGATATTAAAGCGGAGTATGCCGCACATGGAGAGGGACTTGATCAACTCGTTCTGGAACTCAAATCCCTTGGTAAGGCCAGCCCTTTGAATGGAAGCGCATCGTCGCCAGAGGGCGAAATAGACGACATTGCCGCAAAATTTATCACGGATATGGAGTCTGAAATCGCGCATCTGAACGATTGGCATCATAAGGCCCTTGCGGGCAATTCTCTATGAACTGGCTTCGTTGAGGGATTGCTCAAGTGTCGCCGCCAACTCAAAAAAGCGCCGGCGCACCATAGGTGCAAAGTCATTTGCACGTTCGATTGCATGGAAAACCTCGGGGGCATCGTGGCGCACCATACCCACCGCCTGCATGATGAGGTCGAAGCTTTTTGTCGTCATGCGCGTGGGAAGAGGCTCCATCTGTACGAGGACTTTTGCAATAAGATGTGTCAGTCCTTGAACCATAGCGGCATCGCGGTCATGATCTTCGGGTGTTGTCATGATCACATCAAGCCCCAGTTGCTTGCGCAAGAATGCGCCGATGCGATACGCTCGGCTGCCGCGAACCGGACAGATGGCAATTTTAAGCCCAGTGATGCCGTTGCGCGCGCTTTGCGGGCCAAACAGTGGATGTGTAGCGATGATATTGACATGATCGGGCAGGCCATTGAGCATTATATTGGCCGGGCCGACCTTCACTGATCCAACATCCAGAACCAGAGCACCGGGCCGCAGGTGCGGCGCGATCGCGCTGATGACCGCTTCAAGGTTTGATACGGGTACTGCAAGAATAACGATGTCGCAGCGGGCCACATCTTCGATTGTAGCAAGCGTTACGGAAAGCGCACCTGCCACATTATCAAGACTTAAGACAGGATCATAAGCATACAGTCGGAAATACGGGCTGAGGTAACGGGCGATTAGCTGTCCGAATGCTCCAAACCCGATAATGCCGATTGTTTTATGCTGCTGATTTTTGTCGGAAGACATGGCTGACCTCTGAATGGCTGGACCGCCAGAGGCATTGTCTTCAAACTAAACCGCTGGCAATGCAGCGGTTGAACTATGACAAAGCAAACCCGCCGCTATATGAGCGGGGCGTAATAAGACCGGGTGTTGATGAGCGCTTTAATCATTTGACCTTGCTATTCTCGCAGGGACGCATTGTCAATCGACTATTCTCTTAATCATCACAGCCGATCCATCAGCGCATACCATGACAGTGCGACAAACAGGAGCGGTGAGCGGAAGGTCCGGCCACCGGGAAATGATGGAATACGTAGCTCTTCGAAGAGCTTGAGCTTGTCGCGCTTGCCAGAGATGGCTTCTGCATAGAGCCTGCCCATATAATTGGCGAGCATGACGCCGTGACCGGAATAGCCAGCCGCAGAAATGACGCCAGGCATCACTTCACGCACAAAAGGCTGGCGCGGCATGGTGATACCAACCGACCCGCCCCAAGCCTGGGTGATTTCCACTTTGTTGAGTGCCGGATAAATTTCGGCGATTTGTCGGCGAATATGTTCGCTTATGTCACGCGGATTGTCTGCGGTGTAGGCTTCACGCCCCCCAAACAGCAGGCGACCATCTTTGGATTTGCGGAAATAGCGAACGACAAAGCGCGAGTCATCTACCGATTCACCGCCTGGAATGACAGGGCTGTCATCGCCCAAGGGTGCAGTTGCGCCGATGAACGAACGGATCGGCATGACATGGGCAGCGCTTGTCGCCTCCAGATCGCCGCCATGCGCATTAACCGCGATGAATGCATTCTTTGCTGAAATGGTGCCGCGCGGGGTTTGAACTTCAACACGACCGCTGACTGTGGTTATCTTTGTTGCTTTTGTGTTTTCAAAGAGATGCGCTCCGGCAGCCTTTGCAGCTTTCGCCAAACCGATCAGCAATTTAAGTGGATGGATATGGCCTGTGCCGGCATCATAGATCCCGCCGTGATAGCGGTTTGAACCCAGGAGCATCGCCATTTCTTCGCGCTCAACAAATCGGATATGCGGATAATTGAAGCGCGTTACCATCAGTTCGGCATGGTTCTGATATTGTTTGAGATATCGCGGTTTATGCGCGGCAGAAATTTGGCCGGGCATATATTCCATGTCGATATGGTGCTCGCGGGCAAAACCAAGAAGGTCGGCCTTGGCTTCTTCCGCAATATTAAACAGTGCTTTGGCACGTTCAAAACCATATTGCTTTTCGAGATCTTCGGCCCAGGTGCGCTGACCAGTGCCGAACTGACCACCATTTCGCCCTGATGCGCCATCACCAAAACGGGCAGCTTCGATCAGAATGACGTCGGCTCCTTGCTCTGCAAGATGATAAGCCGCCGACAGTCCCGTATAGCCACCGCCGATAACGACGACGTCCGCCTGACGTGCGCCGTCGAGTTCTTCATATTGCGGGCGTTCTGCAACACTCGCTTCGTACCATGATATGCCGGGCGAGATTGGCGACTGATATGGCATGAGGGACCGCTCAGACGTTGAGCAGCAGGAACTCGCGTTCCCACGGGCTGATGACTTCCATGAAGGTTTCAAACTCGGCGCGCTTTATCGCGGCATAAGTGGTGACAAATGAACTGCCGAACAGATTGCGTAACTCCTGATCTTTTTCAAACAGTTCCACAGCGTCAATGAGACCGCGGGGCAGGTCGATGTCCTTGGTGTTGACGCTGGTCGATGCGGGCTGATCCGCGTCGATTTTGTTCACCAGGCCAATCAGGCCGCACGCGAGAGAAGCAGCAAGTGCCAAATAGGGGTTTGCATCCGATGAAGGGATTCGGTTCTCGACACGGCGGCTGCCGGATTCCGAGCGTGGTACACGAAACGCGGTTGTGCGGTTATCGTAACCCCATTTCACATTGACCGGCGCTGAGGCATCAGGCGTCAAACGACGATAAGAGTTTACATAAGGTGCAAACATAACAAGTGCGTTCGGCACATGACGCTGCATGCCGCCGATAAAATGGCGGAAGGCTTCGCTTTCGCTGCCATCTTCGTTGGAAAAGATGTTGCGTCCAGTCTTCTTGTCGACAATCGACTGGTGGATATGCATGGCCGATCCCGGCTGGCCCTGAATAGGCTTTGCCATGAAGGTCGCATACATATCGTGCTTGAGAGCCGCTTCACGGATTGTACGCTTGAACATAAAGACCTGATCTGCCAGTTCAACCGGATCGCCATGGCGCAGGTTGATTTCAAGCTGCGCAGCACCTTCCTCATGGATCAGGGTATCTATTTCAAGTCCCTGACCTTCGGAGAAGTGATAAATGTCATCGATCAGTTCGTCGAATTCGTTGACGCCGGCGATGGAATAGCCCTGACCGCCGCCAATCGCCCGGCCTGAACGGCCAACCGGAGGGGTCAGCGGATAATCCGGATCCGGGTTTTTACGCACCAGATAGAATTCAATTTCCGGTGCAACCACAGGTTTGAGGCCTCGTTTGCTGTAAGCGGAAACAACTGAGCGCAGCACATTGCGCGGCGTAAACTCGACCGCCCGCCCGTCCTGGTAGACCAGATCGCAGATAACCTGCGCCGTAGCGTCAGACTCCCATGGCACCGCGGAGAGAGTAGAAAGATCGGGAAGAAGTCTGAGATCTCCGTCGTCTTCTGGATATTGAAACCCGTGGCCGTCTTCCGGATAATCGCCCGAAATCGTGGTCATGAAGACAGCCGAAGGAAGTGCCAGCGAGGTGTTCGATGTGAATTTTTTGGATGGCATCATCTTGCCGCGGGCAACGCCAGCTTGATCAGGGGTGATGCATTCAATGTCTTCGATATCACGCCACGCCAGCCACTCAGTGGCTTGCTTCCAGTTCTTCACGCCGCGAAGCGATTTGACATAAGCAGGCGTACGGCGACGCGGCGCGCGCGTAACCTTCTTCTCGGTCGTATCAGCAGACATCCAGCACCAAAATATGATTTCTTATGAGTGTATGATAGCGGGGACAAGCGCCAATGACAAATGACCTTTGAGCAACAATTGTATTAAATATCGAGGAATAGTGTGCGGTACCGATATGTCCGTGCGATGTTCTGCATTCTTGCACAACATGCGATGTGTCAGCAGTGCATGAATGTGTGAATTGCCACTTTTGCGTAATGTTCGCGCCATGTTTGAGAAAAGAATTCCGAAATGTACTTTTAGGAGATTTTCTTAATGCAAAAATCGGTCAAAGCGGGCCTCGGAATGGCAGGCAGTGTGCTGCTTGCGATGCTCGTATCTCAATCACATGCAATGGCTACGGGACAAAAACTCACTTGCACTATTATTCTCAATGCGAAAAGCGGAGAGGTTATCGCCAGAGAGGGTGAGATTTGTGACAAGCGCAACAGTCCAGCATCAACCTTCAAGGTGCCTTTGGCTCTGATGGGGTTTGAGAGCGGCATATTGAAAGACAGTCACAACCCGTCCTGGCCCTACAAGGAGAAGTATCCTGCCTGGCGTGAATCCTGGAAACAATCTGTTGATCCGACCTATTGGCAAGACCAGTCAGTTGTCTGGTTCTCACAGGAGCTGACGCAGAAACTCGGGAAAGAGAAGTTTCAGGAATATACAGACCAACTGAATTACGGGAATCGTGATCTGAGTGGTGATCCGGGCAAGAATAACGGCATGTTGCGCTCATGGATTTCATCGTCACTGATGATATCTCCTAACGAGCAGGCCGATTTTCTTATGAAAATGGTCAATAACAAGCTGCCTTTTTCGGAACCTTCCATGACCAAAACCATGGCTATTCTGCCAAGCCATAAGCTTGTAAACGGTTGGACCACCTATGGTAAAACAGGCTCCGCGTTTGAAACTGGTCCAAAAGGTAAGCTTGACCGACGTCGCCAGTTTGGCTGGTATGTGGGATGGGCAGAGAAAGGCGACGAGAAGGTTGTTTTCGTGCGTCTCAATCGCAATGTACCGGCAAAAAGCGGTGGTATGGGACTTGCGACGCGTGACGAGCAATGGTCGATCTTGGAAAAGACACTTAAATGATCTGACAAATGCGCCATCGAAATGTTTTCCGGTGGCGCATTATCAGTTCAAAGTCCGAAATGCTCTTTGATAGATGGGATCGCAGTGGTCAATTGGTCCACGAGATGTGGATCACGTTCACGAATATATTGAAAGACCTGATTTCCCGCGTCGGTGATCTGCTCGCTTGAGAGACCGCTTGTACGCAGGCTGGCGGCTGCTTTGAGCAAAGCGCTCATTTTTTCTCCGGCAACTGTGTTCAACAGTCCTGAAAAAAGGCCCAACACTCCGCCGCTTTCTGCGGTGAGCACATCATATCTATCCGCAAGCGGCTTGGCATCCGGCAAAAGCTTGAATATTTTTTCTCCAATTTCTGGCGCACTGTGCTGCAATACGGAAAAGACTGATCCGGTCAACTTTTCGGCAAGTGGCTGATCAATATTAACCCGGTTTGCAACTGTATCGATGAGCGATTGAATGGACATGGGGCTCCTGATGAATTGTGCAGGTTTTAACTGGTCGCGCTTATAAACGGCGATTGTGCAGAACGCATCAAGATTTGATCAAGGATGGAGCTTGTGATGCTTGGCGAAGAAGCGCAAAGAGTATAAGGACATACCGCATTATTTGGGGACTTCCATCGAAATGATAGTTCGCCCGCGTCCGCCTTTGTGGAAGCTGTTCTTCATCCTTAAAGGCTCGATCATCACGCGGATTTTGCCGCAAATCTCTGCAGTTTTCGTGCTCTCACTTGGTGTGGTCTGGGCTCATCGTACCTTTCCGGGCTGGGTGCCAGCCTTCAACAATGGCACAGCATTCGCTCTCCTTGGCATCGCGCTTTCGATCTTCCTCGGTTTCCGCAACAATGCCTGCTATGATCGCTGGTGGGAAGCGCGCAAAGTTTTCGGAAAGTTGGTCTATGTCACACGCGGTTTTGCCCGCGATACTTTGATTCTCGACAAGATATCGGGAATGACAGGTGCACGCGAGAAACTGCTTCACTATGTGATCGCATTTACCCAAGCCATGGTTCCGCATCTTCGTCCGGGTGACAGGCAGGTAAAATCCCAAAAATGGCTTTCCACCGATGAGCAGCAAGCATTTACTGCCAGTCGCAATGGTCCTGACTCCATTCTGCGAATGATCAGTGAAACGCTTGCCGATCTTCGCGGCAAGGGTAGAATTGATGCAATCGATTTTCAGACATTGAATGCATCGGTGCACGGTCTTTCGGAAGTTCAGGCGGCTTCAGAGCGCCTGCGTTTCACCCCGGTACCATTTGGCTACACGTTGCTGTTGCATCGCACAGCCTATCTTTTCTGTTTTTTTATTCCGTTTGGCTTTGCAGATATGCTGGGCTGGGGTACGCCCTTTGCGACCACGCTGGTCGCTTACACCTTCTTCGGTCTTGATGCTTTAGGCGATGAACTGGAAGAACCCTTTGGCACGTTACCCAATGATCTGCCGATTGGCGCGATTGCGGATACGATCGAGATCAATTTGCGCGAAGCCTTGGGTGAAACGAATTTGCCAGACCTGCCGCAGCCAAAAGACTATTTGTTGATGTAAAAAAGAACCCGACTGGCAGAGCCAGCCGGGGAGGTCAGTAGGGCCAGTCCAACATGAATGAGCTGGTATATCAAGTTATAATCTATTATTTTTTCACGTCACGCATTACGGGTGACGATGACGGGGATCAGGAGGTCGCCCCAGTTGCCTTCTCCACCATGATGCCGGGCTGAACGAACCAGTTCTACTGAAACACCGGCCTCAACTGCTTTCATAACCGATTGGTTGAGACGGTGCAGGTCATTGGCAAGCATACGGATCGCGCTTTGCTGATCGGTGCTCATTGAGGTTGATTGCTCTTCTGCTCTTTCCTTAACACGTGCAATCGAAGCCATTTTTATGTTCCCTTCATTGTTATTCCGCAGCCGGGCGGAACTGTGCTGTTTCAGTGGATTCCTTCATGGCAGTAGTTGAAGACTGGCCGCCAGTGATTGCGAGCGAAACTGCATCGAAATAGCCGGTGCCGACTTCGCGCTGGTGTTTGGTCGCAGTGTAGCCGTTGGCTTCGGCTGCAAATTCCGCCTGTTGCAGCTCAGAATATGCTGCCATCTGACGATCCTTGTAGCCGCGCGCCAATTCGAACATACCAAAGTTGAGCTGGTGGAAACCGGCAAGTGTAATGAACTGGAACTTATAGCCCATTGCACCCAGCTCACGCTGGAACTTGGCGATTGTTGCGTCGTCGAGGTTCTTTTTCCAGTTGAACGACGGCGAGCAGTTGTAAGCGAGCTTCTTGCCGGGATGTACCTTATGTACAGCTTCCGCAAAGCGACGAGCCTGTTCGAGATCGGGTTTGGATGTTTCCATCCAGATCAGATCGCAATAGGGCGCATAGGCAATGGCACGCGCGATACATGGCTCAATACCGTTCTTCACCTGATAGAAACCTTCTGCCGTACGGCCAGCATCGTAATCAACGAAGGGCTGGTCGCGCTCATCAATATCCGAGGTCAGAAGTTTCGCAGCTTCCGCATCTGTACGGGCTATAACCAGTGTGGCCGTTCCCATAACGTCCGCCGCCAAACGTGCCGCGTTGAGGTTGCGAATATGGGCAGCAGTCGGGATCAGAACCTTGCCGCCCAGATGTCCGCACTTCTTCTCAGATGCGAGCTGGTCTTCATAGTGTACGCCGGCAGCACCTGCCTCGATAAAGGCCTTCATGATCTCAAATGCATTCAGCGGTCCGCCGAAGCCTGCTTCCGCATCCGCAACGATTGGTGCAAACCACGTATCGACTGAAAGGCCTTTGCCTTCTGCGGTCTCAATCTGGTCAGCACGCTGCAACGTCTTGTTGATGCGCTTTGCCAGTTCGGGAGCGGCATTGGCAGGATAAAGCGACTGGTCAGGATACATTGCTGAAGCCGTGTTTGCGTCTGCTGCGACCTGCCAGCCGGAAAGGTAAATCGCCTTCAGACCGGCGCGAACCATCTGCATGGCCTGATTGCCCGAAAGCGCACCAAGCGCGTTGACGAAATCTTCTTCATGGATGAGCTTCCACAGACGGTTTGCACCCATCTCGGCCAGCGAATACTTGATCTCCACCGAACCGCGCAGCCTTTTCACATCTTCGGCTGTATGGGCACGCTGGATACCGTCAAACCGGCCTTTTGGTGCCGAAGGGATAAGGCTGTAAAAATCTGTCATTTCGGTGTCTCCTCACACTTGGATCAGGTTTTTGTAGAGCAGGTTGCTGCCACTCTTTCTGTGACTAGATTTACAATGCTAATGTTTTGACAGCCAGAAAAAGCAGAAAAAACGCCAAATAATTGAGGTAACGCTGTCTGAAAATTGACTGATACGATCTGTAAATTTGTAAATATTGTCAAAGATGATTTTTGCAGTTATTTTGTCATGAATTGTAAAATGCGTCATTGCCAGCTTGGGAGAGTCTGATGAGCGAACGCAAGATATTTGCCGGTCCACGTATCAGACGCATCCGCAACGAGCGAGGTCTGACGCAGACATCGATGGCCGATGCGCTCGGTATTTCGCCATCCTATCTCAATCTCATCGAGCGCAATCAGCGTCCACTGACGGTGCAACTCCTGTTAAAGCTTGCCAGTGTGTATAAGCTTGATCTTGATAGCCTTCAGGCAGAAAGCGGCACGACTGTTGCGGGGCTAAAGGAGGTGTTTTCCGATCCGCTGCTGACTGGCGAATTGCCGGGCGATCAGGAACTGGTGGAAATTGGCGAGGCAGCACCCAACGCCGCCAATGGTATCGTCAAACTTTACCGCGCCTATCGTGAACAACAGCAGCGTCTTTCTGATCTGTCGCAACTGCTTTCGCACGAGGGGAGAGATACGCAGCTTTCCGCCACGCATTTGCCGCTGGATGAAGTGCGCGATGTGATGGCGCGACGCCCCAATCATTATCCGCGTATCGAGGAGGAGGCGGAAAGCTTTCATGGTTTGCTGAAACCCGAAGGTGATTTATCGGGTGTTCTAAAAGAATGGCTGCGGCGCGAACATGGTATCACTGTGCGTACGCTGCCCGTCGCGACCATGCCCAACTGGCGCAGGCGTTATGACCGGCATTCGCAGCGGCTGTTTATATCGGAGCGATTGTCGCTTTTTGATCAGTTGCAGGAAATTGCGATGGAGGCGGCGCTTATCCGTATGCAGGTGATGATCGGCGCTGAAATAGAAGGGCTGAAGCTCTCGTCCAGTGAAGCAAAGCGCATCGCGCGCTTTGAACTGGCCCGTTATGCGGCACAGGCCCTGATGATGCCGTATCGGCAATTTCGCGATACCGCCGTGCGGGTGCGTTATGATGTCGACGTGTTGCGTTCGCGCTTTGGGGTATCATTTCAGCAGGCAGCGAACCGCCTTACGACGCTTCAACGACAAGGTAATTCTGCGTTACCATTCTTTCTGATGGAAATTGACCATGCTGGAAATCGTCTTCATATGGTCGGAGCGGAAGGGTTTCCAACGCGATTTGGCGGGCAGTGCCCCAAACTGCCAGTCTATGCGGCATTCACGCAAACGGGACAGGTGCTGGTGGAGCCAGCCGTATTGCCCGATGGTTCCTCTTTTCTGACAGTTGCGCGAACGCTTGAAGGGCCGCAGGGGGCTTTCAATGAACGCCCGCGACGTACTGCCATTCTTCTCGGCTGTTCGCTCGATGCAGGAGCAGAGACAATTTATGGTGAAAACTGTACCACGCGCACGGAAATCGGTCCGGTCTGTCGGCTTTGTGAACGACAGGGGTGCATCACAAGGGCGGAGCCGCCGTTGACGCGTCCATTAGGGCTCGATGAAATGGTGGCGGGGTTGTCTGCTTTCGACTTCCAGTGAAGTCACAATATTTTGCATGCGAGAGTTCACAACACAATTTTTTATGTTCGTCTTTAAATCACCCGGTTGACGAATGCTGCACAATCTAAAAAGGTGGTAGCTGAAATAGTTTACCCACCCTTTAACTGTACCGGAAATTACGGTGCAGAATGGAGCACGCGATGAGGATGAAATCCTTTCTTCTGGCGACAACCATGGCGTCCTGCCTTGTAAGCGCCGCCTTATTTCCCGCAAGCGCTCAGGAGCGGGTGGTGAACATCTATAACTGGTCGGATTACATCGACGATTCGATCCTGAAGGACTTCACCAAGGAAACGGGTATCAAGGTCGTTTACGATGTCTATGATTCCAACGAAATTCTAGAAACGAAGCTTCTTGCCGGTGGCAGCGGCTATGATCTCGTTGTGCCATCGGGTGAATTCCTTGGCCGTCAGATCCCGGCTGGTGTGTTTTTGAAACTCGACAAGGACAAGCTGCCAAACCTCAAGAATATGTGGGACGAAATTTCTACCCGCGCAGCGACCTACGATCCGGGCAACGAATATTCCATCAACTACATGTGGGGCACGACCGGAATTGGTTATAACAAGGCCAAGATCAAAGAAATCCTTGGCACCGATACCATCGACTCGTGGGATGTGCTGTACAATCCTGAGATATCCGCAAAGTTGAAAGATTGTGGTATTTATCTGCTGGATACATCAAGCGAGATGCTGCGTCCGGCACTGAACTACCTTGGTCTTGATCCGAATTCTCCATCGGCGGAAGATATGGAAAAGGCGCAGGAGCTTTATCTGAAAATTCGGCCCAATATCCGCAAGTTCCACTCCTCGGAATATATCAATGCCCTTGCAAACGGCGATATCTGCATGGCCGTTGGCTATTCAGGCGACATCTTCCAGGCGCGTGATCGTGCCGAGAAGGCCAATCAGGGCGTAGAGATCGGTTATTCGATCCCGAAGGAAGGTGCGCTGATGTGGTTTGATCAGATGGCAATCCCTGCTGACGCAAAACATGTGCCTGAAGCACTTGAATTCATGAACTATATCATGCGCCCAGAAGTTGCAGCCAAGGCATCAAATTTCGTGTTTTATGCGAATGGCAACAAGGCTTCGCAGGAGTTTATCGATAAAGACATTCTCGATGATCCGGAAATCTATCCAAGCGAAGAGGTGTTGAAGAAGCTGTTCGTGCCAACACCTTATGATCAGAAGACACAGCGTTATGTTACGCGTGCTTGGACCAAGATCGTCACAGGTCAGTAACAGTTGGATAATAAGACGGCTTTGCACGTCTGATCGGGTTGGATCCCGTCAAATTGTTAAGAGCGGCTCACTGTTCATACAGGAGGGCCGCTCTATGCCTTACAGATAGAGTCTTTTAGTGGCAGGCTGTGCCTGTGAATGCAGGTTCCTAATAAGTCGATAGGGGAACGGAATGGAATCTTTTGGCAGCTTTCGCCGCAAATTCGCACCCTGGAATGATCCGGCCGCGAAGCCTTTCATCTCTTTCGAAAATGTGACCAAGATTTTCGGCGATTTTACTGCTGTTGATGATCTTTCACTCAATGTGTTCAATCGCGAGTTTTTCTCGCTTCTGGGTGCTTCCGGCTGCGGCAAGACAACTCTGATGCGCATGTTGGCGGGGTTTGAGGAGCCGACATCGGGTCGCATTACGCTCGATGGTCAGGATATGCGCGGCATTCCCCCCTATAAGCGTCCGGTCAATATGATGTTTCAATCCTATGCGCTGTTCCCGCATATGACAGTTGAAAACAACATTGCGTTTGGTCTCAAGCAGGACGGCATGGCGAAATCGGAAATCGATGCGCGGGTTGCTGAAATGCTTAAGCTTGTGAAGCTTGAGAAATATGGCAAGCGCAAGCCACATCAGCTTTCGGGCGGCCAGCGTCAGCGTGTGGCCTTGGCGCGTGCTGTTGCCAAGCGCCCAAAAGTTCTGCTGCTCGATGAACCGCTGGGCGCGCTCGACAAGAAGCTGCGCGAAGAAACTCAGTTCGAGCTGATGGATTTGCAGGTCAAGCTTGGTCTGACCTTCATGGTCGTCACCCACGACCAGGAAGAGGCCATGACGATGTCTGATCGTATCGCCGTCATGGACAAGGGTCGCATCATGCAAGTCGCAACGCCTGCTGAAGTCTATGAAGCGCCAGGCTCCAAATTCGTGGCCGACTTCATCGGTAATGTGAACATCATCGAAGGCGAAGTGGTGAAGGCCTCGAACGGTGAGGCGGAAATCGCCACCGAAAAATTCGGGTTCAACATTCAGACCGAAACCCGTGAGCAGCTTAGTCCGGGTCAAAAGGTATGGTATGCGGTGCGTCCTGAAAAGACACGCATTACCCGCGAAAAGCCTGACGAAACCTCCGTCAACGCGGTTGAGGGGGAGCTTTGGGACATTGCTTACTTTGGCGACATGACGGTTTTCCATGTTCGCCTGGACAATGGCCGCACCATCAAGGCTGCAAGCCTGAATGCAGTGCGCAAGACGGAAAATCCGCTGACATATGATGAGCGCGTATGGGTCTCGTTTGATACCGATGCCGGTCTGGTGCTGAAAGCCTGAGGGGAGGCACATGCAAAAGCTGATCGCTTCCATAACCAGTCGCCTCGTGATCGCAGTGCCTTATCTGTGGCTGCTGATCTTCTTTCTGATTCCGTTTTTCATCGTTTTCAAGATTTCGCTTTCCGAAGTCACGATGGCGATCCCGCCTTATCAGCCGGTCATTGATCTGACGCAGGGCTTCAGTCTCGCATGGGAGCGTGTGAAGCAGCTCTCCTTTGATAATTACCTCTGGCTGATGGATGATCCGCTTTATTATATGGCGTATCTCTCGAGCGTGCGGATTGCAGCAATCTCAACGTTTCTGACGCTGCTGGTTGCTTATCCAATGGCTTATGGGATGGCGCGTGCGCCGCAGAGTCTTCGCCCGACATTACTGATGCTGGTCATTCTGCCGTTTTGGACTTCGTTCCTTATCCGCGTTTATGCGTGGATCGGCATCCTCAAGCCCGAAGGCCTGCTCAACCAGTTTCTGATGTGGCTCAATGTTATCGATACACCACTCAACATTCTGAACACCGAAACGGCGATCTTCATTGGTATTGTCTATTCCTATCTGCCGTTTATGGTTCTGCCGATTTATTCATCGCTGGAAAAAATGGACTATTCTCTGATTGAGGCGGCGCAGGATCTCGGCTGCACAGCATTTTCGGCTTTCTGGAAGATAACCTTCCCATTGTCACTTGCAGGTGTTGTGGCGGGTTGTTTCCTCGTATTCATTCCGGCTGTCGGTGAGTTCGTGATCCCTGATCTTCTTGGCGGCTCTCAGACGCTGATGATCGGCAAGACCATCTGGAGCGAGTTCTTCTCCAATCGTGACTGGCCGGTTTCTTCAGCGGTAGCAGTGGTGCTGCTGCTCCTGCTTATCGTGCCGATAGTGATTTTCCAGCAGGTGCAGGCACGCCAGCAGGAGAAGGGGAAATAAGATGCAGAACAACTGGTCCCGTTTTAATATCGCATCAGTCGCGCTTGGCTTTGCGTTTCTCTACCTGCCGATTGTTCTTCTGGTCATCTACTCATTCAACGAATCCCGTCTCGTCACTGTCTGGGCGGGCTTCTCGACCAAATGGTATGTGGAACTGTTCCGCAATCAGGCGCTGATGGATGCGGCATGGGTGACGATTCGCGTCGGGCTTTTGTCAGCCACAATCGCAACGGTGCTTGGTACGCTGGCTGCGCTCGCACTGACCCGCTATACGCGGTTTCGCGGACGTATTCTATTTTCGGGCATGGTCTATGCGCCGCTGGTCATGCCCGATGTTATCACCGGTCTTTCGTTGCTGCTTTTGTTCGTGGCGATGAATTTTGACCGCGGTTTCTGGACGGTCACGCTGGCACATATCACATTTTCAATGTGCTTCGTTGCAGTCGTTGTGCAGTCTCGTCTCGTGAGCTTTGATCGTTCGCTGGAAGAAGCTGCGATGGATCTCGGAGCACCACCCGTCACCACTTTTATGAAAATTACGCTGCCGGTGATCCTGCCAGCGGTCGTTTCTGGCTGGATGCTGGCCTTCACCCTTTCTCTCGACGATCTGGTGATTGCGAGCTTCACATCCGGTCCGGGTGCAACAACTCTGCCGATGAAGATTTACTCACAGGTGCGGCTCGGTGTGACGCCGGAAATCAATGCGGTTTGTACCATCCTGATCGCCTTGGTGACGACGGGTGTTATCATCGCATCAGTTGTCAACAAGCGTCGCGAAGTACAGCGCCGCCGTGATGAGCAGGCCGCATTCCGCATCGGATGATGATAATCAGGAGAGGGGCTTACTGCCCCGTTCCGCTTCCTGTCGATGATGGGGATATAAAGGGGCGATCCCACGAGCCGCCAACGAAGAAATGGAGTGGCGGTTTGGCGGGAACTGGCTGGGTCTGCTGGCCTTCAGTGCTTTGCTGCTGCTCGGGCTGACTATCGGGGAAAATAACTTCACCACTCAGTGCCAGACTGCGATCCACAAATGGCACAATGCCAGCAAGGTTGAGCGTGCCTTCCGACGTTACCAATGTCGCATTTTCCAGCGATGCCACGCCATCCGAGAGATTTGCTTTCAGGTCGAGGCGATTGAACGCGAGCGAGACATTGTCCTGCCGCTCAAGAGCGAAGAAGCCCTGACTTTGGGCCTTGGTCAGAAAGTCCTGCACCGAGAAACCCTGCATCTGGCCATTGTTCAACTGCACCGAAACATTGCCCTGCGCATTGTTGAGTAAGCCGGACCAACGGTTGGCCGGCCCCTTCATGAACAGCGAAACATTGCCTTTGCCATTGATAAAAGGTTTGTCAAAACCGAGAGCCGCAAAAAGCTGTGAGCTATCGATGTCCGACGCATTAAAGCGCAACTCTCCGCTGGCGGTTTTCAAATCGCGGATGATTTGGAGATTGGCCTGTAAAATGCCATTGAAAGCTTTGGCGTCACCGATATCGAACATCGCGCGACCGCCTCTGATCTGCACGGCCGCAGCCACACCTGTCATGGAGACGGGGCCAGCAGTTGCCGTCTGCGCCGACAGCCGTAAGTCCAGCTCGGATCGGTTGATGAAACTTGTATCGATGGTGTCGTTTTCATTCTGATCCCGTTCGTTCGGCGAACGAGGCTGATTTTCAGGCAGCGGTACAAAAATCGAAAACAGGCGGCGCAAGTTCAATTTCTCGAAAGCAAGTGTTCCTGTGACGGCAGGCGTTTCCTGCTCAAATCCGATCTCGATCACACCCTTGGCCGGGCTTTCATCCGTTGTCATTTCGACATCGGCAAATTTCAACCGACGCGTTGTAGAGGTGATGGTGGAGTTAAGCGAGAAGGCGCCGATTTCCGTGCTGCCCGCTACAGGTGGCAAGGCAAGCCAACGCAGCGAATTGCTCAATGAAGGTGTCTTGGCGCTCAACGTACCTTCAAAGAAGCGATCATTGGAAATATTGGCTTTGCCTTCAAAAGTGATGTTGAGCGGGTTGGAGGTAAAGCTCGCGGTCACATCAGAGGTACCACCTGCGAGCAATGGAAGGGCCTGCGTTGCAGTCAGGCTGAACTGGGTGTTTTCACCGCGCCAAAGCGCACTGCCGCGAAGCGTTGCAGCACTTGATGTGCGTGGCCATTCGAGAGTGGCATTCACCTTGGTGATCTGCTGGTCTTCTTTCGGTTCTTCTTCCGAATCCGGGTGGTTGAACGAGATCGTGCCGTCGCGAACCACAACGCGGCCAAAGGGCTGGGAAGCCTGTTGCGTGGCAAGCGTCTTGTCATTGCCACCATTTTGCTGCTGCAAGGCGCGCTGTGCGCGTATTGCTGTGCCCAACCGGCCATTCGAACTTGCAATCGCATCCAGCAGTTCAGAAAAATTATCGACTGGACCACCAATGTTAAAATGTGGCCTCACAATCTGTGTTTCAGAGAACGATAGCCTGCCCATGATGGCATCAAGTGGCGAAAGCTCTATCTCGATGCGGTTAGCGCTCATGAAGGGTTTGGCACTTTGATCGGACAGTTTGCTAAGGGTCACACCATCGAGCGAAGCCCGCAGAACAGGAAACACGCGCAACCGCGGTGCCTCGCGCAGTTCAACGCTATAGCCGGTCCACGCACTGATTTCCTGTGCCACACGAATGCGGATGGCATCGGTGGAGACGATGAAAGGTATGATCGCGAGCAGGGTTGCGACCGCCGCCGCTCCCAAAATGACGAGCGCAATAATAAGGCGCATAAACTTCGGCCAGCGCATCAACCATCCTATCAGTGAGACATATTCCGTAATCTAACCTAGCTCAGCACTGTGGCAAAGCAAAGCCGCCTATGCTGATTCCAGCTTATGGTTAAACAATTGCTTCTCAGAAATTAACCCTGATTTTACAGGAGTTTCCAATCTCTAAATTCTGACATCGGATTTTAAGGTCCTATTAACCAGCGAGGCGCGATAAACAATGCAACACTGAGTAATGATCGTGCCGCTCGTTGCGCTTATCTGTCACTTGCTTTCGTGTCTTTGTCTCTGAGATTTATCGCGCTGGCTTTTGCCGGCGCTTTTTTTGACCAAAAACAAAAAGCCCTTCGAAGAGAGGGCTTTTTGCTTTCATTCAGTTTATTCTGCATGTCCACCTAATCTGCAAGAACGCGGGTAGGAGGGAAAACGATTTCCACCACAGTTCCCTGGCCGGGTGTTGAGTCGATGGCAAACTGTGCGCGATTGGCTTCAACCATCGCCTTGGTCAGCGGAAGTCCAAGCCCTGTGCCTTCATTGCGCCAATCTTTTGCGCTTTCGGCCTGACGACGCTGCATCGTATTGACCTGTCGGAACGGCTTCAGCGCCTGTTCGATTTCCGCTTTGGTCATGCCGACGCCGGTATCACGCACACGCATCACGACGTCGCCGTTCAACTCGTAATTCGTCGAAACGATAACCTGTCCACCGGTTGTTGTGAAGCGGACGGCGTTGGAGAGCAGGTTAAGTGCGACCTGCTTGATCGAACGCGCATCGGCGACGATATCCGGGAGGTTCGACTGGAAGCTGGAGCGGATAATGACGCGTTCGCGGTTGGCCTGCGGCTGCATGAGCGCGATGGCTTCACCAATGGCGTCATTGAGCGAAACCGCTTCAAACTGCATGTCGAGTGCACCGGCTTCGATCTTTGAAATATCAAGGAGATCGTTGACCAATGCCAGCACATGATTGCCGGAACGGTTGATGTCACGCAGATAGTCGCGATAACGCTCGTTGCCGATCGGGCCGAATTTTTGATCGGACATCAGTTCCGAGAAGCCGATAATGGCATTGAGGGGCGTACGAATTTCATGGCTGATACGCGCAAGGAATTCCGTTTTCTGACTGGATGCACGTTCGGCTTCGCGACGTGCATTGGTCAGTTCTTCCTCTGTGCGCTTCCACTGCGTAATGTCGCGCAGAACTGCACAATATCCGTTTGTATGCGGTAGCTTGCCCATCGTCATGAACAGCGGAATGAAACCGCCCTGTGCTTCACGACCAATCACCTCGCGTCCGTCATTGAGGACACTCAAAACGCCATTGCCGGAAAGGCCATGCAGATAATCCATCGCCGCACGCTGGCTTTCGATGGCAAAGAGCATCGAGAAGAACTTGCCTTCCGTGTCGTCCTGATCATATCCAAACAGCGCCGAAGCTGAATGGTTCATCGAGCGAATGCGGCCTTCCGGATCAATCAGCACAACACCATCGGTTGCCGTATCAAGAATAGTTTTGAGCTCTTCGATATGGGCCTGCAGTTCCTGCTTCTCCGAGCGATCCTCAGGGGCCACTTCTGCTACACTTTTAACAGGGATAGCCGCTTCATCGGCGACAGGCATGAGGCTTAGCATCAATGCACGGCCAGAACGCCAGTTGATCGCATTAAGATGTGCATCGACTGGTTCTTCGTGTCCGTCGGCATGACGTAGCACCATACCCTGACGCTTTTCACTGTCGTCGGCTTCGCTGTTGAAAAGCGCATCGACACCACCAGCCTTGCGGATGTCTTCAAGTGCGTCATAACCCGTCAGATCAAGCAATGCTTGATTGACATAATGGATATCGTCGCCAGACTGAATAATCACCGGCACAGGCAGATTGGCAAGCAACGCCGTTTCGTCACCAAACACCTTTTCTTCTGAGACAGTGGGTGTTGCGGCTTCTGTCGCAGGCTGTTCGCCGGAATTTGTTTGAGCAGGTTCCGAAACCAGCGTGACAGGCGAGGCGCGTTCGGCGGCAGGCTTTATCTGCTCGGCTGCAACCGGCTTCTCATTTGCTGCATCCTGATCCTGACGCGAGTTTGCGAGACCTTGCTTGCGCAAGCGGTCAGCAATTTCGCGGAATGCATTGCGCTCGGTGGTCGTCAGACCACCTTCAGGGCGTCTGTCAGTCTTCGTCTTATGGTCTTTTTCCTGATCTGCCGCGACTTTTTCGCGGGCAGCAGCGTTGAGAAGCTCAAGCACCTTGTCGGATTCCCGACGACCCGGATTAGGTGTCAGAACAACGGGCGGCTGATATTTAATTTCTGAAGGATGGTCGTCGTTCGCAACTTCTTCTGAAAGCGCCAGAACGTCATCGTCCACACTGTCGAGCGGCAGACTATTCTGTTGCTCTTCTGGAACGCGCTTCTGTGGTACACCGCCAGCCAGCACGGCACCGATGGTCTCAGGGTCTGCTTCTGCTTCGTTGGGTTTCACAAGGCCGAAACCACGGAAACCGATAAATTCGCGATCACGTGAGTAAACGGGAAGAGCGGCAAGCTCTACCGGTACGCGAAGGTTTGTTCCTTCAACTGGCCAGAGCAGCTTTTTACCGGACCAAGTATCGCGCTTTTGCAGTAGAACGGCAATAGCGCCATCTGTATCAAAACCGAATACATTGGCGACTTCCGCAAAGCGGCGCCCGATAACATCAGCAGCATTGGGCCCGATGATAATGCCCAGCTCTGGTGATACTTCGGTAAATGTACCTGTTGCATCCGTCTTCCAGATGAAGCGGGCAGGTGCGCCGTCAGGGTCAAAAGAAAATTCCTTCGGCTTTTGAATCTCTTCGGCCACGGCCACTGCTTCTTTCACCGAAGTCGAGGCATTTTGCTCAGCCAGAGGCGCCATAGCGCTTACAATCGGTTTTGTGGCTTCGCCGATGATGCAGAGCAGATGCAATGCGGGAGCGTCCGAAAGGCGCGCCAACGCACCCGGAACGGAATGCTTTCCTGCACGGATACGTCGCTTGACCAGATGGTCATTCGCATCTTCCGCTTCGACGATAAGATCTTCAAGTGTGGATGCTGAAATATCGAGTGCTGCAAAATGAGAACTTGCTGCAAGAACTTTTGCCTGTGCATCAATCAGCGCGACATGCGTTGTGTCATCAGCAAGGCCGGAAATAATATCGTCGGGTTTTGCATCCTGCCGGTCGACTGAAATCAGCAAGGCGTCAATGCCATCGGGCAGCACAATATGCGAAATTTTCAGCCGGGTCAGTTCGTCCCGCATTCCTATGCCCAGACGAACGGCGGCAATCCGGGGCGTGATGTCAGCATCATTGGTAGCAGCCGTAATCTGTCGGCGCGTCGCGACCGGCAGATCAAGAGCGCCGCCGATCAGGTCCTCGATGCGCTCATGGCCAAAAAGACGAGCGCCAGCGCCATTTGCCCAAAGCACTGTCGATAAGTCACGCGTCAGCACGAGCTGCGCATCGCCCTTGGCAAAGCCGTCGCGGATTTGATCCAGCGCCGCAATATCGATGAAGGGGTATGATCCTGACATACCGGTCCTTTACCTGTTCTTCCGTCCATCCAAGACAGCTATTAACAACCTGTTAATAAGCCTCTTGTGCGTTCGGGTCCATATTTGCATTCGATATGGGCCTTACTTTCTGTTTCATTAGTTAATGCAGGTAAGGCAATTTTATGTGTCGGTGGATAATCCGCGTTTATGCACAACCATGCATAAAACATGGTAACCAGAATGCGTCGAATTTTAACGATTGCGGCTTTCGAGCTAACAAACGGGGAAATCTTCAAAAAAGATCATTATAATCACTTGCAATGTGGTTCGATTCTCCGTATGTGACCCCCTGTCGACGGACACCGAAGCGAGTTCGTTGAGATTTAGGTACGCGGTCGTAGCTCAGTTGGTTAGAGCGCAGGATTGTGGCTCCTGAGGTCGGTGGTTCGAATCCACCCGTCCGTACCATCTAATTTTCCAACATATACTGTAGACAATGCCTGAAACAGATCAGCGTGTTGTGTGACATGCCGAAGTCGCTGTATTGGAGCGGAACGTCGGCATCTTTTTGCAATTTAAAAGAAGCTTCCAGCAAGCCATTGAAATTTCGTGATTCTGGATATTACTCTTCATGGAATCCCGTAATATTGCCGGGCAATTTGGGCTAACTTCTTCCCTATGGAACAAAACCACTACCCAATCATTGGGCTATTATAGGAGCGTCCAGAAAGGGAGGTGTTGTTTTATGAAACAGGTCAGCCCGCGTGAAGCGCGACAGGGTCGTGAGGGCAAACCCGTTCTTGTAATTTTGCTGGTTAGTATAGCTGCAGCTGCAGTTGTCTGGCTGCTTGTTGAGCTTTTCGGTAGCGCGATTGCACCTGATGTGTCTTCCAATAGTGAAGGCTCGGTGCCACCAGCCAGCACAGAAACTGTTCCGCCTGCTTCTGGCAATTAATCTTTTAAAACCAATATGAATTGCGGATACATATTGCGTTTGAAGCTGCTGGAACAAAAGCCGAGAATTTCCGTTGAAGGGCATGGATCAATTCTGGGCTGAATTCACACACGATAATATGCTGAGCCTGCCAGTCGTATTGGCAAGAATGCTGCTCGCAACTCTTCTTGGCGCGGTTATAGGTCTTGAAAGAGAATGGCGAAAGCGACCGGCAGGGTTGAAGACCCACATGATGGTCTGTCTCGCATCAGCAACCTTCACAATCGTATCGCTTGAGCTGGTGAATGTGCCGGTTTTCGACGATCAGAACATCCGCATGGACCCTTCGCGTCTTGTAGAAGCGATCACCAGCGGCGTCGCGTTTCTTGCGGCTGGCTTTATCATCTTTGCCAAAGGACAGATTACCGGCATTACAACGGGTGCGGGCATGTGGCTTGCTGCAGCCATCGGTCTCGCAAGCGGCCTCGGACTGTGGCATATCGCGATTATGGCAACGGCCATTGCCGTTATCATGCTGATCGCGGTTGGAAAGATGGAACGATCAGTAAGGCCAGACAGAGGCGACTAGAACGCATTCCGAAAAGTGTGTAGCGGTTTTCGGACAAAGATGCGCGTCAGAAAATATTTAGAGCGCCGCCGCTGCCGTGGCCAGCTCTATTGTTATTGAGCCAATGCTTTTTCAATCGTATCTTTCAGGGCCAGGCGCTGTTTGCGCAGATTGGTCTCTTCGTCCTGGCTGACAGGTGCGATCTTGGTTTCAGCGCGATGAATACGATCATTGACCGAGTCATATTCTTCCAGAATGCGAGCGAAACGCGGGTCTGCTGCTTTCAGCGCGTGAATGGCTTCGAGCTGTCCGGGAAACTCTTCACCGAGCGTATGGGGGGTGTTGGACATGGTGTTCTCCTTCCTTTGTTGATCGCAGATTGGCAGCTGAAAACGGAAGCTTCATTGATCCCAATCAATCGTGAAAAATATCGGTATTTGCAGTTTCTGCATGGCTCTTATGCAAAGGCATCACTTCAAATAGAAGTTGTGAAACACCATCTCAAGCGGGCGGACCAATAAGATGTCCGCGATGGAGATGAAAATGTTTGCCCGCTTTAATAATCGTTTCGGTCGTGCTTTTGCGCAATTTGGTAGTGCTGTTTGTGCGTCAGGTGCTCTGCGTGTTGGCCATCAGCCAATGGCAAAAGACCTTGAGACGCTCGGCATTGACGTGGCTCAGTTCCGCAAGATCCTCGACTAAGTTTACAGTTTTTTATTGAAGTAAAGCCCTGGTTTTCCGGGGCTTTTTGCTTTTGGAGTGCATCGAGAAAAGTGCCGAGCATTTTTCGGAACAAGATGCACTTAAAAACAAAGGGATAGAGCACCTCCAATGACTCAATTAAAACAGAAAATGCTCTAGTCTTCGTCAGTCGCCATTTGCTTGAGCAAATCGCCTTTGCCACGCCGCCGCATAATCATGGGTATAATCACAGCAGCAATTGCCAGTGCGATCAATGTTATCGATACCCATGAATTTATGAGTGTCATCGGGTTACCCTGACTTATCTGCAATGCTTGACGCAGACTTTTCTCTGCCATGGGTCCGAGGATCAGGCCCACAACAACCGGCGCGATCGGGTATGAGAAGCGGCGGAGCACATAGCCAAGCAAACCGAAAGCCAGAAGCAGACCCAGTTCAAACGATACAGGAATACCGAATAGGATCGATGTCGATGCGTTGGCACCGATAGTGCCAAGGGTCGCGAAGACCAGAATGCCAGCATAAAGCCAGTGGCGCGGTATGGTGAGCATCTTTACCCACAGGCCAATCAGCGGCAGGTTCAGCACCAACAGCATCAGATTGGCGACTAAAAGACTTGCGACGAGCCCCCAAACGAGAGGTGCGTTGGTGACAAAAAGCAATGGTCCCGGCTGCAAGCCGAATTGTTGAAAACCAGCCAGCATGATTGCAGCTGTTGCGGTGGTTGGAAGGCCAAGTGTCAGCAGTGGTACGAGTGTACCCGCAGCCGATGCGTTGTTGGCGGCTTCTGGCCCTGCAACGCCTTCAATCGCGCCTTTCCCAAACTCTTCCGGATGTTTGGAGAACTGGCGTTCTGCCGAATAAGACAGGAAGCTTGAAACGTCCGCACCGCCCGCTGGCATGGCCCCAATCGGGAAGCCAATTGCCGTTCCGCGCAGCCATGGCATCCACGAGCGCTTCCAGTCATTCTTGGTCATCCAGACCGAGCCTTTGACGGCGATCACTTCGTCGTCGGGACTAAGCTTCTTCGAAACCACCGCCAAGGTCTCACCGATAGCAAACAGCGCTACCGCAAGAGTGGTAACATTGATCCCATCAAGCAGGTTCGGTGTGCCCATGACGAGACGCGCTTGTCCGGTCAGCTGATCGATGCCGATAAGACCAAGCGTCAACCCGATGAAAAGCGAAGTGAGACCGCGCAGCGTTGAATCGCCAAAAGCCGCCGAGACGGTCATGAAAGCGAGCAGCATCAGCGCGAAATATTCCGAAGGACCGAAGGAGAGAGCGAATTTCACCACCCAAGGAGCGACGAATGCGAGAGCAAGCGTGGCAATCAGACCAGCGATAAACGAGCCGATTGCGGCCGTTGCTAGGGCTGGTCCGCCGCGTCCCGCTCGGGCCATTTTATTGCCCTCCAATGCCGTGACGATGGAAGCGCTTTCTCCGGGCGTATTTAAGAGGATCGAGGTTGTCGATCCACCATACATGCCGCCATAATAAATACCGGCAAACATGATCAGAGATCCGGCAGGGTCGAGTTTATAGGTGACGGGCAGGAGCAACGCCACTGTAAGTGCTGGGCCGATGCCCGGTAGCACGCCAACAGCCGTACCAAGTGTTACGCCAATTAGCGCATAAATGAGGTTCGCCGGTTCAAGTGCTACCAGAAGACCACTCGCGAGGAGATTGACTGTATCCATGATCTTTCGCCTTAAACGAATTGTTCAAGCCAGCCCGAAGGCAGCGAAAGCTGCAGGCCGCGCGCAAAAATGAACCAGATGATGAATGCAAAGACGATACCGACAGGCACGCTTATCCAGAATTTGCGATAGCCGAATCCGCGCGCCGTTGCTGCAAAAAGCAAGCCCGTTGCGATTGAAAATCCCATGGTTTTCATGGTCAGCATCTGAACGACCAGACCACCGACAATCCACGCCATGGGCGCAATTTCCTGATGCTCGCGTTCGGGAAACTCGCCCTTCAAAGCGCTGACGACTGTCCAAATTGACAACATGAACAGCCCGGCCGCAATAATATAAGGCACGGTTTTAGGCCCTACGGGTGAGTAGGACAGCACATTGTTGCCATAGGCGGTGGACCATGCAATTGCAATGGCAACGGCAGCAAGGATAAAGGCTATGACAAGAGCGGCGTAGTCAGGCGCCGTTCCAGCGGAACGGCGCTCTCCATGCTGTTCAGATCCTGTCATTTGACGAGACCGATTTCCTTGAGGATCGTTTCAGTGGAAGCAACATCTTTCTTGAGCTGCTCTTTGAAAGCATCGCCCGCAAGATAGGTGTCGGCCCAGCCCTTATCCTTGAGAGCCTTCTGCCAGGATTCCGATTTCACCATCTTTTCGATGTCTGCGTTGATTGCAGCTTCCTGTTCAGCAGTGATTGCCGGTGCAGCACCAACCATGCGCCAGTTCTGGATTGAAACGTCGACGCCCCCTTCCTTGAAGGTTGGAGCATCAATGCCCTCCACGCGTTCATCACTGGAAATTCCGATCACGCGGAGCGTACCAGCCTTGATTTGCGGGTCGAACTCGCCATAACCGGAAATGCCAACTGTCACCTGATTGCCGAGAATAGCAGCAAGTGCTTCGCCACCACCTGAAAAGGCGATATAATTGACTTTCGTTGGGTCAACACCTGCGGCCTTGGCAAAAAGGCCAGCAGTGATGTGATCCGTACCGCCTGCCGAGCCACCGCCCCAGGAAACGGAGCCTGGATCAGTCTTGAGCTTGGCGACAAGATCGCCGAGGTTCTGAATGTCGGACGATGCCGGTACAACGATGGCTTCATATTCACCGGTGAGACGGGCAATTGGCGTAATCGCGTCAAGATTGACCGGTGAATTGTTGGTCAAAATCGCGCCGACCATGACATAACCACCAACGATAAGCTGGCTTGGGTCGCCTTTGTTCTGGTTGACGAACTGTGCCAGACCGATTGTGCCGCCAGCGCCCGGAACGTTAATGACCTGAACACTGCCGGAAATCTTTTCGTCCTGGAGTACGTTCTGCATGGTGCGCGCTGTCTGATCCCAGCCGCCGCCCGGTGCCGCTGGAGCCAATACCTTATAGTCCGCCGCCCAGGTTGCACCCGTCATTGCAAGCGCTGCCACCGACGAAATGGCCAGAATCCATTTACGCATAAATCCTCCATTAATGCACTTAGCGTGCATTTTTCTGCTGTCTTTTGGACAGCTCTCCTCAAAAAAACTCTGCTTCCCAAGCAGAGCTTCCCGATTTGAAGACTACAGCAGGGATTTACAATATGCCAGCGCCGGACTGTTTAAGATCCGAAGTATTAGCTTAAAGTCTAACCAATTTTTTATAATGGATTTAGGTGTTCCTGTCGCTTGACCGCCTCAGGTTCAACACGTAATAGGGTTGCGACGGTTCCCCGACCGAGAGTGAAGGGGATTAATAGGGAACACGGTGAGGACGACCCAAAAGGGACCGAGACCGTGGCTGCCCCCGCAACTGTAAGCGGATTGCCGTTCATCCTCGTGACGCATCAAGCGTCATGCCACTGAGCCTATTCAAAAAGCTCGGGAAGGCAGGTGGACGGCGGATATTCGTGAGCCAGGAGACCTGCCGTCTAACGTTGTCCATTGTCACGGGCGGGGATGCCCGGAGCAGGAGTTGGTTATGACAGCTTTTAGCGTCGCAAGACGTCGCTTTTCCTCGTCATTCATATCCCCGGATATGTCCGTCTTCTTCACGCGCCGGATCGCTTCCGCTGTTTGATACGGCTTTCTCACATCATTTCGGGGATTAAAATGAAGTTTATCGGCAAGATGCCGTTTGGCGCACTCGTAGGCGCGGCCACCCTTATTGCAACCGGCTTTTCCGCTCAGGCAGCAGAAACGCAGTATCCGCTGACGCTCAAGAACTGTGCACGGGACGTGACTTTCAAGCATGCTCCAGAGCGCGCTGTGGCAGTTGGTCAGAGCAGTGCAGAGATTTTGTATCTTCTGGGACTTGGCGACAAGATGGTCGGCACTGCTTTGTGGGTCGGACCGGTTCTTAAAGGTTATGAAGAAGCCAATGCCAAGGTAAAGCGCCTTGCCGATAATGATCCGAGCTTCGAGAGCATTCTGGCCGAAAAACCGGACCTCGTTGCCAATCAGTTCCAATGGCAGATTGGACCGGAAGGTGTTGTAGCAAAAGCCGAACAGTTCGAAGAACTGGGCGTTCCCGTTTACACGTCACCAGCCGATTGCATTGGAAAAGACAATTCGGATGGGGGGGATGGCGTGCGTCATGACGCTTTCACGATGGATCAGGTCTATCAGGAAATTGAAGAACTGGCGCAGATTTTCAACGTACAAGACCGTGGTGCTCAGGTCGTGGCTGATCTGAAAGCGCGTGAAGAAGCAGCACGCAAGAAGATCGCATCGGGCGATGGCAAACTTTCTGCTGTTGTCTGGTTCTCCAGTGCAGAGCTTGACATTGATCCTTATGTTGCAGGCAAGAATGGTGCTCCGGCCTACATCCTGAAAACGCTTGGGATCAACAATATCATCGACAGTGAAGAAGAATGGCCGACCGTTGGCTGGGAAACCATCGCCAAGGCAAATCCGACAATGATCATTGCGGGTGCAATGGATCGTCGTCGTTTCCCTGCGGATGATGTGGCGGTGAAGCGTGAATTCCTGAAGACGGATCCGGTTGCAAGCTTGATGCCAGCCGTCAAGGAGGGCTACGTCTTCGATATGGATGCGCAGGCGATGAACCCGACCATCCGCACTATCGAAGGCATTGAAACGCTGGCGGACGCCATTGCAGCTTCGGGTCTCAACAAGTGACAATACGCACGGCCACAGCCGGGATTTTAGTATCAAGAGGCAGTCGTTCCAGAACATTTTTTGCTGTTCTGGCGCTTATCCTGCTACTTGGAGCGCTGTGGCTGGGCGCTGCCATTGGCGAGACGTCCATTCCTCTCGATGTGGTGGCGAAAACAATCGCCAACCGCGTCTGGCATGCTGGCTACCCGATAGCTCCCATCGATGAAGGCATTGTATGGAGCTATCGTCTCAGCCGTGCCGTGGTCGCCGCTTGCTGCGGAGCCGCACTCGCTATTTCCGGGGTTGTTCTGCAGTCGCTGCTGCGCAACTCGCTGGCTGACCCCTACATTCTCGGCATTTCCGCTGGGGCCTCAACGGGGGCGGTCGGTGTTGCTATCCTTGGTGTTGGCGCTGGTATGCTTTCAATGTCAGTGGGTGCTTTCTTTGGCGCGATTATCGCTTTCTCGCTTATCGCTTTGCTCGCTGTAAGGGCGGGTAGGGGCAACAGTTCGATAATTCTTGCTGGTATTGCGGGCTCCCAACTATTCAATGCGATGACCTCCTTCATCGTAACGAAATCGGCGAATGCGGAACAGGCGCGCGGTATAATGTTCTGGCTTTTGGGCAATCTTTCTGGTGTCCGATGGAGCGATGTAACCTTGGCCTTACCTGCCTGCCTCATCGGGCTTGCGATTTGCTTGTGGCACGCGCGTGCACTTGATGCTTTCACCTTTGGGTCGGAATCAGCTGCATCGCTGGGTATTCCAGTGCGTCGCGTCTATGCTGTGCTAATTGGCGTCAGTGCGATGATGACGGCAGCCATGGTTTCAATTGTCGGTTCCATCGGCTTTATCGGTCTGGTCATTCCGCATGCTGCTCGCATGGTCGTTGGTGTTCGTCACGGGCGGTTGTTACCTGCGTCAGCTCTCATCGGGGCGATTTTCATGATCATTGCCGATATTCTTTCGCGTACCATCATTCCCGGACAGGTTCTGCCAATCGGCGTTATTACCGCTTTGTTCGGCGCTCCCGCCTTTGCATTTCTGCTTGGACAAAGGAGGGCGCAGTCATGATGCTTTCAACCCAGAGTGTGGGCTGGTCGGCGGGCGGAGTGGACATCCTTCGCGACGTATCGCTTGGCGTCAAAGAAGGTGAGTTTCTTGGCATTATTGGACCGAACGGCTCAGGCAAAACCAGCTTTCTTTCACTCTTGTCCGGTGTACGTCGGTGCCATTCGGGCGAAGTAAAGCTTTGTGGGACACCGATCCAGAAACTCAATCGCCGCGAGATTGCCCGCAAGCTGGCACTGGTTGAGCAACAGGCAGCCACGACTGATCGCATTACCGCGAGGCAGGCTGTGGAGTTGGGACGAACACCTTATCTCGGTGCACTGTCGCCGTGGTCTTCCACGGATGATGCAATCGTTGATCACGCGCTGGCCAATGTCGATATGACACATTTGGCTGAGCGTTACTGGCACACGCTTTCAGGCGGTGAACGCCAGCGTGTGCATATCGCACGTGCGCTCGCACAGGAGCCGCAAATCCTGTTGCTGGATGAACCTACAAACCATCTTGATATCGGCCATCAGATCGGGCTTCTCGATCTGGTCCGACGCCAGAAACTGACCGTTGTGGCTGCACTGCATGATCTCAATCACGCGGCCATGTTTTGTGACCGAATAGCAGTCATGAACCAGGGGCGGCTTGTCGCGCTTGGGACGCCACGTGAAGTACTGCGGGCCGAATGTATCCGTAACGTTTTCCGTGTCGAGGTCGATGTTGAATATCATGGCGTTGATGGCTGCCATATTCGTTATCGGGCACCTGGCCAGCCCAAACTTGAGTTAAAACAATCCGCATAAACATGATTGGTATGACGATGTGCAAACGATTTTTCCTGGCCGTCGCGTTGACGGTTGCTTCTGCATTTCCAGCTTTAGCTGAAATGTTTGAAGTCAAGATGATGAACCGTGGTGAAAAAGGCTCAATGGTTTTCGAGCCGGATTTCTTGAAGTTAGCACCGGGCGATAAAGTGAAATTCATTGCGACCCACAAGAGCCATAACGCAGCGACGGTTGATGGGATGGTTCCAGAGGGGCATCCGGGCTTTAAGGGCAAGATAAACGAAGAGATCGAAGTGACTTTTGATCAGGCGGGCTTTTACGGCATCAAATGTTCACCACACTATGGCATGGGTATGGTGATGCTAATTAAAGTGGGTGATGTAGAGCTTCCGCCAAGTTATCGTGAAGTGAAATTTCCCGCTCGCGCAAAGGCGCGTTTTGAAGACTTGTTTGAATCGTCTTCCGAATAGATAAATTCTTAACGGCTAAATTAATATAACTTAATTTAGCCGTTAAACTTACATTGTATATTTAAGTTTTTCACGGTAATGTGAGCGATATATTGTTGACACTCCGTTTACATTTTATTGACGATGCTGCTATAGGCGCATGGCCATATTATCAAACTGATCATTTTTAAATGTTGTTTTTCTTGACTTTTAAAAAATGTTCCGTCGAATATTTTAGTAAATACTAATTATGCACTTGAATATTCGCTGTTTGTTATATGGTAGATGCAGCGCTTTTGTTTGCGTCTTTTTTATAACCAGCACTTTTAGGATAAGCTCAGTCTGAAGGGGACAGAAACAAATTTAAGAGCCGCCAAAATAATTTTTTACTACATTCATATTTATATTTATAAAGAACGACGGCATCTTTTTTGGATGTCGTCGTTATTTTATGATTTGCACATTAATGCACAATGGTATTAGCAGCAGCAGCGTAATATGTGCAGTATTTTAGTGTCGTTTATTTTAATGCCGTCTTCAGGCGGTGCTGTTCCAGATTGAGGCCGAGCTCCTTCGCGCGAGCAATAATCGGAGCAAAGCGGCGTTGTTTCTTTTCTGCGTGGTTTGAAGCAATATCCGCGATGCGGTGTTTGAGGAACGGGTTCAGGAAGCGCTCGCGAACGGTACTAACATAGGCTTCCGCCTGTCTGCCGAGACCATCAGCGGCGAAGACCGGCAGAACTTCTTCGCGCCAAAGCGCTTCAAGTTCAAAGCGGATCGTTTCGTCATTCATGGCTTCCAGCACGATTTCATCCTTCGGACGGTTGCCGTTGAGCCATTGCTCGGCAATGAAGCTGTGGCCGAGATTAAGCAGATAGAGCTTTAGGCGCTCATAAAGCGCAAGGTTTTCCGTCACCACTATATCTGGATGCATGCAGGGAAGCGTGAGTCCGTCCGTCTGTTCAATGGCCCAGATCGCATAGGGTTCGGCAATGGCGCCAACTGGATCAATTGGTTCCGATACAATCCGGTCAACGAGGCTGTTGGCAAAAACACAATTGCTTTCAATCCATTGTGTGAAGGCCCTGGGCAGACTCCAGTTTTCCGTAAGATCAAGAATAATCGAGCGTAGCTTATCGCCATTGCGCGAGATCAGCTCACATGGAAAAATCGACAGGGGTGCATCTGGGTTTACCTGCCAGCGATGATGCAGCAGCACAAGCAACTTGGCGGGAAAGCTTTTCGGCAGGCGGTCAGTTTCGCTCAGAAGCGAAACATCATCAGCTGCATCCAGCTCAAAACCTTTGTCACCAGTATTGGACAGGATTACCTGAACCTGTGCGGCAATGGCGCGTATAGCTTGCCAGTTGGTGTGGGCGGAATAGGCGGCACTCACGCTTTTTGCCTGATATTTTTCATCAACGGGCTTGCCGTCACGTAATCCGCGGATGATGACCGGATAGCCTTCGCCACTGTTGAGCGCGCTAATACGGCGCGCGCTTTCGGGATTGGATGTGGTCTGAACGATGGCGATTGTACCGATCGCTTCACCTTTTTCCATTGCTTCCGAGATGAAGAAATCCGCATGTCCGAGCAGAAAGCGGCTCGTTCCAAACTGTAGAATCGATGGCTGCGCGGTCATGTATTCCTCCCTTGAACAGTTCCTGAATAGCTAAGCCAGTGGGTAAAATTGGTCAAGCCACTGTGCGTATATTCGCTATATACAAGTGCGATAAAACTGAGAAATTATACAATATATAACAATAACAATAGATTATTAGATGTTGCACTTTTCGATACTTCAAAATATGGTAAGGCCAATTGGGAGAGAGTATGAGCGAGAATATTAGCGCTGCGGAGCCGCGGAGGCTTTACCAACAGATTGCCGACCGGGTCAGGTTGCTGATCCGCGAAGGCCATTTTCCGGCTGGAAGCAGACTTCCTGCCGAGCGCGAACTTGCACAGCAGCTTGGCGTGTCGCGCCCTTCCTTGCGTGAAGCTCTGATCGCGCTTGAAATCGCAGGCAATGTCGAAATTCGCATGAGTTCGGGAATCTATGTTGCTGCCGAAGAAGCACGGCTTCCAGCTCAGGGCGGCTCGATTGGTGAAAGCCCGCTCGAAATCATGCAGGCGCGCTCGCTGATCGAAGGTAGTGCTGTCATCATGGCTTGCAGCCAGATCAACACGGAAGCGCTGGAACGTCTTCGCGGCAATCTCGATGCGATGCGGCTGCAGATTGAAGCTGATCGCAAGCCGATTGAACTGGATCGCCAGTTTCATCTGATCATTGCCGAGCAGTCGGGCAATTCGGTTATTGCCCGCATTGTGCGTGATCTGTTTGACGAACGGCATAGTCCATTAACTGCGCAAATGCGCACCCGATATGAGAATGTCGAAACATGGACATATGCTTTGGCAGAGCATGAGAAGATTTATGCTGCACTGGAGGCGAGGGATCCGCTTCTGGCGCAGACAGCGATGCGAACGCATCTGGATACGTCAAAGCAGCGATGGATGGAGAACGAGCCTAGATAGTTGGGCTCATATTTAACGCTGTTTCGATCTTGGGAGTGAGGTCAGAAAAATGAACGACAAGGCTGTTTCGGCTCCGACGCCGGTAATCCTTTTGCATCCGTCGGATGATGTTGCAGTTGCGCGTCTTTCGGTTCGTGCAGGCGATCCGATTGGACTTGGTGAGGTTATCGCTCGCGATCTGATCGGTCGCGGCCACAAGGTTGCGCTACATGCCATACCACAAGGCAAGGAAGTGCTCAAATATGGGCAGGTAATTGGCGTTGCTACGCAAGATATAGCGGTCGGTGAGCATGTGCATCTGCACAATCTCGCAATGCTGCCATCTGAGCATGAACATCAGTTTTCGGTCGATATTGAAGAACGCGGTATGCTGCCGGAAGCGGAGCGCCGCCAGTTCATGGGCTATGATCGCGGTTTCGGCGGCGTCGGTACGCGCAACTATATTGGTGTCATTTCATCGGTAAATTGCTCTGCGACCGTGTCTCGCTATATTGCGGATTATTTCAACCGCATGGGTGGTCTGGATGGATTTGAAAACGTCGATGGAGTAGTGGCACTCACGCATGGTAGCGGCTGCGCGTTGAACACCAAGTCGGAAGGCTACCGCCTGCTGACCCGTACCATTCAGGGCTATGCCAAACATCCGAATTTTGGTGGCATTCTGCTGATCGGCCTTGGTTGCGAAACCAACCAGATTGCGCCGATCATGGAACATTATCGCATGGAAGAGGGCGCTCGCCTGCGCACCATGACGATCCAGCAACATGGCGGTACGCGCAAGACAATCGATCATGCGATCACCGAGATCAAAGAAATGCTGCCGCTGGTGAACTCCGCCAAGCGAACGCCGCAGCCTTTATCGAAGCTGAAAGTTGCGCTCGAATGCGGAGGTTCTGACGGTTATTCTGGCATTTCTGCAAATCCGGCGCTGGGCTATGCATCGGATCTGATTGTGCGTAATGGCGGCACGACCGTTCTCTCGGAAACGCCGGAAATCTATGGTGCGGAACATCTGCTAACACGCCGCGCAGTCACGCCCGCTGTTGCGGAAAAGCTGCTTCAGCGGATCGATTGGTGGCGCGATTATACGGCCCGCAACGGTGACGAGCTGAACAATAATCCATCGCACGGAAACAAGCTCGGTGGCCTGACCACCATCCTTGAAAAGTCGCTCGGTGCTGTTGCCAAGGGCGGCTCCATGCCGCTCAAGGCTGTCTATGAATTTGCAGAAACCGTAACCGAACAGGGTTTCACTTTCATGGATACGCCGGGCTACGACCCGGTTGCGGTGACCGGACAGGTGGCAGGTGGTTGTAACGTCATCTGCTTTACTACAGGACGCGGATCCGTTTCTGGCTTCAAGCCTGCGCCGTGCATCAAGATCGCGACCAATTCCGAAATGTACGAGCACATGAAGGAAGATATGGACTTCAATTGCGGTGGTATCGTCACCGGTGAGGAGACCATTGAAGAGTCCGGCACGCGTATTTTCGAGCATATTATCGCGGTCGCTTCCGGTCAGAAGACACTGAGCGAAATCTACGACTATGGCGATAACGAATTCGTACCGTGGCAGGTCGGTGCCGTAACCTGACCTGGGCCTTGCAATAAAAACAACAGGAATATTCTGATGGTCAAAGCTCTGCGTATCGAGAGCGAGAACGTAACCCGTTTCGCCGAAATTCCCGAAGCATCGCTTTTGCCCGGCCATGTCCGGGTGAATGTGAAGCATGTGGGGCTCTGCGGCAGCGATTTGAATACGTTTAAGGGGCTTAACCCACTGGTAGAACTGCCACGTATTCCCGGCCATGAAATCGGCGGCGAAATCATCGAGGCAGGTGAAGGTGTGAGCGCGGCCTATGCCGAGGGCAAACGCGTTATCGTACTGCCCTACACCAACTGCGGGGAGTGTTCATCTTGCCGCAAAGGTCGTCTGAATGCCTGTCGCTATAACAAGACGCTGGGCGTGCAGCAGAATGGTGGACTGGCAGAACAGATTGTGTTGCCAGCAGAAAAGTTGATCCTGAATGATACGCTTGCACCACGTCATCTCGCACTGGTTGAGCCACTTTCGGTTGGTTTCCATGCGGTTGAACGTGGTCGCGTTCAGGCTGGCGATACCGTTGCGGTGCTTGGCTGCGGCATGATCGGTATGGGGGTGCTGATTGGTGCCGTTGCGCGCGGTGCCAAGGTGATCGCCATTGATCCCAGTGCTGAAAAGCGTGAACTGGCGCTGAAGTTTGGTGCAACACATGCTCTGCCGGGTGGCGAAGATGTTGTTGCAAAGGTTCAGGAACTCACCAATGACGATGGTGTTGATGTCGCCTTTGAGGCGGTTGGTCTGCCGATTACTTTCACGCAGGCTGTTGACCTCGCAGGCTTTGCTGGCCGCGTGGTTTATGTCGGCTATTCCAAATCACCGGTGACCTATCAGACTCAGTTCTTCAATCTCAAAGAACTCGACATCATGGGTTCACGCAATGCGACGCTTACAGATTTTGAGGCTGTCATCGCGCATCTTGAAAAGCTCGGAAACGACGCGGACCTGCTTATCTCGAAAGTGTTCCCTTTTGAGGAAGCAGAGCAGGCGCTGCCTTATTGGGATGGCGACCGCAACGTTCTGAAAATCATCATTGAACGCAACTGAATCGAAGCAAATGCGTCACGCCGGGAAGGACGGTATGGCGCGCTAGTGGAGGAAACCGGCCTCGTGGCCATTGTTTGAAGACCCCAAAAGGGAGGAATATCATGAAAAAACTCGTTACCGGCATGATCGCCGCTGGCATGTTGCTGGCAGGAAGCATGGCAACCTATGCTGCCAATGTGTCGATCAAAGTTGCCTATGAAAACAACCCGGGCGAGCCTTTTGATGAGGTGATGCATTACTGGAAAGACGATCTCGCCAAGCGCAGCAATGGCGAAATCACGTTGGAGCTTTATCCAAGCTCACAGCTCGGCTCGAAAAAGGATGTGACCGAGCAGGCCATGATGGGCCTCAACGTCGTGACGATTTCCGACGTTGGCTTTCTGGCCGAATATGATCCGGATCTTGGCGTGCTTTATGGTCCGTTCCTGACCGATGATCCGGCACAGCTTTTCAAAGTTTATGACGGCGATTGGTTCAAAGGAAAGAGCGAAGAGCTGAAGAAAAAGGGCATTCATATCGTAATGCCGAACTACCTTTATGGTATTCGCCAGATCATTTCCAAGAAGCCGATCCGTACCCCCGAAGACCTTAAGGGTATGAAGATTCGTGTGCCGAACAATGTCATGCAGATCAAGACCTTTGAAGCCATGGGTGCAACACCGACTCCGATGCCTCTGGGGGAAACCTTCCCGGCTCTCGCGCAGGGTGTGATCGATGGCGTCGAAAATCCGATTTCGGTTCTCTATGGCCAGAAGTTCCAGGAAGAAGCGAAGTATCTGAGCAAGGTCGGTTATCTGACTAATGTGGCTCTGATCGTCGGTGGCGAAGCCTTTTTCTCGACGCTGCCTGAAGAGCAGCTCAAGATGATCCATGAGTCAGCATATGATGCAGGTCTCTACAGCCAGAAGCTGACGATCGAAAAAGACAATGAGATGATCGAGAAGATGAAGGAAGCCGGCGTCGAGGTTATCGAAGTGGACCGCGCACCTTTCAAGGCATTGGCTGAAAAAGTCTACACACAGTTCCCTGAATGGTCTGATGGTCTTTACGAGCAGATTCAAGCGGAACTGAATTAGGCGCCCCCATAAAACTGTGAAACAGTTTTCGGGCAAGATGCGCGTGAAAACAAACGATTGGAGTGCAAATCTGGCTGAGCCGGATCGAAACGCGCTTTAATCCCCTTCAATCAGGATATTATCATGCTGCAGATCGGGCCGTGACCCTTGCTGCAGCATGGCTCCGTCATGGAATTATTCCGATGAAATATTTTGAAAAACTGATCGACTGGCTGGCCGCAGCGCCGCTGTTCGTTCTGCTGGCAATGTTCAATGCGGCTGTTGTCATGCGCTACTGGATGCATCAGCCGCTGCAATGGACCGAAGAAATGGCCGGTCTGTTGATGATCTGGATTGTCATGCTTGGCAGCGTAGCGGCTGAGCGGAGCAACCAGCATCTCGCAATCCCGATGCTGGTGGACATGTTCTCGGACAAGGTCCGTGACGTCGTCAATGCGATAATCGGAGTCTTCTCCGGCCTGTTTCTGCTGTATGTGTCTTATGCCGGTTACAAGCTGTCGGTCGCAGCACAGTTCAAAGTGACTGATGTGCTCCGCGTTTCCTATTTTTGGATCGATATTGCCGTGCCTGTTGGCTTCGTGATTATCGCCTTTTACATGTTCGCTGGCGCTTTCAAGACCTTGCGCGCCGCCTTTGCGGGAGGCAATGCATGACACTTACGACTATTGTTCTCATCATGCTGGCCTTTATCGCGCTCAACATGCGGCTTTATGTGGCCATTCTGATTGCGGTCTTCACCTATTTCATCTTCTTCAACCAGATGCCGATTGCAATTGCCGTACAGCGATTCATCAGCCCGGCACAAAATACCTCGCTTCTGGCGATTCCCTTTTTCATCATGCTTGGCACTGTGATGGCCCACACCGGTATCGCCGAGCGTCTGATCAAGGTTGCCGATATTCTGGTTGGCCGTATGCGCGGTGGCATGGCACTGACCAACATTATGGTTTCCACCCTGATGGGCGGTGTCAGCGCTTCCAATCTGGCAGACAGTGCCATGCTCACCCGTATGATGGTGCCGGAAATGGTTCGTCGCGGTTATGACAAGGCATTTTCCTGTGCGGTCACGGCAGCTGGTTCTCTGATCACGCCGATCATTCCTCCGGGTATTGCTCTCATCATCTATGGCCTGATTGCTGACGTATCTATTGGCAAGATGTTTATGGCAGGCGTTATTACCGGTCTGCTCGGCGCAGTTATTTTGATGATTGCGGCCTATATCACATCGGTAAAGCGTGGCTATAAGCCAAGCCGTCAGCACAAAATGTCCGGCTCGGAAGTTATGTCTACGCTGGCATCTGCTTGGCCCGCGGTGTTCCTGCTGTTCGCTATTCTGGGCGGTATCCGCATGAACATCTTCACGCCGACGGAAGCCGGTGCGGTTGCGGTGACGCTGGTTTTGATCATCGGTTTCGTGATCTATCGTGAAATGCGCGTTTCACATGTGGTGGATTCTCTGGTTGAAACAGCCAAGTCGACAGCTTCGGTCATGCTCGTGATCATGGCGTCGTCCGCGCTCGCATGGGTATTTTCGCTGGAACAGGCGGGGCAATCGCTGATGCAGCTGATTTCTTCCTTCACCAGCAATCCTTATGCGTTCCTACTGGCTGTTAACGTGATCCTGCTGCTGCTGGGTGCATTGATTGAAGGCACGGCATTGATGATCGTATTGGTACCGCTGTTAATGCCGACAGTGAAAGCTCTGGGTATCGATCCGGTGCATTTTGGTATCGTCGTTATCGTCAATCTTTCGATTGGGACGCTGACACCGCCAGTTGGCACGGTTATGCTGATGGTCTGCAATATTGCCAAGGTCAGAGTGGCCGATTTCACGCGTCAGGCATTCAGTATGTATCTGGCGCTGTTCATTCTGCTGGCGCTTGTAACTTACGTGCCGTTTATCTCGACGTTTCTGGCACATTGATTAAGAAAAAGCGCGGGGAATTCCCGCGCTTTTGCATTTCACCATGGGTTTTCTACGCGCGGCCAGATTGGCCGGGTCATTTTCTGGTAGTCGGTTACACGCGGATTGACCGGGTAGGAACTCGGCGCGTCGACATAGATTATTTCTGCGGCAATCGGCGCGAAACCCGCATGAAAATGGTTGGTCGATTTAACCACCAGAATGTCTTTCTGCATCGGGTCTATGCCGCAATTTGAAAAGATGTCCGGCTCGAATGTCTGCGTGCGATTGGTGTTGAGAATGATGTCTATCTCAGTCCCAACGATGCGCACGACTGCCGAAGGTCCGAGTGTGACGCGGCTAAGGCCAAAACTCTGCCACCCTTCCTGCAAAACTTTCATCACAGTGATGCGTGCATCGATTGGTTCGCCAGCCTGCGGACCGGATTTTCCACCAATACGCAGATTGATAACCGCCCCTTCACCGGCTGCATGACAGAAAGTGACTGCCAAACTATCCCAGATCGTTGCAACAGCGGCTTTTTGAATGCCACGTTCGATCAAGCGTCGTAAAATATAGGTGCCATCTCCCGCAACACCGCCGCCGGGATTGTCCCACACATCTGCGATGACCGCTGGCTTGGACGGTTGAAAAGCACGGGCCGCGATCGCGCGATCAATACCATCATCTATCCCATACATGCTCATTAGTGTTTGCTCGCGTATGGCGATGAGTTCACGACCGAGTTTCTCAGCCAAGGCATACCCCTTGGCTGCATCATTGTCGGTGACGACGAGTATTTGCGTTCCCATTTCGGGGACGTCTGCTGCCATAAATCCGTGAATAACAGAAATGGACAGAATACCATCCTTGCCATGCAAGTCTTTGATACGATCAATAAAGCCCCGCATCGGTTCCTTGCTCGTCGGGAAAACGCCGATCATCCGGCAATCAAATGTCGAAATGACAGGTTTGATTTTGCCCTTGAGTGTATCCAGAGCCAGAGATACGACGTGCTCGCCCCGCTCATAAAAATCCGTGTGCGGAAATTCGAGGAATGCAGCGTAAATATTGAGGTTTTCGACCCGCTTTTTTGTCAGATGGCTATGCGGATCAAACTCGCTGGCAACAAGAATATCCGGCCCAACAATTGTGCGGATGCGTTCAAGCAAGTCACCTTCGCAGTCATCATAGCCTTGTGCGACCATGGCGCCATGAAGACCAAGCACCACCGCATCCACAGGCATCGCCGCTTTGAGCTGATCCAGAATTTCATCGCGCAGATCTTCAAAAGCTTGCTTTTGAAGCAAACCGCCAGGTTCGGCCCATGTGGCCGTACCTTCAATGACAGTTAAGCTTTCAGCTTCTGCCCGCTTGCGCAGAGCGATGATCGGCGATGAACAAAGCGTTGGCGTGTCCGGATGTTTTCCGGGGGGAGCATAAAAAGCCATTTCAAACGACGCACGGTCGGTTGGCACAGGTGAAAAAGTGTTGGTTTCGGTCGCAAGCGACGCGGTGAAAATACGCATATGGTTTGACCGGGCTATTTTTGCGGTGCGTAGGCAATGGCTTCAATCTCGATCTTGATGTCGATCATCAGACGGGATTCAACCGTGGTGCGCGCCGGGGGATCTTTCGGGAAGTAAGTCGCGTAAACCGCATTCATGCGCCCAAAATCGCGTGCATCTTCAAGCCAGATCGTCGTTTTGACGACATCTTCCATGTTTGCACCAGCGAGGGCCAAGGCCGCTTTGATATTTTCAAGAACCTGTCTGGTCTGTGCTTCGATGTTGCCTTCAATGATCCGGCCATCAGCACCCATCGGTACCTGACCAGAAATATAGATCGTGTCGCCAGCGCGCACAGCAGGGGAAAGCGGCACGTGTGACGCACCAAAAGCCTGTTTCTTTGACATGATAGACTCCGTTTATTTTACAGCACCCAAAGCCAAGCCTTTGATGAGATAGCGCTGCAACCAGACGAACAGTATTGCGACGGGCAGAGTAGCTACGAGGGTAGCGGCCATCACGTAATGCCATTCGACCGTGTAGCGGCCCGCAACCAGTGAGAAGACCTGAATAGGCAAAGTGTAGCTTGCCTGACTGCGCAGCATGGTGAGCGCGACCACAAACTCATTCCATGCATTTATGAATGTGAAAATCGTTGTGACAGCGATTGCAGGCAAACAAAGCGGCAGGAAAACTTTGACCAATGTTTTGAAGCGGCCAGCACCTTCCATCCATGACGCTTCTTCAAGGTCCTTCGGGATCGTGTCAAAATAGCTTTGCAGCATCCACACCGTGAAAGCAACGTTGAAAGCCATATAGACCGCACCGACTGCTGTAACACTTTCAATCAGGCCATAAGTTGCAAGCAATCTGAACAAGCCTAGTACGAGAACGATGGGCGAAATCATTTGTGAAATAAGCAGGAACTGCCTGAATGCGCCGTTACCCGCAAAGCGAAATCGCGACATGGCATAGGCGGCCGGGATGGAGAAGATGATCGCGCCCATGGATGCGATCACGGAAACATAGATTGAATTCAGAAGTGCGGTGCCAAAGCCTGTTCGCACCCACATTTCCGAGAAATTCTGCCAATGGAATTCACTTGGCCACCAGGTCGGAGACAAAACTTCCTGAGGCGGTTTAACGGCGGTCAGGAACATGACCGCAAAAGGAAACAATGTCAGCACGATCAGCGGAGCAAGCGTTACCCATGCGAGGATTGTACGCTTGAGCTTGGACTTGTTCATGCCGGCTCCTTCCGCATGGCAAGACGAATGTAAATAGCGGTAAACACCAGCAGGATCGCCAGCATGATGAGAGAAACAGCAGAGGCTTCGCCAAGCTTTCCGAGGCGGAAGGCCAGCTTGTAGAGATGCGTCACTAAAATATCGGTGGAGTTCGCCGGTCCGCCCTGGGTCATCACCCAAATGATCGGGAATGAATTGAAAACATAAATCGTATTCAAGACGATTGCGATATTCACAAAGGGCTTGAGCAGCGGAAAGGTTATTTCACGAAATTGCTGCCACGGGTTGGCGCCTTCGAGCGATGACGCTTCGTAAAGATCCTCTGGTATGGATGAAAGACCACCAAGAAAGATTGTGGTTGTGAATGGGACGGTCACCAGAATGCCGACCAATATCTGCATCGGGAAGGCTGTCGCGGCACTTGCCAGCCATTGAATATTGCTGTCGATCAGCCCCAGATTGCGCAGGGCTGAATTGAGCATTCCGCTTTCGCCATTCAAAGCCCAGCGCCAGACGATTGCCGTCATTGTAAGCGATACAGCCCATGGCAACATAACGATGACACGCGCAACGGAACGACCGTAAAAGTCCATGTTCAGAATAATCGCGACCGGAATTGAAACCAGTAATGCCCCACCAACAACTGCAATTGTCCATAAGGCCGTACGCCATAAAGCATTGATGAAGTCCGGTGAGGCAAAAAGGGCCGCGAAATTATCGCCACCGTTGAAATCGCGCAACTGCCCGAAACGGTTCACATCATGCGTGGCAATCTCAAAGAGATTGACAACCGGCCAGAAAATCACCACCGCAGCCAGCATCAGGCTCGGCAATATCAGAAAATAGGGCAGGGTGCGATTTTGCATCGGCCAAAAATTCCACGGAAGAAAAGGGTCCCGGCAGCAGAACAGTGCAAAAAGTTTACGACTTTGCCTGCTGCCGGGTTGATGGGATTACTTCTTCAGGATTGCGTCTGCCTTTGCAGCTGCGTCCTTCAGAACAGCTTCCGGCTCGCCTTGACCGAGATATATGTTCTGCATCGCATTGGACGTGATATCGGCAATTTCTTCCCAGCCCGGAATGATCGGTGCAAAGCGTGCATCAGGAAGAAGCGCTGTGAAAGCTGCGAGATCGGCATTATTGACGTAATAATCCATCTTCGCTTCTTCCTTGTTTACAGGAAGAAACCCTTCGCCTTGCGTGAACTTTGCGCGCCAGTCTTTCTGGAACAGGAAGTCCAGAACCTTCCAGGCCTCTTCCTTGTTCTTGGAGTTCTGGAACATGATTACAGAATCCGTCACACCATAAGTGCCGCGAGCGCCAGTTGGACCAGCTGGAATGGCAGCCACACCATATTTGAGGTTTGGCGCTTCCTCCTTGATCTGGTTGGATAAGAACGGCGCAGTGATCATCATGCCCAATTTGCCCTGTTTAAACAGGTTCTGCACATCTTCGCGTGCATAGGATGTCACGCCCGGCTGGGTAAGACCACCATCAATCATCGACTTGTAAAGCTTCGCAGCTTCCAGTGCGCCCGGCGAACTTAAACCCGATGTGCCATCCTTATTGAGGATTTCGGCTCCCTGCGACCACATTGCATAGTAGTAATAAACGTCCGTTTCGATTTCTTTGCCTTGCAGGCCAAAACCATAGTTCTCGCCACCTAACGCTTTAATTTTTTCAGCGGCCGCTTTGACCTCATGCCAATTTGCAGGTGGATTGGCAACGCCAGCTTTTTCAAGCAGATCCTTGTTGTAATACATTGCACGTGCAGATGCTGCGATCGGCAGACCGTATGTCTTGCCTTCCAAAACGGAAGGCGACAGGAAGGTTTCAATGAAACGATCCTTGAAAGCATCATCCATATAGCCGTCCATCGGCTCCGCGATGCCTTGCTGCACAAAATCGATCAGCCACCGGGTGCCGATGATTGAAAGATCAGCATTCGTTCCGGCCGAGATATCGGTTGTCAGTTTTTGAAGAAGCACGTCCCACGGCACGACCTCGAACGTAAGAGTGATGCCCGGATTTTCTGCCTCGAAAGCTTTCTTCACCTCTTCAAAGTACGGGCCGGTTTTGGAGCTGTATTCCGCGACTGTCATACGCACTTCGCCAGCAAGTGCCGTCGAGCCAAGTGCCAAAATACTTAATCCGGCCAGCAGGCCAGCCTTCCATTTTCCTATGGTCATGTTTCCGTTCCCTTTTTTGCCCATGCATTATGCAAGACATGCTAATTTTTGTTATTTTCCTACATTATCGGCAAATTTTACGCTTTCAAGTAAAATGTTTTGTTGCAAACTTACATTTTCACTTCTAGGCTTATCAAAATAATCAGGCGCGCAAAGTGCTACACAAAGGGGAACAGAGTGGATAATTCAGGCGAGTTTGCCGGAAAATCCGTGTTGATTACCGGTGCAGGTGGTGGTCTTGGCACTGCCTTGGTTCACATGTTCGCATCACGTGGAGCACGTGTCATAGGTTGCGACCGTCATTCAGATGCTTTGCTCGATACGTCGATATCCAGCCGCCATGTTTTTGACTTGCTGAATCGCGATTCACTTGACCGCACGGTCGCCGATATTGTGGGGCGGGATGGTGTGCCGGATATTGTCATCAACAATGCCGGGTGGACACGCGCTGAATCATTCGATGGTCTTGATCAGTCAGCGATTAATCGGGAAATTGATCTCAATCTGACAGGCGTAGGCACGATTTCGTCCGCAATTGCCGGGAAAATGGCCGTTCGTGGCTCAGGTGCGTTTGTCTTCGTGTCGTCTGTCAATGCACTCGCTCATTTCGGTAATCCCGCCTATGCCGCTGCAAAAGCCGGAATTAATGCTTTCGCAAGAGCGCTTGCAGTCGAATATGGCCAAAACGGTTTACGTGCCAATGTGGTGTGCCCTGGCTCGATTCATACGGCGGCATGGGATCATCGCATCGCAAAAGATCCCACTGTTTTTGAAAAGCTCAGCCGTCTTTATCCACTGGGGCGGATTGTCAAAGTGAATGAGGTGGCCGAAGCGGTAGCCTTTCTCGCATCTGACAGAGCGTCTGGCATTACTGGAACAGTATTACCTGTTGATGCTGGACTTATGGCCGGTTGTCGCCCCTTTATCGATGATATTTTAGATGGGAACTGAGTGATGAAAAATGTTTCCCTGCGTGGCATTACCAAATCGTTCGGACAGATGAATGTTCTGGATCGAGTTGATCTCGATATTGAGGATGGTGAGTTTCTCGTGCTCGTCGGCCCGTCCGGCTGTGGCAAATCCACGCTTCTGCGGATGGTGGCTGGGCTTGAGCCGATTTCCGGTGGTGATCTGATCATTGGCGATCAGCGTGCCAATGATCTTCCGCCGCAAAAACGTAATATTGCGATGGTGTTTCAGTCTTATGCGTTGTTTCCACATATGACGGCGCGCGAAAACATTGGTTTTGGGCCGCGTATTCGCGGTGAAGATAGTTCTACTACAGCTGACAAGATTGATAAGGCCGCATCAATTCTCAATCTGCACTCTTATCTTGACCGCTATCCTCGTCAGCTTTCTGGCGGTCAGCGACAGCGTGTTGCCATGGGACGTGCAATTGTCCGTGAGCCGTCGGTTTTTCTATTTGACGAGCCGCTTTCCAACCTCGATGCGCAGTTGCGTGTTCAGATGCGCACCGAAATCAAAGCTTTACACCAGCGCCTGAAATCAACCGTGATTTATGTCACGCATGATCAGATCGAAGCCATGACTATGGCAGATCGTATTGTTGTGATGAACCAGGGTAAAATTCAGCAGATTGGTGCGCCCCTTGAGCTCTATGACCGGCCTGCCAATAAATTCGTTGCCGGTTTTATCGGTTCTCCATCCATGAGCTTTATTCCAGGCACGTTGATTGAGAATGGGAAATTCCGCAGCACTTCAGGCGAAGAGATGGGTATCCCCCGTCAATCTGCCTTGGGGCGGAGTGTTGAGCTGGGCGTGCGACCGGAAAATTTTATGATCGCGAAAGAGGGCGAGGGGCTAACACTGGCTATTGAAGTTGTCGAGCCAACGGGACCAGAGACCCATGTTTACGGGAAAATTTCTGGCGAAGCTGTACGCGCTGTTTTCCGAGAGCGTATTGATCTTGCGCCCGGAGAGCGAGTCCTTGTAACGGCTAGGCCCGAGCATATTCATCTCTTTGATAAGGAAAGCGGTTTGCCGCTTCAATAATGTATGAGCAAGGTCGCAGACATCATCACAAAGCTTCATGCCGCAGCACAGGACGGATCAAAGTCAGACCGCCGCCTAGCCGCATTGGTTTTGTCTGATCCAGCCTATGCATCCAAGGCCGCTATTTCGGAAATAGCATCCCGGGCCGATGTGAGTGAGCCGACTGTGACGCGGTTCTGTCGTGCTCTGGGTTGCGATGGTGTCCGCGATTTCAAGTTTTTTCTTGCGCAAGCTCTGGCGATTGGTGGTCAGTATCTGACTGCCGAAGTGCCTGCTCGCGACATTCGCGAAGCGCGTATTGCATCAGCGGTTACTGATGCGGCAATTGCTGCAATTCAACGTGCCAGCGATATGCTGGATATGTCGATTGTCATGGCGGTAGCCGAACGTATTGTTCATTCAGGATCAGTGCTTTGTATCGGCTCGGGTGGCATTTCGTCGATGATGGCCACGGAATTGCAGAACCGGCTTTTCCGTCTCGGTATTCCGGTTGTGGCGCAGGTTGATGGGCAATTGCAGCGCATGTATGCGGCTGTCGCAACGCGGGAAACAACGGTTATTGCATTTTCGGTGTCAGGCTATGCGCGTTCAGTCGTTGAAGCGATACTGGTTGCACGCCAGTATGGAGCGGAAACGATAGCAATCACGGCACCGGATTCTGATGTCGCAAAAGCCGCAGATACGGTCATTGCGTTTCAGTCCAACGAGGACGGTAATCTCTATAAGCCGACATCGTCGCGCTTTGCACTTATGGCAATTCTTGACATGATTGCGACGGCTGCTGCTGAAATTCATGGACCAAAAGTGCTTGAGAGCCTAAGGCGCATCAAGCACAGTTTAAACACACTCAAGATTGACGATCCGCGTTTGCCCTTGGGTGACTGATGGGAGACTGATGAATGACAAGGCCTACAACCGTCCATGAAATTGATACGCCTGCAATCCTGATTGATGTAAATCGTGTTCAGGCCAATATTGCTAAGGCGCAGGCGCATGCTGATGCGATTGGCGTAAGCCTTCGTCCGCATATCAAAACCCATAAATTGCCCTATTTTGCACGCCGGCAGCTGGAAGCCGGTGCCATTGGCATTACGTGCCAGAAGCTCGGTGAAGCTGAAGTTATGGCCGATGCTGGCATTGTCGATATTTTCCTGCCTTATAATATTTTAGGCAGGCAAAAGCTCGACCGGCTTTATGCTCTTCACCAGCGCATCACGATCTCGGTAACCGTCGATAACGCAACTAGCCTCGAGGGACTGGCGAAGCGTTTTACCAATGAAGGGCGCCCGCTCAAGGTGCTGGTCGAGTGTGATACGGGCATGGGGCGCTGTGGCGTGCAAACACCTGAAGAGGCGCTGGAACTTGCGCGTCAGATCGTGCAGAGCAAGGGACTGAAATTCGGCGGCTTGATGACCTATCCAGCAACGGCTAAAGCTGACCAGACTGAACAATGGCTTTTGACAGCACGCAATCTGCTCGCTGAAAATGGCATTCAGTGCGAGACCATATCAAGCGGTGGCACGCCTGACATGTGGCGTTCGCCAACACAAAGCGTCATTACTGAATATCGGCCCGGCACATATATCTATTTCGACCGGTTTCAGGTGGCCAAAGGTGCCGGGACTTTGGATGATTGTGCGTTCACCGTGTTGTCCACAATTGTCAGCCATCCAACAGCTGATCGCGCAATTATCGATGCCGGCTCCAAGTCGCTTTCAAGCGATACACTCGGGCTGGCGGATTTTGGCGAGTTGGCCGGAAAGCCTGAAGCCCGCGTTACGAGCCTCAGTGAAGAACATGGTACACTCAAGGGTGATCTGACGGGTTTGAAAGTTGGCGATAAAGTGCGGGTCATCCCCGATCACGTCTGTGTCGTTTCCAATCTTTTCGACGAAGTGCATCTTATCTCGGGTGACGATGTCATTGATATTCTGCCGGTCGCCGCGCGCGGAAAACTAAAGTAATCAGGAGGAGAATGTGAAAGAAGCCGCCAATCCATTTGCTGGCGACAAGGATCGCGCGCAGATTTGGGACATGCTTGTGCACCGCGATATTGAAGCTTTTGTCACGGAGAACTGGTCTCTGGTTGCCAGTGATTTTGATGAAGCGCGCTTTCTGGGCATTCACGCTCATGGTGAAACAGATCCCGATAAATGGGACGCGGCATTCCCGACGCTTGTCGCCTATCGTGATGAATGGTTGCGTCAGGCGGCGACAAGTGCCGCCACGCCATATGCCGAATCTCTAGCGGATGGCATTTTTCGTGCCACCCGACTCGACGCTATTGATATCAATGGAGATGTCGCTGTTGCGCGTAAAAAATTTGACGGAACAATCGCTAAAGTAGACGGAACCCACGACAGGTTAAATTGGCAAACGCTTTATTTTTGTCGTCGCCATGGAGATCGCTGGCGTATCATCGGCTTCATTGGATATATGGTTAATCGCTAATTCATGGCGATTCATTCACTTCGAATTTTGGGCGCGGATTGCTTGATCCATGCCCATTTTTTCTGACAAATGCCGCCGGATAAGGCATAAGTATAATCATACAAATTTACTGCGCTTAAGCGAAATTATATTCTACGAATACTAAATTGCCTCATGTCGCAGCTAATTGCATATTTGTCGCAGCCCGCTCGTAGGCAGGCCTTCCCCCGGATTACTATCAATGTCAGGCTGGTTGATTAGTCCTCGTAATTGGACCTCTCTATCAGCCTGCATATTTCGTCGCGCAACCCATCAAAAACAATCATGGGAACGGGTTGCGCCAAGATGAATCCGTCACTGTGGGTGGACATGTCGGGAAATGGCCTATATAAATACATCACACCAATCGCTAATCATTCTCTGCGGGCCACTCGAAGCCTGCAAGTTGCGCATGTCAAATTCGCGCATGAATGAAGAAATAATGATGTTAAAAAGGAGATTAAACCCGCCAGCACAGCGGGGTTAAACATAATGCATGGTATTTTATACAAGGAAGAAAGTATGAAGTCGCCTGCTAAGACAAAGATAAGCTTGAATAGCGTTTTTAAAGTCTTCGGCGACGATCCGAAACTTGCGATGCAGGAGTTGCGAGCAGGTAAATCAAAGGCCCAGATTCATAGCGATCATGGTGCTACGATCGGCGTAGACGATGCCACCTTCGATATTAAAGAAGGCGAAGTATTCGTTATTATGGGCCTCTCCGGTTCAGGTAAATCGACACTTCTGCGTCTACTCAATCGTCTGATAGAGCCAACGACAGGGTCGATAGAGGTCGATGGCCGAGACATCGTTAAAATGTCGAAATGTGAGCTGATCGATCTTCGCCGCCGCGATATGAGCATGGTTTTTCAGTCCTTTGCTCTCCTCCCTAATCGCACGGTATTGAATAACGCTGCGTTCGGTCTTGAGGTGGCCGGAATGGGTGAGGCTGAACGCCATGAGAAGGCGCTTAACGCACTCGCGGCTGTAGGGCTTGAACCCTATGCCAATTCGATGCCCGACCAACTTTCCGGTGGTATGAAGCAGCGTGTTGGTCTTGCAAGAGCACTTGCGAGCGAACCGACAATTCTGTTGATGGATGAGGCGTTCTCTGCGCTTGATCCGCTTATCCGTACCGAAATGCAGGATGAGTTGAAACGTCTTCAGGCGGAGCACAGCCGCACGATCATCTTCGTCAGTCATGACATTGATGAAGCCATGCGCATCGGTGATCGGATCTGCATCATGCAGCACGGCAAGGTCGTGCAGGTCGGAACGCCCAACGAAATCGTTTCTGCACCGGCTAATGACTACGTGCGCTCGTTCTTCCGCAATGTTGATGTTTCAAGGGTCTTCAAGGCAGCGGATGTTGCGCGTGAAGATGAGTTGATTGTTTTCGATCCAGCCCAATTGTCGTCGGCGCTCGAACGACTAGATGCGAGCGGAAAATCTTACGGTGTTTTAATTGACGGAGATCGCATTTATCGCGGTGTTGTAACCCGCGATGCGCTCGCCAGCGGAAACTTTAAGGCCGAGAACGATCAGTTGGACGGTGCGGCTGCGATACAGGCCGATGCGCCGCTATCAGGGCTTCTGATGCGTGTTGCCGAAAGCCCTTGGCCGGTACCTGTAACTGATCGGAACAATCGGTATCTCGGAGCTATCAGTAAATCGGCATTGCTCGAGACGCTCGGTCGCGCGGGTTGATCTGCGCGCCATATCTTCTCAGGCTTTCGGGCTTTGGCCCGTTTTGGACAATAGTCCAGCCATAGGTAACTCGATCTGAAATGGACGGTAAACCATGGATTTGAATTTTAGTATCGGAGGCGGGGCGGATGTGGTGGTTAACTACATCCTTGATCATTTCACGCCAGCGCTTGATGTTATAGCAGCCACAATTGGCTTTGTGACTGATGGTATTCAGAATGCTCTTCTCGCAATTCCGCCTTATGGCGGCGTTGCAATTCTCACGCTTTTGGCCCTTTGGCGTGTTGGTTGGAAGTTTGCGATTTTTTCGGTTCTCGCGCTTGCGCTCATTATCCACATGGGCCTGTGGAGCGGCACGATGGAAAGCTTGTCGCTTGTGCTTGCTTCTACGATCATCGCGGTAGTCATCGGCATTCCACTCGGCATTTCGATGGCGCGCAGCGATGCGGTGGCATCTCTTGTTCGTCCGGTTCTGGATCTGATGCAGACGATGCCCGCTTTCGTCTATCTTATCCCTGCAGCAATGTTTTTTGGTCTTGGTGCGGTGCCAGGGACGATCGCCACAGTGATTTTTGCAATGCCGCCTGTGGTACGCTTGACAAACCTCGGTATTCGTCAAGTGCACTCCGAGTTTGTTGAAGCTGGCCTTGCATTCGGTTGTACATCGCGGCAGCTGCTCTTCAAAGTGCAACTTCCAAATGCCCTGCCATCCATCATGGCGGGTATGAACCAGACCATCATGCTGTCTCTTTCGATGGTCGTTATCGCATCGATGATTGGTGCGGGCGGTCTCGGCAACACGGTATTGACCGGTATTCAGCGCCTAGATGTTGGAAAAGGGTTTGAAGGTGGGCTCGCGGTCGTCATTCTCGCTGTTATCCTCGACCGTATTACGCAGAGCTTTGGCAAGGGAAACTCAGGGGGCTTACTGGGCTATTTCAAAAAGCTGTCATTTACAAAAAAGACAGTAGATGAGCCGTCGTCATCGGCATTCAGCAAGCAGGAAGCATAAAAACAATAACGGGAACCATTCAATTCAAAGGAGAAGTTATGTTAGGCAAACTGACAAAATTCGGTCTCGCAGCGGTGGTCGCAGGCAGCTTGTCTGCTGGAGCAGCCTTCGCGCAGGATAGTAAAACAGTTAAAATCGGTTGGGCTCCCTGGTCTGATGCAGAATTCGTCACCAAACTTGCAGCCAAGCTCATCGAGGATAATCTCGGACAGAAGGTTGAGCTGGTTCAGACTGATGTCGCACCGCTATATCAGGGCGTAAGCCGCGGCGACATTGATGCCATGATGATGGCCTGGTTACCAGAAACCCATGCAGATTATTACAAGCGTGTTGAAGACAAGGTCGAAAATCTCGGCCCACTTTACGAGGGGGCAAAGCTCGGTTGGATTGTTCCGGATTATATTCCAGAAAGTGAAATCAGCTCCATTGAAGATCTCAAGAAGCCAGAAGTTCGCGAAAAGCTGAAAGGCGAAATTCAGGGTATTGATCCGGGCGCAGGTTTGACACGTCTTTCTGAAGAGGCGATCAAGAAATATGGACTGGATTATAAGCTGAATATTTCCAGTGAAGCTGCAATGTTGACGACTGTCGATCGTGCAACGCGCTCCGATGGCTGGTTTGTTGCAACGTCCTGGAGTCCGCACTGGATGTTCGGTAAATATAAGCTTCGTTATCTTGCCGATCCGGAAGGCGCACTGGGCGGCGCCGAGCATATCGATGCACTAGCGCGTAAGGGCTTTAAGGAAGATAACCCAAAAGTTGCATCACTTCTTGAAAAGATGATCATTCCGATCAGTGAACTTGAAGCAGCAATGTTTGAAGCGCAGGAAACATCTTATGAAAAGGCTGTCGATAAGTACCTTGCCGATCATCCTGACCGTGTTAAAGAATGGCTTGCTGAATAAACGGTAACCGCTTTCAAAAGAATAAAACCCCGGTATTTGCCGGGGTTTTATTGTAACCTTGATACGAACGCAGTGAAACGGTGATCGTCAAGACTAAGCTTTAAAGTGATGACCTGACAGGATCAGATAGTCGCTCTAAGCCATTGTTTTAACAAGCAAGTTTGTCCAATCGACGCGAGATCAGAAATCAGTCCAGTGGACCGATTTTTCCCTTAGGCGTTTGTTCCTTTCAGGGTGCGCTCTAGAGCAAGTTTTGATGATATATGATGAAGAAGAAAAGGAGCAGGCTCCTCCCCAAGAACCTGCTCCTTGATGCATCGCCCCCGCCTGCGGATGGTCGATGCTGTATAGGATAAAATAATGATCAGTAATAACTAATTCATTTCCCATAAACTTATAATCAACTTTAACGCACAATTGTTTTGCTGTGCAACTTAATTCTCCTGTCCGCCGGTTCTTTTCTGGCATTTTTTAGACGGGGTGAAAAAGCTGCTAGATATTACAGATGCTTACTCCAATCCGCACGCGCGCAAGAACAGTGTCGAGACTTCCTTTTCTATGCGGTCGAGGTCCAGCGGTTCGTCTTTGGTGAGTGACATCATACTGCGGACCTGCGCTTCAAAGTCAGCATAGTGCTGGGTGACAGCCCAAATGTGCATCTGGAACAGCAGAGGATCGACAGGCTTTATACGGCCATCATCGACCCATGACTGAATAAGCTTGACAGCATTATGCGTTGCAGAAACGTGTTTCTTCCAGTGACGGCTCAGGAAAGGCGCGCCATTGGCGATCTCAGTTGTGAAAAGTCTCGAGGCTTTGGGGTTTTTCTGGCTGTATTCGAGCTTGGCGCGAATATATTGTCTGATAACTGTTGCCGGATCTGTTTCCGCGCTGACACCTAGAAAAATTTCTTCCCATTCATCTAGAATGAAGATGAGAATATCTTCGTAGAGCTCTTCCTTGCTGGAGATATAATAATGGAGTTGCGGCTTGGTGAGGCCGGCGCGCTGGGCAATCCCTTGCGTTGACGCTCCCACCAGTCCTTTTTCCGCAAATTCATCGATAGCGGCTGTGCGTATAGCATCCTGAATGCGACGCCTGCGGCCGAGAACCTTATCTCGTCCGGTCAGGCCACTATCGTCATTCCAGTCATCTATTGTCATATGTGCCAGCCGCTATCTGAATTACAAGGGCTTATTGGCCCAGTTGCTTCTTGATGTCGAGGCCTGCGCCCTTGTTTACGAAGGCGTCGGTCGCAACCTTGGTCATGTCCAGTTCTTCACCGCTGACGATGCCGGACTTGCGAGCCAATTCGTAAAAGCCTTTGACGCGGTTCATATCGATGGCGCCGATGCCCTTTTCCAAAGTGTCGCCGCCATCGATAAGCTGCAAGTCCTTGAGACGAGCAAGCTCTGCATCCAGTGTTTCCTTGCTCATATCTGCGTTGTCCTTGAGGATCAGCTCGTAGGCTTTGCTGTTGTCGCCATAGAGGAAGTTGTTCCAACCTTCAATCGAAGCTGTCACAAAGCGTTGTACAAGATCCGGGTTTTCTTCGATCAGCTGCTGGCGGGTTTCAATCGTATTGGCATAGGTGTTGAAGCCCTGATCGGCGAGCAGGAAAGTTGTGATTTTCGCGCCTTCCTTTTCAGCATAGATCGGCTCCGCTGTGGCATAGGCCTGCTGTACGGTTTTCTTGTCGCCAAGGAACTGCGCAAGGCTGTAGCCATAAGGCCGGAGTTGCTCGTCCTTGAAGCCAAATTCCTTGACCAGCCATGGCCAGAAAGAGAACTGGCCATCCTTCGAGATCAGGATCGTTTCGGCATTTGCCAGGTCTTTAAAATCCTTGTACTCGCCTTCATGCGCCATCAGTGCCTGCGGGTCTTTTTGATAAAAAGCCGCGACAACCGCTGTTGGAACGCCGTTGGCAACGTTGTTGAACGATAAAAGCAGATTACCGGTTAGCAGAAAGTCGAGACGACCGGCGGCCAGCATCGGGCGATTGTTGACCTGTGGTCCGCCCATTTCGATCTTCACGTCGAGGCCGTATTTTTCATATGTGCCATCGGCAACTGCCTGATAGAAGCCGCCGTGCCCAGCCTGCGCCAGCCAGTTGGTGCCGAGCGTCACCTTATCGAGTGCATAGGCCATCTGTGCGGAAAAGCCCAAGGAAAGTGCAGCAAATGCTGCGACGAGTGCCTTTTTCATTTTCGTTCCCCTTAATTAGTCTTTAGCTACCATGTCGGCTGTCCAGCCGCGGGTTTTGCCTGGATTAAGCAATCCATAAGGATCAGCCTGCTTTTTGAATTCAATTTGCACGCTGTCGATTTCTTTCATACCGCCATCTTCGATGGTATAGGCGTGAGGATCGTAAATATCGCAGCCGTCAACCTGTTCCAGCTCTTCGATCAGGCGATACATCTCATCACGACCTTCAAAGCGTACAAGCGGCAGAGCAAAAATCTGCACTTCGCCTTCCAGACGCGCCATCTCATGATGCATATATTGCGTTTCGCCATAGCGTTCGATCTGGCGTGTAACCACATCGATCTCGAACGGACGTGGATAGGCAACCTGCAAATAGGTCCAGCCGGGCTCTGCTTTCAGCGCCTGAAGCGTCGTGTGGTTCCAGCCGCATTCGTAAGCAGGCTGAAGCCCTGCTTTGTGAAGTTCATCCAGTGTCATCGAGAATGAAACTTTGCCGCCGAATTCTGTCGCCAGCTGTTCGAAACGTTCCAGTTCTTCTGGTGCGATCATCGCGAAAACCGCATCCTTGTCGGATGGGAAAAGATCACCGAACTTGGTATAAAAGCGCGCGAAGCGGCGGTCTACCGTCGTCAGCAGATAACAGTCCAGATTGTTTTCGAGTGCTTTAAGGCAAAATTTTAGCGTTGCCTCATAAGTATCGAATAATGCTGCAGTATGTACCCATTCTGTCGCTTTGGTGAGACCTATTTCAAGCTCAAGAATGATGCCGTTAGTGCCATAGGCGTGCTGCACTTTATGGATGTCACGGCCTGTCAGTTCGATAATTTTCGGCTCTGGCTCAACAGTCATAACCTTGACCGAATAGACATTACCATCATCCCGCAACATGCCGTGGCGCAGCGAACCGATGCCACCCGAACCGCCTGAGAAAAAGCCGCCAATAGTGGCGATGCGGCGGGTCGAAGGATACATCAAAAGTTCCTGACCAGTTTCGCGTACCGCATCGTCGAGGCGCGAAATACGAGCGCCGCCTTCAACGCGAACCTTGCCCGGTTCGATTGAGATGACGCGATCTATCTTGGTCATGTCGAGAATGACACCGCCTTCGAGCGGAACGCACTGGCCGTAATTGCCGGTGCCGCCACCGCGAACGGTGATCGGAATGCGTAGCTTCGCGGCAGCGGCTGCCACCCGGCGCACTTCATCCTGATCTTTTGGGATGACGACGAGATCGCCCAGATAATGGCCGATATCTTCTGTCAGGATCGGACTATACCAGAAATAATCGCGGGACCGAAGTTCGACCTGCTTGGGATCGTCATAAATGCGGATACCTTCGATTTCGGCACGAAAAGCGGCCCAGTCATAGATGCGCTGTGGCGCGGCAGAATTCATGGGGTTCTCCGATTAACTTTGTTTGCCATCGCGCCAGACGACGCGACGTGCCTGAGGACGGCTGATGAGATCGTTGATGTCTTTGGCATCATGCCAGATAAAATTCGCAGCCCCACCTGCCGACAGTTCCTTTACGCGGTCGCTTCCAATGAAACGGGCGGGCAGGGTGGTGATACTGTCGAGCCATTCATCCGGATCAAGGTGGCAAACCGGGGCTGCGAGGCGCAGAACCGAAAGCGGATCGTAGTCGCCATAAGGGTAGAAGGCGTCGCGCACATTGTCGGAGCCAAGCATGGCGTCCATGCCCGCCCGACGCGCTTCTTTAAGCGGTGCGACACCACGAAGACGTGGTGATTTTCCACCAAGCCTGTCTTGCAGATAGAGATTGGATGTCGGCAGCGACACAAGCGCGGTTCCCGCATCCGCTGCGGCATCGAGAATTCGGTTTAATTCTTCGGACGACCGCAGCGAAAGCGAACAGGCGTGACCGCAGAGCACCCGGCCTGCCATGTTGTGACGCTTGGTTGCAGCGACAATCACCGAGAAGCCATCCGCTTCCAGTTCGAGTCCCTCATCGACGTGAAAGTCCAGCTTGAGATCATGCCGGACGGCAAGACGAAACATTTCTTCGATTTTGGCTTCAAGATCAGGATTACGATAGAAGAAAGCGCCAAGCACACCGCCATCTTTTGCCACGCGCTCAGCAATCGCAGCACCGGCATCAAGCACGATATCGCCATGGATAAGCGCGGCGAGTTCAAGATTGATGCGGTCTTTCCATTCCTTGCGCATTTCGTTCAGCACTGGCCATGCGGTCGGCACGTCTGGTGATGTCCAGTCAACATGGGTTCGGATGGCGCCAACGCCATGCGCATATGCTGCCTCAAGGCCGCGCGTGGCGCGCGCGCGAATATCGTCGGCATTCCAGCTCTCGCGGTCGATATTCATGAGATTAATGGCATCGAACAGACATTCGACCTTGGCGCTGCCGCGATCGGCAATGCGGCCAATGGTGAATGTCTTGTCGAGATGCACATGCAAATCAGCGAAGAGTGGTGTGATAAAGCCGCGGCCTGTCGCTTGCGAAGGCGTTAGCGATGCAATGCGATCACCTTCGATGCAGATGTCGTATTGACCATTCAGGCCAGCAATTGCGACGCCTTTAAGCATATCAGTTTCCTCGCTTTTAACGTTCACGTCGAATCTCGCTTTCATGCCAGCGTCCCAGCACAAGGCGCGACAGCCAACTTGTTATCAGGAAAATCACAATACCAAGTAGTGAGACGAGGAAAAGTGCAGCAAACATGCGCGGAATTTCATTGCGGAAGCTCGATTCCAGAATGCGTGACGCGAGGCCCGTGCTTTGTCCGGCGCTGCCTGCAACAAATTCGGCCACCACAGCACCGATAAGCGAAAGGCCACCGGCGATCTTGAGCGCCGCCATAAAATACGGCAGGGCGCTTGGAGCAAGCAGATAGCGCAGACGCTGCCATGGTGAGGCACGGTAGAGCTTGAAGAGATCGCGCAGATTATGATCGGCACTACGCAGGCCGATGACCGTGTTTGACAGGATCGGGAAGAAGGCCACGATCCATGCACAGATCAACAGGGCTGAAAATGTATCGCGCACATAGATCAGGATCAGCGGTGCAATGGCAATCACCGGTGTTACCTGAAGAATGACGGCAAATGGAAAGAAAGCCATTTCGATTGGTCGCGACAGTGCGAAGATCATTCCCAGCAGCACGCCGCCGACAATCGCGCAGAGCAGCGAAATCAGTGTGAGCTTGACCGTGAACCACATCGAAGTCATCAGCGATGGCCCGTCTTTAATCAGCGTTTCGCCGATGAGCGACGGGGCCGGGATCAGGTAATGCGGCACGTTATAATAGCGCACCAGACCTTCCCAGATACCAAGTGCGATGATGATCGCAAGCGTTGGCATGATGATCCGCAGGTTGCGGTCTCTGCGGGCGAGGCGATGTTGTTCGGAATTCAGAACAGGCGTTTGGTCTTGCATGATTCCTGTCCTCAATGGTCGATGTCTTGCGACGAAAGAGTTGCGGTGAGCGCATCCGAAACCCGTGCGCAATCCTTGGCGTAATCTTCCGTGGTGCGGAAGTTTTCAGCGCGTGGATAGCTGCCTTCAATAGCGATATCCGCAACCACGCGTCCGGGGCGTGCGGCCATAACGATGACGCGGTTTGAGAGATAGACAGATTCATAAACGCTGTGCGTAACGAAGATGACAGTGAGGCCGTGCTCCTGCCAGAGACGTAAAACATCATTGTTGAGCTTGAATCGCGTCATTTCATCGAGCGCCGCAAAAGGCTCATCCATCAGCAGAAGGCGCGGACGCGTGACCAGTGCGCGGGCAATAGAAACGCGCATCTTCATGCCACCGGAGAGTTCACGGGGATATGCGCTGGCAAAGCGGGACAGCCCTACCTGAGTGAGCACTTCTTCGACGCGCGGTGTAGCTTGCTTGCGTGACATGCCGGAAAGACGGAGCGGCAAATAAACATTGTCGAAAACGCTGGCCCACGGCATGAGCGTTGGTTCTTGAAACACAAAGCCGATATCCTGAGCACCTATGGGGCCTTTGCCCGGTGCATGGCCATTGACGTGAATGTCGCCTGCCGAAATGGATTCAAGGCCTGCAATCATGCGAAGTGCTGTACTCTTGCCGCAGCCCGATGGACCGAGAAAGCTTACGAATTGACCTTGTTCGATCTTGAGCGACATGTCGCTGACCGCAATAACGCCCGTGCCATATTGCTTATAGACGCTGTTGATATTGATGAGGGAAGATGGAGTCTGCGAGTTGGGGGCCACGCTCATCGTCCTTACCAGGCAGGTTGGTTATCGAGCCACGAGAGCGGCGCTCGTTCGATCTCGGCCAACACCTCGACCAGCCGCTCGGCAGCAAAGTCGATGGTCTTGCGGCCTTTTTGGGCAGACGCGAGCGTAGCATCGCCAGCGGCACCGTAAGGATTGATGTCCTGTATCTGCCAAGCGGGCTTCGCGCCACCGCCGAGCGACAGATGCTTGTAATCAGAAGCAAGCGTTTCGGTCAATGTGCGGAAATTCTTCGCTTTCGACATGTCCACCAGATCCGGGTGGAATTCAAGCATGACAGATGTTTCCATGTCACCGGCATGAATGCCGTGCTTGAGATCATGCTCGCTGTAAACGCCTTGAGGCATTCCGAGGCCAAACCAGTTGACGCTGAACACCATGAGATTGTGCTTGATGCGCAATTCGCGCGCCACAATGTCCATCACCGTGATCTGGCCGCCATGGCTGTTTAACAGCGCCATTTTACGAACGCCGCTTGCAGCGACGCAGGCACCAATTTCACACCACATGCGAATGAGTGTCTCTGCAGAGAATGTCAGCGTTCCGGGATAAAGGCTGTGCTCATTGCTCTTGCCGATAGCCTGCGTTGGCAGAAAAAGCGCGTGGCTTTCAGCGGGCAGGCGGGCGATGGTTTCTTTCACCATGCCATCCACAATCGCCGCATCCACGGCCAGCGGCAGATGAGGCCCGTGCTGTTCAATTGCACCAACGGGCAGAACTGCCACGATCTTTTCACGCTCGAGGCGGGAGAACGCTTCGCTCGTGTAATCAGCCCAGTATCTTTTCAAGGTGGAGGCTCCTGCATTCTTGGGAGGCGTGGAAGCTTTTTACTAAACAATCTGACCAATCGGTCAAACTAAATGTTTAAAAAAATGGCGATGCATGCAATTAAGGTGTGAATCCGTGACGAATTCGCCACGCGACAGCCCGCCACATGATTATGATGCGCGGAAAATTCCCGGAGGTCCGATGGACAACAGATGCATTATTATTGGCGCGGGCCATGCAGGTTCGCAGGCTGCAATCAGTCTGAGACAGGAAGACTATGCGGGAGAAATCGTCCTGATCAATGATGAACAGGAAATTCCCTATCACAAGCCGCCGCTTTCCAAGTCTTATCTGAAAGCACCTGAAAGCGGGATTTTGGTGCTGCGTCCGGAGAACGCTTATCGCGATAATAATATTGAAATGCTTTTTGGGCGTAGCGTTGAACAGGTGTCTTTAGCTGACAAGACTGTCACGCTTGATGACGGCGAGGTGCTTGGGTGGTCGGAGCTGGTTTTTGCGACCGGTGCGCGCGCCCGCATTCCCGATATGCCGGGCGTTGGTCTTGATGGCGTTGTCACACTACGCCGGTTGGGTGATGCGCGCCGCATTGCCGATATTATGCCGCGTGTTGAAAATGTGGTGATTATCGGTGGCGGCTTTATCGGCCTTGAAATGGCGCATAGTGCTGTCGCTCTTGGAAAAAGGACCGTTCTGATTGAAGCAGCCACTCGCGTGCTGGGTCGTTCGGTTGCCACACATGTTTCAGCACATGTCGAAGCGCGCAGCCGTGCTGCGGATATCACGCTTCTGACGGGGGTGGGTGTTGAAGCCATTGAAGGCAAAGACGGGCGCGTGACAGGTGTGAAAGCGGCGAATGGCACGCTTTTTCCGGCTGATATGGTGGTGCTGGGGACGGGCGCTGTCCCAAATGTCGAGCTTGCGACCGACACCGGACTTGTTGTCGATAATGGTATCGTGGTGGACGAGCATATGCGTGCGTCGAGTGAGCATGTTTATGCGATTGGCGATTGCGTAAGCTACGATCATTTCCATGCGGGTCGCCGCGTGCGACTGGAATCAGTGCAGAATGCCACTGATCAGGCCAAGCATGTTGCGCGCTCGATTGTCGGTCGCGCTACACCATTTCGTGATGTGGCGTGGTTTTGGTCGGATCAGGGCGACATGAAGTTACAGACGGCTGGGCTGTCGTTCGATGCCGACCGTCATATTCTGTCAGGCAGTCTCGAGGATAATGCTTTTTCGGTGTTTCATTTTGCAGGTGAGAAGCTCGTTGCGGTTGATTCCGTCAATCGTCCAGCGGATCACATGATGGCGCGTCGATTGCTGGCGGCTGGTATCAATCCCACGGAAGACGACATTGCAGCAGGCGCTGCGCGGCTCAAACAATTGCTGGCGTCGATGCCAAAAGCCTAAGGACATAAAATGACTGTTTTGAAACATTTGCTTCCAGCCGATATGGCTGCTCCCTTTGCCGCCTATAGCCATGGCGTTAAGGTGAGGGAGGGGGCCGAGCTGATTTTCTGTTCGGGGCAGCTTGGCATTGCGCCAGATGGATCGGTGCCGGACGATGCAGCCGCGCAAGCTGAGCTTTGCTTTGAAAACATCCGCCGCATTCTGCGTGATGGAGGCATGGAGCTTTCCGATGCCGTGCGTATCAACGCCTATGTGACGGATCGCGCTTATATGCGCCCCTATATGGATGTGCGTGACCGGTTGTTTCCGCAACCTGCACCGGCTTCGACGCTGATGATTGTTTCTGGCTTTACACGCGAAGAATTCAAGGTCGAAATCGAGGTTGTGGCAGCAAAATAAGCAGCACGATAACGCTTTGTGGCCGTAATAAACCATATCGCGTTTGTGTGAAGGGAATGGTAGGCTTATCCGACATCCTCCATTCTTTCAGGCCCATCCATGTCAAAAACCCAGCCTTCGGCTTTGTTGCCGAATAATTCTCCGCGCTCTTCCGCACGGCTTGCTGAACTCGCGCTCGCTATCGGCGGTTTCGGCATTGGAACGGGTGAATTCGCGATCATGGCGCTTCTGCCTGATATTGCGGGTGACCTCAATGTCGATATGCCTTCCGCTGGACATCTGATAAGTTCATACGCTCTGGGTGTGCTGATTGGTGCGCCAATTCTGGCGGTCTTTGGTGCCCGGCTTGACCGTCGCAAACTTGTCTTTCTGTTTATGGCGCTGTTTGCCTTCGGCAATCTAGCAAGTGCCTTTATGCAGAATTACGGTGGTCTGATTATTATGCGCTTTGTTGCGGGTTTTCCGCATGGTGCTTATTTCGGCGTCGCTTCGCTGATTGCTGCTTCCATGGCCGAGCCTGGAAAACGTGCGCAAGCCGTTGGGCGGGTTATGACCGGATTAACGGTCGCGACACTTGTCGGTACTCCATTGGCAACATGGCTGGGACAGATGGCCGGATGGCGCGCAATGTTTGCGGCCGTTGGGCTGATCGCCATTTTGACGATGTTGATGATAGTTGTCTTCGTTCCAAGGCAGCCGGCAGAAGACGGTGCGTCACCGCTGCGCGAACTGGGTGCGCTGCGTCGCAAACAGGTTTTGTTGACGCTCGCGATTGGTGCTGTCGGCACCGGCGGACTATTCTCAGTCTTTTCCTATGTCGCGGCAACCATCACGCAAGTCTCGCATGTCGATATGAAGTGGATGCCGGTTGTTTTTGCCATGTTCGGTTTTGGTATGGTACTGGGAAATATCATCGGTTCAAAGCTCACTGACCGTTCTGTTATGGGTACGGTTGGCGGGGTGCTTGTTTACGATATGATTGTAATGCTGGCATTCCCGCTATTGATGCAGCATCCCGTAACCGCATTTCTGAGCGTGCTTCTCGTTGGCGGTGGATTTGCATTGGTGCCTGCTCTGCAAACAAGACTAATGGATGTAGCTGCTGACGCCCAAACACTTGCGGCGGCAATGAACCATTCCGCACTCAATCTTGCCAACGCTTTGGGTGCGTGGCTAGGCGGCTTGGCAATCGCGTGGGGATATGGCTGGACTGCGACCGGAACAGTTGGTGCTTTCCTTGCAACTGCTGGATTGATCGTCTTTGCGGTATCGATTTTGATCGATCATATAGACCGGGAAAAAGTAGCATCTGCCATACGCAAAGCTGTATAAAAAAACAACACCCGCCGTGGGAGGACGGCGGGTGTTGTTTAGGGTTAGACCGGAATGGGAGGAGGAGGTCCGGCCTATATATCACCGAGGCAAATGGGAGGAGGAAACACCCCGGTGAAAAACCTAGAAACTGTAGAACCGCGTGGTTTAAGTGCTGCGGTTCTTATAAAAGGCTGTAGCCTTTTGGTCGCGCTATTAACGAGCGGCTGCCTTGCGTGCAACGAACGAGATTTCCGAAGGCAGAATGCCGAGGTCGTTCAGTTCGCGTGGGCTCAGGCGGCTCAGTTCGTTTACCGTGTTACGGTAGCGGCGCCAGTTATTGTACGAGCGGATCAGGTTCATTTCTCTCACCTAGTAAATCTTATCTCTCTGTGTTGCGACCAGCATATAGGTCCTAAGTTTTGAGAAGTGGAGAGCCAGATTTGCATAGCTGCTGTGCAATTTAGCCTGTCGATTGCATGGCTTTTGCGCAGCTTGGCCATTTTATAATCACAATCATCAGGAGCATGCCCAAATCACCTTTTTTCTGGTGGTTTTCTGCTATTTAAAAGCATGGGTCCGCGCAGGGCATTTTCCCGTATGTTCTTTGTTATTTCTGCTGAAAAGCCCAAATCTTCATAATCGCAGTTTTCGATTTTAATGCGCTCAATCGCATTGCTTGCGGTTTGTTCGTTATCGATCTGAAAACCGCTGTCTTTGATCTCATTAAGTGTCGCAGGAAGGTTTTGATTGAAGGCGACTATTTCACTTGCCATTTGATGTTGTGCAATGATCGAAGCGCGTCCGAGATCGAATTCGGGCGATAATTCTGTGATGCTTACCCAGAAATCGCGCGGCGTTTTCAGGGTGAAGTCCATCTGGTTTATTTTCCCGTGTTTCACCGCATCAAAAAACTGTTTGCCAAGTTCAAAGCCCCGGCGCGTAAACTGTATGCCGGTTATATTATGACCCATAGCGGCTTCATGAAGATAGCCGCATTGAAAATGTTTCCATGATCGCTCCGCAAAGGAAAGGTAGTCTGCTTTGGATGGTTCGTTACTATAAGCTGCGGTTGCACATGATAAAGACAGAACGATTACCGTGCCAATTCTACGTCTACACAAGAGAATATTCCTTCGAATGAAGCGACAGTGCAATGCATTTGCTGTGTATTGCCCTGTTTGCCCGGAACTTAAAGTTATTCTTTCGGCTTAGGGGGGAAATCCATGCAATTTTTGTCGCAAAATTCCCGGGAATTGTCGTCTTGTGACAATAATTATACATGACTCCAGAAACAGTTTAAGCTAAGTGACTTAATGTCGTGTGATGGAGCTTTGCGCTTTTAAGAGATGGTTCTGTCACTGTTTGTCTGCGGGAGAGAGCTGACGCAAGTCGGCCACCGAAGGGGAAATCGCCCGAAATCTCTCAGGTACAAGGAACCGCAGGTGGGTAAGGCAACTCTGGAAAGTCGGGGGAAACCCTGCGCCGAAGGTGTAAGTATAGCTTTATAGCTATGCGAGTCTCTCAGGCTTGAGACAGAGGGGCACGAAGCAACCGCATTTCGCGGAGGCATACGTGCGACTCTGGAGTTGTTATGGGCGATACCGCACACTTGAATACCCTGCCTTTGCAGGATCTGCATGAGGAAGCTGGCGCACGCTTTGGCGGTTTTGCTGGCTGGAACATGCCGATCACCTATCCGCTTGGCGTTATGAAGGAACATCTTCACACGCGTGAACATGTCGGCCTTTTCGATATTTCTCATATGAAGCTGATTGAAGTTTCGGGCGCAGATGCAATTGCGCTTTTGAGCGAAACCTGTCCGCTTGATCCTTCGGTTTTGAAAACCGGCCAGTCGAAATATACTTTCTTTCTCAATGAACAGGGCGGCGTTCTTGACGATCTTATTGTCACGCGCCTTGGCGAAAACCGTTTCATGGTTGTCGCCAATGCGGGTAACGCTATAGCCGATATTGAGCATCTCAATGAAGCAGCATCTGGCAAGGATGTAACGGTCAATCCGCTGGATCGCGTTTTCTTGGCTATTCAGGGTCCGGAAGCCGAAAGCGTGATTAATGATGCCGGTCTGAAAGGTGCAGAACTCGGTTTTATGAGCGGCTTTGAACCTAATCCCAACTGGTTCATGACCCGTTCGGGTTATACTGGCGAAGATGGTTTTGAGATTGGCTTGCCTGCCGATGAGGCGCGCGCGCTTGCAACAAAGCTTTTGGCCGACGAACGCGTCGAATGGATCGGTCTTGCTGCCCGCGACAGCCTGCGCCTTGAAGCGGGTCTTTGCCTGCACGGTCAGGACATCACGCCGGAAACCGATCCGGTCTCTGCCGGTCTCACATGGGCAATCACCAAGCCTGTGCGTGAAAAGGCTGCCTTTAATGGCGCCAAAGCCGTGCTCGATGCGATTGCCAAGGGTGCAACCGCCAAGCGGGTTGGACTTAAGCCGGAAGGCCGCCAGCCAGTACGTGGCGGCGCCGAACTTTTTGACGAATCCGGTTTTCAGATTGGCACAGTCACATCGGGTGGTTTTGGCCCATCTGCAGGTTTCCCGGTTGCCATGGGTTATGTCGAGGCAAGCCTCGCAGTCCCCGGCACCCGCATTTTCGCAGACGTCCGCGGTAACAAGGTTCCCGTTGATGTTCATGCACTTCCCTTCACACCGCATCGCTATCGCAAAGGATGATTTCCATGGCCAATATCCTGTTCACCGAAGATCATGAGTGGATCAGCGTCGAAGGTGGCGTTGCCACCGTCGGCATCACGATCCACGCACAGGAACAGCTGGGCGACCTCGTATTCGTAGACCTGCCGGAAATCGGTCGCAAAGTCGCCAAGGGCGAGAGCATCGTGGTTGTGGAGTCGGTCAAGGCCGCTTCCGACGTCTATGCGCCAGTCGACGGCGAAGTCGTTGAAGTCAACGACGCCGTTTCGAGCGATCCGGCTCTCGTTAATCAAGCTGCAGAAGGCGATGGCTGGCTGTTCAAACTTAAGCTTTCCGATGAAGGCCAGCTTTCGGGGCTTCTCGACAAGGCCGGTTATGACAAACTCGTAGGATAAAAAGATGACGCAACAGGTTCTCCCCTTTGTTGCCCGTCATATCGGGCCACGCGTGGAAGATGAGCGCGCAATGCTTGCGGCGCTCGGTCTTCCTTCAATGGAAACGCTGATCACGCAAGCTGTTCCAGCATCCATCCGCTTAAACCGCGCACTTGATCTGCCAGCGGCTTTGAACGAACACGCAGCCCTTGCCGAGCTTAATGAAATCATGGACCGCAATGTGGTGAAGAAGAGCTTCATCGGTGCGGGTTATCATGGTGCGCAGACACCCCCTGTCATTCAGCGCAACCTGTTTGAAAATCCGGCCTGGTACACGGCTTACACGCCATATCAGTCGGAAATCAGTCAAGGCCGTCTGGAGCTTCTGTTTCACTTCCAGACACTTGTTGCAGAACTAACCGGCCTCCCGGTCGCCTGTGCATCGCTCTTGGATGAAGCAACTGCTGTTGCAGAAGCTGTGGGCGTTGCAGTTCGTCAGCACCGAGACAAGCGCTCGCGGATTCTGCTTGCAGGTGATCTGCATCCGCAGAGCGTGGATGTGATCAACACCCGTGCAGAGCCACTGGGCTGGCAGGTTGAAGCCGGAAGTGCTGTTGACGACAACACCGCTGCCGTCATCGTGCCATGGCCGGATACGCGCGGCGTTTATGGCGATTTCACCGCTGTAATCGCCGATGCCAAGGCCAAGGGCGCTCTTGTTATCGCTGTTGCCGATCCGCTGGCACTCACCATTCTGGAAGCGCCCGCCAAGTGGGGCGCTGACATGGCTGTTGGTTCCATGCAGCGTTATGGCGTGCCAATGGGCTTTGGCGGTCCACATGCTGCATATCTCGCAGTAAGCGAGCCGCTGACCCGCATCATTCCGGGCCGTATCGTTGGCCAGTCGGTTGATGCACATGGCCGCGCGGCTTACCGTCTGGCTCTCCAGACCCGCGAGCAGCATATCCGGCGTGACAAGGCGACTTCGAACATCTGCACCGCACAGGCACTGCTCGCCAATATGGCAGCTTCGTTTGCCATCTGGCATGGCCCGGCAGGCCTGCAAGCCATCGCAACGCGTGTTGCGGGCCTTGCGTCTCGCTTCGCAACGGGCCTCAAGGCTGCGGGTGTCGAAATTGCAGGCGACAGCCTTTTCGACACCGTCACCATAAAGGTTTCCGGCAAGGCGCAGGCCATTGCTGACGAAGCAGACAAGGGTGGTCGTCTCATCCGCATCCTTGATGCCGATATGGTTGGTGTGACTTTCGATGAAACCTCGACCGAAGAAGATCTTGCAGCCCTTGCCGTACTGTTTGGGGCGAAGGCAGTCGGTAACGACGATCTGCTCGTACCTGCAAAACGCCGAGGTGAGGGTTTCCTGACACAGGACGTGTTCCATTCGCACCGTTCAGAAACCGAGATGATGCGCTTCCTGCGTCGTTTGGCCGATAAGGATCTGGCGCTTGATCGTGCGATGATCCCGCTTGGCTCCTGCACGATGAAGCTCAATGCGGCAGCAGAAATGATGCCAGTGAGCTGGAACACGGTTGCCAATCTGCATCCATTCGCACCTGCAGCACAAACGACCGGCTATGCCAAGATGACTTCGGATGTCGAAGCATGGCTTTGTGAAGTCACGGGCTTTGCAGGCGTATCGCTACAGCCAAACGCTGGTAGTCAGGGCGAGTATGCGGGCCTTCTCGCAATCCGTCACTATCACCAGTCACGTGGTGAAGGTCATCGCAACATCTGCCTGATCCCATCGTCTGCACATGGCACCAATCCTGCCAGCGCGTCGATGGCTGGCATGAGCGTTGTCGTGGTCAACTGCCGCCCGGACGGCGATATCGACATTGATGATCTGAAAGCCAAGGCTGAGAAGCATCGTGACAATCTTGCGGCGTTCATGATTACCTATCCGTCGACCTATGGCGTGTTCGAAGAAGGTATCAAGGCGTTCTGCGAGATCGTCCATGACAATGGCGGTCAGGTCTATTTCGACGGCGCCAACCTCAATGCACTCGTTGGCCTTGCGCGTCCTTGCGATATTGGCGCAGACGTCTGCCACATGAACCTGCACAAGACCTTCTGCATTCCGCATGGCGGCGGCGGTCCGGGTGTTGGTCCGATTGGCGTTGCCAAGCATCTGGTGCCATATCTGCCAGGTCATGTTGATCTCGGTTCCAAGCACGCTGTTTCCGCAGCACCGTTTGGCAGTGCATCTATTCTGGTCATTACGTGGATGTATATCCGCATGATGGGCGGCGCAGGTCTCAAGAAGGCAACCGAGGCTGCAATCCTCAACGCCAACTACATTGCGCATCGTCTGAAGGACGCTTATCCGATCCTCTATACCGGCGGGCATGATCGTGTGGCGCATGAGTGCATCGTGGATACGCGTGTTCTCAAGGATAGTGCAGGCATAACCGTGGAAGACGTGGCCAAGCGCCTTATCGACTATGGTTTCCATGCGCCGACCATGTCATGGCCGGTTGCCGGAACGCTGATGATTGAGCCAACCGAGTCTGAGCCGAAGTCGGAAATCGATCGTCTTTGCGACGCAATGATTGCCATTGCAGGCGAAGCAAAGAAGGTTGCCGACGGCGTCTGGCCTGCGGATGACAATCCACTTGTCAATGCTCCACATACCGCAAGTGATACGCTGGCAACAGAATGGACACATCCATACACCCGTGAGGAAGCAGTGTTTCCGGGAAGCGCGTTGAGCGGCGATTTTGACACGACGGCTAAATATTGGCCGCCGGTCAGTCGCGTCGATAACGTGGGTGGTGACAGAAATCTTATCTGTTCATGTCCGCCGGTTGCGTCGTACGGCTGATAACACTTTATTAAGTGAGCGAACGGAGCGGTACTCTTCTGCTCCGTTCGCAATATGATTCCTGGTCGCAGGCGCTTATTTTGTTTGGCACCGATCAGGCGAAGAACTACTTTTCCAAAGCAGGGAGTGAATGAGAATCTGCTTCTTACAAACTGTTCTGGATGCCGAGAAATTGTGTCTTTTCAAAAGTGCTGGGGTAACGCGGCACTTTTGTTTTTTCATATAAGTTTCTGAAATTTAAACAAAAAAAGAGCCGGACTAAAAAGTCCGGCTAAGTTATGAAGGTGCCATATAGGCAAACCTCCAGAGGGGAACACTTACCGCGCGCAATGGGAGGAGGCGCAAGCGGTAAGCACCTGTCATATGGACCTGTTGCAACTATTCTTCAACCCCCAAAACGCGAAATTTTTGACCATTTCGGAAAATTCTGAAACTTTTCACAATCCTGTGTATGCCCTTTTTAAAGCGATTAGCTGTCCAACAACATCTTTCAAATATGTCTGAAAGGTCAAAATCGATTATATTTCCGTAAGATAGGTCTAAAAATAATTGCTACGCATGTCAGCAGTTCCATTAGGATTTATATAAACTTCTCCATAAATCTCTGAAATCATTAGAATAATTCTAAAACAATACTATGATTCTCATGTTCATTTTTGTTGCGGGAAGGCATGCAGAGTTATAAATAGGTTAGTGATCAACAGTAGCCTGACAAGCTGCTGGGGGATCAATTGCATTTGCTGCAAAAGCGCTAAGCGGTTTCATGTGGGCAATTGCGACGGGTAAAAACTGAGAACGATTTCCTTCAAACGATCATGTTGGCCGATGCTCTGGCCATCGCATGAGAGTGCTTCTCAGGCAGATTCAACCGTACTGGATTGTTTGTTAATGCTCGTGCCATTTCTTATTATGTTTCGTGAAGGCGTTGAAGCTGCGCTGATCGTTGGTATTATTGCAAGCTATCTGCATCAGACCGGGCGTAGCGCCTGGATGCCTGTTGTATGGATTGGCGTGCTGTTGGCTCTGGCGATGTCGTTGGCAGTTGGTGCAATCCTCCAGCTCGTAAGCGCAGAATTTCCGCAGAAGGCGCAGGAGCTTTTCGAAGCTATCATCGGACTCATTGCTGTTTTTGTTCTGACCTCCATGGTTTTCTGGATGCGTAAAGCAGCACGTTCGATCAAGGCGGAACTGCATCATTCGATTGATGCGGCGTTCGAAACGCCCACGCATAAGGGCTTTGGCCTGATCCTGATGGTATTCTTTGCTGTGGCCCGTGAGGGGCTTGAGTCGGTCTTCTTCCTGCTCGCCGCATTCCAGCAGAGCGAGGGTGGCGCTGCGCCGCTTGGTGCATTGCTCGGTGTTCTGCTTGCTGCTCTCGTTGGATACGGTATCTACCGTGGTGGCCTGAAACTCAATCTGCGCCGCTTCTTCCGTTGGACCGGCGTTTTCATCCTGATTATCGCAGCCGGCATTCTCGCAAATTCGGTAATGGCCCTGCATGAGGCTGGCATCTGGAACCACTTCCAGATGGTTGTGTTCGACACGAGCGAAATCCTGCCGCTCGATAGCACGCTTGGCTCCGTTCTGGCTGGTATCTTCGGTTATATCGCGACGCCGACGGTCAGCGAAGTGGTGGCTTATCTCGGCTTCCTCGTACCTGCGCTTATTATTTTCCTGATCCCATCTTCCGCGCCTGCGCAAAACGCGCCGGCGAAGCAGACAGTTTAATCGAGATTTTCCATGACCAAGCCGCAAAGCCCAAAACCTGCTGCCCCATTCTCCCGCAACCTCGTGCGAGCGGTTCTGGTGCTGGCCATTCTGCTGGTGCTGGCGGCTGGTGCTGCTTTCTATTACGCTTCGCGGGTTTCAGATAAATCGCGCCATGCAGAGGACGATGGCAAAGTGCAGATCGTGGTCAATGCGAAAAGCTGCGATCCAAATGAACTGACGGTTCCGGCGGGGCGCACGGTTTTTGAAGTTATCAACAAATCTGACCGCTCGGTCGAGTGGGAAATTCTCGACGGGGTGATGGTTCTTGAAGAGCGCGAGAATATCGCACCGGGCTTCAAGCAGACACTTTCCGCCAAGCTTTCACCAGGCGAATACCAGATTACTTGCGGCCTTCTTTCCAATCCGCGTGGCAAGCTGATTGTGACGCCATCGGCAAGCAGCGAAGCCGAAAAGGGTAAGATGCCGCTAACCGCTTTCCTTGGTGCGCTGGCGGAATATCAGATTTATCTCGCTACCGAAGTGGCCGGGTTCCAGAAGGCTGTCGCAACGCTTTCAGATGCCGTTTCAAGCGGCGATATCGAAGCCGCACGGGCCGCTTATGCGCCAGCGCGAGAAGCTTATGCCCGCATTGCTCCCGTTTCAGAAGCATTCTCCGATCTTGATACAGCGATCAATGCACGCGCCGATTTCTTTGAAAAGCGCGAGCAGGACTCGGCCTTTGGTGGTCTGCATCGCATTGAATATGGGCTCTTTGAACAGAAGTCGCTGGACGGCTTGCAGCCCGTCGCCACCAAGCTTGTTCAGGACGCGGCTGGTCTGAAAGAGCGTATCCGGGCTTTGCGTATTTCGCCTGACCGGATGCTGGCAGGCACATCGTCAGCGCTCAACCGCTTTGCGTCTACCGCCGCTGACACAGGCGACGATCGTTACGCACATACGGATTTGCAGGTATTTGCAGGCCTTGTTGAAGGCTCAGCAAAGACGGCGGACGTATTGCGTCCGATCGTCGTCAAAGTCGATCCCAAGGCATTTGAAGGGATTGATGCTCAGGTGTCTGCCGTGAAGGCGATGCTAAGTGCGCAGAATGGCAAGGCATATGACACGCTTTCTGCTGGCGAGAAGACGAAAATCAAGGATGGCGCGACTGCTCTCGCCGACCAGTTTTCAAAACTCCGCGATCAACTTGGAGTGGATTAATGACCAAGAAATTTTTCAAAGACGATAGTTCTGTAACAGACAACGCGATATCCCCAACGCGCCGAGCCCTATTGCTCGGTGCCGGTGCCACAGGTGTCGCGAGTGTATTTGCATCGCAGGCGGCTAACGCGCGCGCTTCTAACAACGCACTTTCATCGGAAAGCGTGACCAATGCGCCTGAAAGCGACAAGTTGCAGGAGAGCCAACCATTTTATGGCGTGCATCAGCCCGGTATTGTGACGCCGCGCCCCGCAACTGGTCTTGTCGCTTCGTTCGATGTCCTGGCTCGAGATCGCGCGGATCTCGAACGTATGTTCAGACTTTTGACCGAACGCGTTGCCTTTCTCATGAAGGGTGGTGAGCCGCCGGCCCTAGATCCCAAGTTTCCGCCATCGGATTCCGGCATTCTCGGGCCGACAGTTACCCCTGATAACCTGACGATCACCGTGGGGTTGGGGAGCTCTCTTTTTGATGACCGTTTTGGTTTGAAACCGTTTAAGCCAAAGCAGTTGCAGCGCATGACGGGCTTTCCCAATGACGCATTGCAAAAAGATCTCTGCCATGGCGATCTGGTGATCCAGTTTTGCTCGAACACCGCAGACACCAATATCCATGCGCTGCGCGATATCATGAAGAACATGCCTGATCTTCTGATGGTCCGCTGGAAACAGGAAGGCTCTGTGCCGGTGCAGCCACCGCATTCGCCAAAAGCCAAAGAAAGCGCACGCAACTTCCTCGGTTTCCGCGATGGTTCTGCCAATCCTGATGCTGCTGACAAAGCCCTGATGGAACGAATTGTCTGGATACAGCCCGGTAACGGTGAACCGGCTTGGGCCGCGAATGGCAGTTATATGGCTGTGCGTATCATCCGTAATTTTGTCGAGCGCTGGGATCGCACACCGCTGCAGGAACAGCAGACAATTTTTGGCCGTCACAAGGATAGCGGTGCGCCATTCGATGGCAAAACCGAAGCCGATGTGCCCGACTATTCAAAAGATCCCGAGGGCAAGGTCACGCCGATGGATTCGCACATTCGGCTGGCCAATCCACGCGATGCCAATGCCGAGCAACATCTGATTTTGCGTCGTCCGTTCAACTATTCCAATGGCGTTACCAAGTCCGGTCAGCTCGATATGGGGCTGCTGTTCATCGCTTATCAGGCCGATCTGGAAAAGGGCTTTATCACTGTTCAGAAGCGCCTCGATGGCGAGCCTCTGGAAGAGTATATCAAGCCAATTGGCGGCGGTTATTTCTTCACGCTACCCGGCGTGAAAGATCAGGATGACTTTTACGCAAGTGCCCTTTTGCAGGCGAGCGGGCCGCAGAATGCGCGTGGGTGAAGGTCTTATCACCACGGAGAGGTAAACATGAAATATCGTCTGCCACTGTTCGCGTCGGCTTGTGTCGTCGCTCTTTCTCTCAGCTTCGGCGCTGCAAAGGCCGAAGTTTCCCCACTCGATCTCGTTCAGCCGATTGCTGACTACAAGATTTATGTTCAGGACAATCTTGATATACTCGTGAAAGACACAAAGGCTTTCACCGATGCAATCAAGGCTGGCGATCTGGCTAAGGCGAAAGAGCTTTATCCATCGACACGCGTTTCTTATGAGAAAATCGAGCCGATTGCCGAACTCTTTGCCGATCTCGATGCATCGATCGATAGTCGCGCTGACGATCACGAAGATGCTGAAAAGTCGGAAGACTTTACCGGCTTCCATCGCCTTGAATATGGCCTCTTCGCGCAGAATTCCACCGAAGGCCTCGATAAATATGCCGATAAGCTTTATTCGGATGTTGTCGAGTTGCAGAAGCGTATTAAGGACATGACCTTCCCGCCTGAAAAGGTTGTTGGTGGTGCAGCAGCGCTTATGGAAGAAGTTGCAGCAACCAAGATTTCCGGTGAAGAAGATCGATATAGCCACACGGATATCTGGGATTTCCAGGCCAATGTTGATGGCTCACAGAAGATCGTCGAACTCTTCCGTCCGCTGATCGAAAAGGAAAACCCTGATCTTCTCAAAAAGTCGGATGCCAATTTCAAAACCGTCAACGACATTCTTGTGAAATACAAGAAGGGTGATGGCTATGAATTATACGACAAGCTTACCGAGGAAGACCGCAAGGTCATGGCTGGTGCGATCAATACGCTTGCAGAAGACCTTTCGACACTGCGCGGTACGCTGGGCCTGAACTGAGGTCAGTCGAATAACTTTTAAATGGCGGGCTTGGTGTCCGCCATTTTTCTTAAACAATACGGGTCTAGATAAAAGTATTGTTTATAAAGCACCCGGATAAACCCGGACCGGACGGTTGTCTTTGACAGACTCCATCACCACAAAAGTGGACGTGCTTGCCACATTCGGCAGGCTTGATATTTTCTCGCCCAGCACCTCGCGATAACGCCGGATGTTGGGCGTTCGCACTTTCAACAGATAGTCGAAAGAACTTGCAATCATGTGGCATTCTTCGACTTCGCGTATCTTGCGCACCGCAACGTTAAAGGCAGTGAGAGCCGCTTCGCGCGTGTCCGACAACTTCACGGTCGTAAAGGCGATATGATCGAGGCCAAGCTTTTCCGGATCAATCGCTGCGCGAAAGCCGATAATATAGCCTTCATCAACCAATCGTTTGACGCGTGCCTGACACGGTGTCTTGGAAAGACCGACTTTTTTTGACAACTCGGTCATGGCAATGCGACCATCGTCGCTCAGAACTTCAAGTATGCGGCGATCGAACTGATCCAGATCGTCTACTGAGTCTATCTTTCGCATTCAAAATGCCTCTTGAAGTCGCTTTAATAAGATCGAATTGCCTTTATATGGATCAAATGAAGACAGAATGCAATTTGTGCTGATGATAGTGTGCAACCATATAAAGCATAGTTGAACTGGGCCCGAGCCTGTTTTTGCGAGCACTGCACCATGACTGATAAAGTATCCGCTCACACCACTCCTGTTTTCCAGAGCTTCGCGCCGCCAATCCGCGAGCAGACACCGTTACGAAAGGCGATAACCGACGCCTATCGTCGGCCAGAATCTGAATGCGTGACCGCACTGGTTCAGCAGGCGACCCTTCCTGAAGAAACGACCAAGCAGATCAGAGCGACCGCTCGTAAGCTGATCGAAGCCCTGCGTGCCAAGCACAAGGGAACGGGCGTTGAAGGTCTGGTGCATGAATATTCGCTTTCGAGCCAGGAAGGCGTAGCGCTGATGTGTCTCGCTGAGGCTCTTCTGCGTATTCCAGATATGGCAACGCGTGATGCGCTGATCCGCGACAAGATTTCCAATGGCGATTGGAAGTCGCATGTCGGCGGCGGTCGTTCGCTGTTCGTCAATGCCGCGACATGGGGCCTTGTTGTCACCGGTAAGCTCACCAATACCGTGAATGATAGCGGTCTTTCAGCAGCGCTTACTCGCCTGATCGCCCGTTGTGGTGAACCGGTCATCCGTCGCGGCGTGGATATGGCCATGCGCATGATGGGTGAGCAGTTCGTAACCGGCGAAACTATCGATGAAGCACTCAAGCGCGCAAAATCGCTTGAAGAACGCGGCTTCCGTTATTCCTACGACATGCTCGGTGAAGCAGCCACGACTGCTGCCGACGCAGAACGTTATTACAAGGATTACGAGACTGCGATTCACGCGATCGGTCGCGCTTCCGCTGGCCGCGGCATTTATGATGGCCCCGGCATTTCGATCAAGCTTTCGGCACTGCATCCGCGCTATGTTCGCGCGCAGAGCGAACGCGTCATGAGCGAACTTCTGCCAAAGGTGAAGGCACTCGCCGCCCTTTCCAAGAAGTATAATATCGGCCTTAACATTGATGCTGAAGAAGCAGACCGGCTTGAGCTTTCGCTTGATCTTCTGCAGAGCCTGATTGAAGATCCTGATCTGGCTGATTGGGAAGGCATCGGCTTCGTGGTGCAGGCCTATGGCAAGCGCTGCCCGTTTGTGCTTGATTTTATTATCGATCTTGCCCGCCGCAATAATCGTCGTGTCATGGTTCGTCTCGTCAAGGGTGCTTACTGGGATGCCGAAATCAAGCGCGCGCAGGTTGATGGTCTGGAAGATTTCCCGGTCTACACCCGCAAGGTTCATACTGACGTTTCATACATTGCTTGCGCCCGCAAACTGCTTGGCGCCCGCGATGTGATCTTCCCACAGTTTGCAACGCATAATGCGCAGACGCTAGCCACGATCTATCATCTGGCAGGTCCTGACTTCAAAACCGGTTCTTATGAATTCCAGTGCCTGCATGGCATGGGTGAGCCGCTTTATGACGAAGTTGTTGGCCCGTCAAAACTCGGTCGTCCAGCGCGCATTTATGCCCCGGTTGGTACGCATGAAACGCTGCTGGCCTATCTGGTCCGTCGTCTGCTCGAAAACGGTGCGAACTCTTCCTTCGTCAATCGCATTGGCGACAAGAGCGTGTCTGTTGATGAACTGATTGCCGATCCTGTGGAAGTCGTTCGTTCGATGGCCGTGGTCGGTGCGCGTCATGACCAGATTAACCTGCCGGAAGGACTTTACGGCATTCGCAAAAACTCGGCAGGTTTCGACCTCTCCAATGAAGAGCAGCTGGCAGAATTGAGCGAAACGCTCAAAGCCAATGCTACTCGCGTCTGGACTGCGGAACCGCAGGTTGCGGGTGCCAAGGTTAAGGGTGAAAGCCGTCCGGTTCTGAACCCCGGCGATCATTCCGATGTCGTGGGTACGGTTACGGAAATCGCTGCCGAAGATGTGGCTTATGCAATGAAAGCGGCTGAGAAGGCTGTTGCAAGCTGGTCTCAGGTTTCTCCCGCTGAGCGTGCAGCTTGCCTTGATCGCGCTGCCGACATAATGCAGCGTGAAATGGCAGAACTTCTCGGTCTCATTATGCGTGAAGCTGGCAAGTCCATGCCAAACGCGATCGCAGAAGTACGCGAAGCTATCGATTTCTTGCGCTATTACGCCGAACAGACCCGCCGCACGCTGGGAGTTGCGCACAAGCCGCTTGGTCCAATTGTCTGTATCAGCCCGTGGAACTTCCCGCTGGCGATCTTCACCGGCCAGATTGCAGCGGCCCTTGTTGCAGGCAATCCGGTTTTGGCAAAGCCTGCGGAAGAAACCCCGCTCATCGCAGCGCAGGGCGTTCGCATTCTGCACGAAGCTGGTATTCCGGTTGATGCTTTGCAGCTTCTGCCGGGTGATGGTCGCATTGGTGCAGCACTTGTTGCCGCGCCGGAAACCTGTGGCGTGATGTTTACCGGTTCCACCGAAGTTGCACGTCTCATTCAGGCGCAGCTTGCCTCGCGGCTGCTGCCAAATGGCAAGCCGATCCCGCTGATTGCGGAAACAGGCGGCCAGAATGCCATGATCGTGGATTCGTCCGCTCTTGCCGAGCAGGTCGTGTTCGACGTCATCGCTTCAGCTTTCGACAGCGCCGGTCAGCGTTGTTCGGCTCTGCGCGTTCTTTGCCTGCAGGAAGATGTTGCCGACCGCATCCTGACCATGCTCAAAGGCGCGCTCAAAGAACTGTCCATCGGCCGCACTGACAAGCTGAAAGTGGATATTGGCGCTGTTATCACGGCGGAAGCCAAAGATATCATCGAAAAGCACGTTCAGACGATGCGCGATATGGGCCGCAAGGTGGAGCAGCTTCCGCTTGGACCTGAAACGGGGAAGGGCACTTTCGTTGCGCCAACCATCGTCGAGATCGATAGTCTGCGCGATCTGAAGCGTGAAGTGTTTGGTCCGGTTCTGCATGTTGTACGCTACAAGCGTAACGACATGGACCGCCTGATCGATGATATTAACGCAACAGGCTATGGTCTGACCTTTGGTCTGCATACACGTCTTGATGAAACTATCGCTCACGTTTCTGATCGAATTCGGGTTGGCAATGTCTATATCAATCGGAACGTTATCGGTGCGATTGTGGGCGTCCAGCCTTTCGGGGGGCGTGGTCTGTCCGGCACAGGACCGAAGGCCGGCGGTCCGCTCTATCTCGGTCGCCTCGTTGAAACAGCGCCAATCCCGCCGCGTATGGCTTCGGTTCATACCGATGCCGCGCTCAACGATTTCGCAAAGTGGCTTGGCAATCGCGGCATGAACGAACTGGCGCAGGCCGCTCGTGAAACCGGCAGTGCTTCTGCACTCGGTTTGAATATCGAGCTTCCGGGCCCGGTTGGTGAACGCAACCTCTATGCGCTTCATGCGCGTGGCCGCATTCTTCTGGTTCCACAGACTGAAACCGGACTCTATCGTCAGCTGACAGCGGCACTCGCCACTGGCAACGAAGCTGTAATCGACGAGGCTTCAGGCTTGCGCAACGTTCTAAAGGACTTGCCTTCAAGCGTCGCAGCGCGCGTCGTCTGGACAAAGGAGTGGCAGGCAGATGCACCTTTCGCCGGTGCGCTTGTTGAAGGAGACGGCGAACGCCTGATCGACATCAACAAGAAGCTGGCAGCTCTTCCAGGCCCGCTCGTGCTGACACAGGCAGCAACTTCCGCGCAGCTTGCTGAGAGCGCTGATTGCTATTGCCTGAGCTGGTTGCTTGAAGAGGTTTCGACCTCCATCAACACAACGGCTGCAGGTGGCAATGCCAGCCTGATGGCAATTGGCTGATCGATCTTCAGTTTGATTGGAAAAAGGCGGTCTTCGGGTCGCCTTTTTTGTTTTTGCGCAATGTTGCAAGGCTGTGCAGAAACAGAATTATTAGACCGTTTCTGGAATTTTCAGAATGAAATTTACAAAAGCGGATTGACACATAAGCTTAAAAGGCAAAGACTGTGCACAGGCTTGCAAAAAGCCGCAGCGTGGAGGCGCTGATCATAGGGAGGAATCATGATGCGTTGGGCACTCACAGTCGCGGCACTTGCCGGTGGCGTTTCATCATTTGCGGTTTCGGCACAGGCTTCTGGTAATCTCAATCTCATTTGTTCAGCGGATGTGGTGATCTGCGAGCAGATGAAGAACAATTTTGAGAAAGAAACTGATATCAAGGTCAATATGGTGCGCCTGTCTTCTGGCGAAACCTATGCCAAAGTTCGCGCTGAAGCGCGCAATCCAAAGACCGATATCTGGTGGGCCGGTACTGGTGATCCGCATCTGCAAGCTGCCTCTGAAGGCCTGACGCTCGAATATAAATCGCCAATGCTCGACCAGTTGCAGGATTGGGCAAAAAAGCAAGCAGAAAGCTCGGAGTTCCGCACTGTCGGCGTTTATGCCGGTGCGCTCGGATGGGGCTATAACACTGACATTTTCAAGAAGAAGAACTTGAAGGAACCAGCCTGCTGGGCTGATCTGCTCGATCCGTCCTATAAGGGCGAAATTCAGATGGCAAACCCGAATTCTTCCGGCACAGCCTATACGGCGCTGGCAACGCTCATCCAGTTGATGGGTGAGGAGAAGGCGTTTGAATATCTGGCAAAGCTGAATGCAAATGTGGCCCAATACACCAAGTCGGGTTCGGCACCCGTAAAGTCAGCTGCGCGTGGTGAAAACGGCATCGGCATTGTGTTTATGCATGATGCGGTTGCGATGACTGCCGAAGGTTTCCCGATCAAGTCCATCGCGCCTTGCGAAGGCACCGGCTATGAAATCGGCTCCATGTCGATCATCAAGGGCGCGCGCAATCTTGAAAATGCGAAAAAATGGTATGACTGGGCGCTGAGCGCGGAAGTGCAGTCGAAGATGAAGGATGCAAAATCTTTTCAGCTGCCATCCAACAAGAATGCCGAAGTGCCGAAAGAGTCGCCACGCTTTGAGGATATCAAGCTGATCGACTACGACTTCAAGACCTATGGCGAACCAACCAAGCGCAAGGAAATCCTTGACCGCTGGGACAAGGAAATCGGTGCAAAGGCGAATTAAACCTTAACCGCCTCTGCGGTTAGCAATCCATTTTCGTTATCGACCCTCCCGCCAGCATTCGGCGGGAGACGGATAATTGCGTCCACTTTGCCCGCCATGAGCAAAAAATGAGCAGAAAAGCGGATAGGTATGAAACAACACAATCGACGGCTTGATCTGGTTCTGGCGCTTGCTTTGGTCGCGTTCCTGATCCTGCCCTGGTATCGCATCGAGCAAGGCTTCTTCCGTTTCAGCTGGCTTGAAGGTTTTTTCAGTCAGGCCGAAAACGGTCCCGGTATTCTGCAAATATTCGCTTATGGCCGCCCATGGCTGGCTGTTGTTGCCGTACTGATGCTCATTTGCGGCTTCGCACGCTTTGCGATGCGCCCGGAAAAGCGAACATCTGTTCTGATCGCTGCCAGTCTTCTGGGCGCTGGCTTCCTTGCGCTGCAGGGACTGGCAATCGGTTTCACCGGCTGGAACTGGATGATAAGCGAAAAGCTTTTCGGTCAACTTGCCGATGGACAACCAGCCTTTGGCGCAGGTGCCGTCCTGACAGGCCTTTGTTTTCTCCTGATCTTTTCCTTCGGACTTGCCGAGCGTGGCGTCATGAAAGGCGATGCCTTCGTCGTATCCTCGATCACGCTGCTGGTCGCTCTCGTCAGTGTTTTTGTGTTCTATCCGATCTTCAGCATGTTTGCAGGTTCGGTTCAGGATTTTGACGGTTCATTCAAGCCAGATGGCTTTATTGGCAATATTCAGGATTCTTCTATCTGGAGCCTTGCCTGTGTGATCGGCGAGGGGCGTTGTGGTGTTGCATGGCGCACTTTATGGCTGGCGGTGATGACGGCAACCGGCTCCACAGTGCTTGGGCTTTCCTTCGCACTCGTCGCAACCCGCACAGGCTTTCCGTTCAAAAAGGGCTTGCGGGTACTTACAGTGCTGCCAATCATAACCCCACCATTCGTGATTGGTCTTGCGCTGACACTGTTGTTTGGCCGTGCAGGTGTTGTGACGGAACAGATTTCCAATCTCTTCGGCATTGAGCCGGGTCGCTGGCTTTATGGTCTTACGGGCATCTGGATTGCGCAGGTGCTATCCTTTACACCGATCACTTTTCTTGTGCTAATCGGTGTCGTCGAAGGTGTTTCGCCTTCCATGGAAGAAGCATCGCAAACTCTGCGTGCCGACCGCTGGCGGACGTTCAACCGTGTTTCATTGCCGCTTATGGCGCCGGGACTGGCCAATGCATTTCTGATTGCTTTCATCGAAAGTATGGCTGATTTCGGCAATCCGATGGTGCTTGGCGGTAGTCATGGTGTGCTTTCGACCGAGATATTCTTTGCCGTTGTGGGTGCGCAAAACGATCCGTCGCGCGCGGCCGTTCTGGCGATTGTGCTGCTTTGCTTTACGCTTTCAGCCTTCCTCATACAGCGCCTTTGGCTGTCCGGCAAAAACTTTGCAACCGTCACCGGTAAGGGCGATTCCGGCATTCATGCCGGCCTGCCAAAAGGATTGAAGATCGGCGTCTATGCCCTTGTTATTCCTTGGATGGTCTTCACTGTTGTCGTCTATGTCATGATCCTGATTGGCGGGTTCGTGCGCACATGGGGTCTCGATAATTCGCTGACACTTGACCATTATCGCCGCGCTTTCTCGGTGGCATGGACGGATAGCGGCTTTGCATGGACCGGCGTTGCCTGGAACTCGTTCTGGACGACGATGGAAATATCGTTGATCTCGGCACCGCTCACTGCTGCAGTCGGATTGCTTACTGCTTATCTGATCGTGCGGCAGCGCTTCTTCGGACGCAACGTGTTCGAGTTTGCCCTGATGTTGAGCTTTGCGATTCCGGGAACCGTCATTGGTGTCAGCTACATCATGGCCTTCAACTTGCCACCACTTGAAATGACCGGCACGGCGTTGATCCTGATTGCCTGCTTCGTGTTCCGCAATATGCCGGTTGGCGTGCGCGGGGGTATCGCTGCCATGAGCCAGCTCGACAAAAGCCTTGATGAAGCATCGCTCACGCTGCGTGCAGGCAGTTTCCGCACGATCCGCAAGGTGATCCTGCCGCTTTTGCGACCGGCGATTACTGCGGCTTTAGTCTATTCCTTCGTGCGTGCGATCACATCGATCAGTGCTGTAATCTTCCTTGTTTCGGCGGAATACAACATGGCGACATCCTACATTGTCGGCCTCGTCGAAAATGGTGAATTCGGTGTGGCGATTGCCTATTCGTCGGCACTCATTCTGGTGATGGTGGTTGTGATTGTCACCTTCCAGCTTCTTGTCGGCGAGCGCCGGTTGCGGCGTGAAAACCGTGTTGCCACGCTCACGCCGATCAAAACCGTTCAACAGGAGAAAGCCGTATGACCACAATCCGTCCCGGCTCCGTTACCTTTCAAAACGTCACCAAGAAGTTCGGTAATTTTACCGCTCTGCCCGATCTGTCACTGACAGTGCAACCCGGCACGCTTGTCACGCTGCTTGGTCCTTCGGGTTGTGGCAAAACCACGACCCTGCGCCTTCTGGCGGGGCTGGAGCATCCGACATCGGGCCGCATCCTGATCGGTGGCAAGGATGTGACCATGCTGCCTGCCAATGAGCGCGATGTGTCCATGGTGTTTCAGTCCTATGCGCTGTTTCCACATATGAGTTCGCTCGATAACGTCGCTTATGGGCTCGAATCTTCCGGATTAAAGAAGAAGGAAGCCCGTGAGCGGGCGGATGATGGGCTGAAGCTTGTTGGCCTTGCCGGTATGGGACATCGCCTTCCGGCCGAGCTTTCAGGTGGGCAGCAACAGCGTGTGGCCGTGGCCCGCGCATTGGTGCTGGAACCACAGGTGCTGCTGCTTGATGAGCCGCTTTCCAATCTTGATGCGCGTCTGCGCCGCCGTGTGAGAACTGAAATCAGGGAACTCCAGCAAAGGCTTGGTTTTACAGCAGTTTATGTCACCCACGATCAGGACGAAGCTTTGGCTGTGTCCGATACAATTATTGTCATGAAAGACGGCGATATAGCGCAGCAAGGCAGTCCGCGTGATCTTTATGAGTCTCCCGCATCTGCCTTCATTGCAGACTTCATGGGTGAGGCCAATGTCGTGCCCTGTGAAGTCGTCAGCGCAGAAAATGGAGAAGCTGTCATTCGTATCGGGAAGCTCAGTCATCGACTGGCATCGTCACATGCAAGACCGGGACCCGCACAGCTGGCGGTGCGCCCAAATGCGGTGAGCCTGCAAGCCCAGAGTGGTGGAGACTTTCCGGGACGCGTGGCCCATTCCGCCTATCTCGGTGATCATATCGAGTATGAAATCGAGACTGAACACGGCAAGCTTTTCATTGTCGATCCGGCTGTGGAAGAAGCGCTTCCGCCACAAACGGATGTGGCTATCCATTTCAAGCCGCGCGGCCTTGCCATCATCAACAATTGAGCGCATGAACCATGCGCCTTTATTCCCTCTGACTGGAAACCAAGCATGACATCAGACATTTCAAAAGAGCTTGAAGCACGGTTTAAGCTTGCGCAGGATATTGCGCACGAGGCTGGTGCGCTGGCCCTCGATTACTTCAATCGCCGCGAGACACTGGTGATTGAAACCAAGCGTGATCCGCAGGATGTCGTGTCCATTGCTGACCGCAATGTTGAACAGTTGATCAATGAGCGCGTATCGGCAGCTTTCAGCGACGATGGCTTTCTGGGTGAAGAATATGGACTGAATGCGGGTAGCTCAGGTTATACATGGGTGGTTGATCCCATTGATGGCACCAGCCCTTTTGTCAACGGAATGCCGAACTGGTGCGTTTCAATTGCCGTGCTGAAAGATGGCGAGCCGGTGATCGGTGTTATTCAGGCGCCATGCTTTGATGAACTTTACGCATCCGCCAAGGGGCAGGGTGCAACGCTTAATGGCAAAAAGCTTGTGCTTGATGGAAAGCGCACAATTCGCAACGCGGTGACCGGCATTGGTGCCAATAATTACGTAACCCCTCAGGTGGTTGCGAAGATCGTTGAAGACCTGCTTGAAGCAGGCGGCACATTTATTCGCAATGGCTCTGGCGCGCTGATGATTGCCTACGTGGCAGCGGGGCGTCTGGTGGGCTATTACGAGCCATATATGCACGCTTGGGATTGCATGGCGGGGTTTTGCCTCGTGCGCGAAGCAGGCGGCTATACGCATCCATTCCCAACGGAAGGCGAGCAACTGACCAAGGGGAGCAAGGTTTTTGTTGCTGCACCCGGCGCGGTGGACGATTTGAAAAAAGTGGCAAAACTGTAAGAAAAAAGCCCCGGAAATCCGGGGCTTTCTTTTTATGTTGATGGATTGTCGCGCTTATAAATCCAGTCGTGATCCGGATGGTTTTTAAATCGCCATTTGCGGATGGGACCGGCCATGACGTTGAGATAATACATTTCATAACCATAGGGCACGCCGCATGGATGATGCCCCTTTGGCACCAGAACGACATCGCCGTCAGAAACGGCCATGGTTTCATCGAGGCTACCATCCTCGGTGAAGACTCGCTGAATACCATAGCCCTGTGATGGGTTGAGGCGGTGATAATAGGTTTCTTCCAGATAGGTCATATCCGGGAAGTTATCTTCATCATGTCGATGCGGTGGGTAGGATGACCAGTTGCCCTGTGGCGTGAAAACTTCCGTCACCAATAGGCTGTCGGCGACATCGCGGCCTTCCATGGCAATGTTGAAGATGTTGCGGGTGTTTGCGCCTTGTCCACGCGTATCGAATGTCAGCCCTTCCGGTCCGAGTTTTTGTGCCTTGCGGCCCGGTTTGCCAGGTGCTGTGCAGACAGCAAGCACGCAATCGGTTGTTGCCACTGCATCCCAGTCGCTCTCAGCAGGCACATAGAGGCAATGCGGAGCGAGTTTTTCAAACACGCTCATTCGCTCACCCATTTCGCCGAAATCTTCTCCCGAGGCTTTGAGCTTTGCCTTGCCTTCGACCAGCACCAGAATGACTTCCCGGTCGCCGGTTTTCTCGGTTGCGGTTTCACCTGCTTTCATACGATAGAGACCAAAGCCAACATAGCCCCAGTTGGCGCTTTCCGGCGTGATGTCGTGCACCTTGCCATGCTTGCCGCTCGGTTTGCGTAACAGATTGGCCATAGCTCAGTCTCCCTTGTCTAACCCTGCTTCGCGCGCAAATGCTTTGAGCGATTTCAGCCCCAGCGACTGATATTCAAATGGATTGCGCACATCAGGGTCCTGTTCGGCTTCAATCACCAGCCAGCCCTGATAGCCATGCTGGGCTGCGACCGTAAGCACCGGTACAAAATCGACACCGCCTTCATCATCGCCCGGAACCGTAAATACGCCGCGGCGCACACCTTCCAGAAAAGACAGGCTCTGGTCGCGTACCTGTGCCGCTATCGCCGGGCGGACATTCTTGGCATGAATATGCCGGACACGTTGCATATGGTTCTTTGCAACGCGTTCAGGATCACCGCCGCCAAACAGACAGTGGCCTGTATCAAGCAGTAACTTGGCATGTGGGCCGGTATACTTCATCAGAAGGTCGATCTCGTCTTCGCTCTGAACAATCGTGCCCATGTGATGGTGATAGACGAGTGCAATACCCTGTGCGCTCGCATATTCGGCCAGTGCTCCAACACCCGCACCAAACTCAGCCCAGCGTGCTTCTTCCAGCACCGGGCGTTCGGAGAGCGACTTGCTATCGTCCCCATGAATGGCGTTTGATGTTTCGCAAACGATGATGACTTTGCAGCCCATGGCGTTCAGAAGATCAAGTGCTGGCTGCATTGCAGCCTTTTCATCCTCAACGGAATTGGTAAGAAGGTTTAGCGAATGCCACCCAGAAATGTAACGCAGATTGCGCGGTTCGAGTACTGCTTTAAGTTCCGCTGCAACTTGCGGAAATTTATGGCCTTTTTCGATTCCGTCGAAGCCGATTTTTGAAGTCTCATCAAGACATTGATCAAGGCTTATATGTGCGCCAAGGCTGCGATCATCATCATTCGACCAGGCAATCGGGTTGGTGCCATAGAGGATCATAAATCAGCTTCTTTCTTTGATCTGAGCTTCATAATTTTCACGCGCGACGCGCACTTGGCTGCGGTCCGAGACTTCCGGCACTGCCACGTCCCACCACCAGCCGCCGGTTTCAGGCGTCGGGTAAGGATCGGTATTGATGACGATAACTGTCGTGCGTGGGCTGTTGCGCGATTCTGCCAGCGCATCTTCCAATTCGCGGATAGAGCCGACTTTTTGACTCACGGCACCCATCGCAGCTGCATGCGCTGCAAAGTCGATATTCGATGCATTCACATGGGTTGTGTGGTCGAGCAGATTGTTGAACTCGGCACCGCCGGTCGCCATTTGCAAACGGTTGATGCAGCCGTAACCACGATTGTCGGTCAGCACGACTGTGATTTTGATGCCCATCATCACAGAGGTCGCCAGTTCCGAATTGGCCATCAAATAGGAGCCGTCACCAACCATCACGATCACGTCGCGATCCGGTTCCGCCATCTTGATACCAAGCCCACCTGCAATCTCATAGCCCATGCAGGAGAAACCATATTCCATGTGATAGGACATGGGGCGACCCGCTTTCCAGAGCTGATGCAACTCACCAGGCATGGTGCCAGCCGCGCACATGACAACGGTATTTTCTTTCGACTGACGCTGAACCGCGCCGATCACTTGCATGTCCGTGGGAAGCTGGTTGGCATCACCGGGAGCAGCTGTGAAACGGTCCGCTGCTTCAAACCAACGTGCTTTAAGCGCGGTGTCGAGCGTGCTGCGCTTATAGTCTTTCAGACCAGCTGAAAGTGCTGACAGTCCAATCTTCGCATCTGCGACAAGCGAGATTGAGCCTTGTTTATGTGTGTCATAGGGCTGAACGTTGAGCGAGAGCAGCTTTCGCCCCGGATGTTTGAACAGTGCCCACGAGCCGGTGGTGAAATCTTGAAAGCGGGTTCCCACCCCAATAACCAGATCGGCACTTGCTGCAACTGCATTTGCACTATCTGCACCGGTAACGCCGACAGGACCGAAATTGAGCGCGTGATCCCACGGCAAAGCCGACTTGCCTGCCTGAGTTTCGATAACGGGAATGTTGTGAGTTTCCGCAAAGCTTTTCAGCGCTTCATGGGCGCCTGAATAATGTACGCCGCCGCCCGCAACAATAACCGGCGTCTTGGCTGCTTTGATCGTGGCAATTGCGGTTGCCAGCTCGTGCTCATCGGCGGGCGGTCGCCGCCAATGCCAAACCTTTGGCGCGAAGAACTCTTCCGGCCAGTCATAGGCTTCGGCCTGCACATCCTGACAGAGAGACAGTGTTACAGGGCCGCAATCCGCAGGATCGGTCATTGTGCGGAACGCGCGCGGCAGGGCAGTCAGAAGCTGCTCGGGGCGGGTGATGCGATCAAAATAGCGGCTTACCGGGCGAAAACAGTCGTTGACGCTCATTGTGCCGTCATTGAAATCCTCGATTTGCTGCAATACAGGGTCGGGAGCACGATTGGCAAAGACATCGCCGGGAATGAACAGCACCGGCAGACGGTTGACATGGGCAAGGGCCGCTGCTGTGACCATATTGGTTGCGCCGGGGCCAATGGAAGAGGTGACAGCGCAAGCGCGTTTGCGGCCAAGCTGTTTGGTATAGGCAATGGCCGCATGCGCCATGGTTTGCTCATTGTGACCGCGCCAGGTGACAAGCCTGTCGCGGATGCTATGCAGTGCCTCGCCAAGCCCTGCCACATTGCCATGGCCAAATATCGCCCAGACGCCAGCGATAAAGGGTTCACCTTCGGCTGTCATCTGATTGGCAATATAGCGCACAAGAGCCTGTGCGGCTGTCAGTCGAACAGTCTTCATCTTCACTCCCAACGGAAATCCGCTTTCTCGCTATTTCAGATTCAGGCCTCCACCTGTTTCCGAGATGCGTTTATTTCTGTCGCAGCCTATCCCAAAGATCACAGAAACCGCGATAACGTTTTGCCATTTCTGCGATGGCTTCTGCATCGCTTATTTTGTCTGCAAGCCACAGGCGCGCAACATCACCAAGAATGGTACGGCCAATGGCAAAGCCTTTCACCAGATCAAAATCGGCAGCAACTTTGAGGCTTGCTTCCAGCTCTTCTGCAGGCGCATCAAGCCCAAGAACGACGATGCCACGCGTGTAAGGGTCATTGCGCATGATCGCCTCACAAGCTTTGCTCCATGCCTTTGTGGTCTTTAACGGCTCAAGCTTCCACCAGTCCGGATAGACACCAATCTCATAGAAGCGTTCAATGACTTTTGCCGTGCTCATATCATCGACGGGCGCGACCTTGGATGGGATAATTTCCAGCAGAAACTCTAGACGATTACGCCGTGCAGCAGTGAAAAGCCGCTTTACGGTAGCTTCCTGCTGCGCTTTCACGTCGTCGCTGTCGTCGGGATGGTAGAAGCAAAGAAGCTTCACAACATTATCGACGGGCCATTCAACAAGGCCACCGCAATCGGGGCCGAGTTCGGGTTCTAGTTCCAGTGGTCGCGAGCCGGGCCATTCAGTCGGGCGTCCGATCCAAAGACCTGTTCCAGCAGCGCGGTGGAGTGCATCGCGGCCAAGCCGCCCATCGCAAAGGATGCCATAGCCGTTTTCACCACCCGAAACCTCTAATGCAGCATTCAAGCATAGTTCCTTGAATTCACAGATTTTTTTATCTTTGACGCCAATTTCTCGCGCCATTTCTTCGAGCTGGATTCGGTGATCGAAAGCGAAGACCCTGATATGTGGCCAGTCACCATTGCGGTTGGTCGACCAGTGTATCTGTTCAAGTGCCTGATCCTTGCGTAAAGCCTTGTCGCGAATGCCGCTTTGCAAGAAATATTGCAGTTCTTGCCAGCTTGGATAAGCGGGCGTGCAACCATGACGCGAAACAGCAAAGGCACCGCAGGCATTGGCGAATTTCAAAGACGTTGGCCAGTCTTCACCCTTGAGCCAACCGCGCAGCAGGCCAGACATGAACCCATCGCCTGCACCAAGCACGTTGAAAACTTCAATCGGAAAACCTTGTCCTGATTGCCCTTTGTCGAGATTGTCGGGAATGTTGCCTTCAAAGACCACCGCGCCCATCGGTCCCCTTTTGCAGACCAGTGCCGCCTTGGTGACATTGCGAACGGCTTTGAGTGCCTCAAGCGTATCGGTTGAACCGCCCGCGATATGAAACTCTTCTTCGGTGCCGACAATCAGATCGAAGAGATGGAGCGTTGATTGCAGCTTCTTGGTGACGGCAACGGATTCGATGAAACGGTTTTCACCATCACCATGGCCTGAAAGTCCCCAGAGGTTCGGGCGGTAATCAATGTCGAGCACGGTTCGGCTGTTGTTTTCACGCGCAAGCCTGAGCGCCTTGATGACAGCGGCTTCAGTGCGCGGATGCGAAAGATGTGTACCGGTGGCGAGCACGCATTCAGCTTCGGCGATGAAATCCGGATCAATATCATCTTCGCAAAGCGCCATGTCGGCGCAATTCTCGCGATAGAAGATCAGTGGGAAATGATCCTGATCCCGGATCCCGAGAATGACAAGCGCTGTCAGACGCTCTGGGTCAGTGACGATGCCGCGTGTGTCTACGCCTTCGCGCGCAAGTTCGCGCAGCAAAAAGCGCCCCATATGCTCATCGCCGACGCGGGTTATGAGGGCAGATTTGAGGCCAAGCCTTGCGGTACCGGTAGCAATATTTGTGGGAGAGCCGCCAACATATTTGTTGAAGGACGACATATCTTCGAGAAGGCCGCCGACCTGCGCGCCATAAAGATCCACCGAAGATCGGCCAATCGAAATCAAATCCAGCCGCTTCATCCCATTCCTCCCTCGGCGCATACGTCTTTTTTAGCTTTGGAAAGCTGTCTGTGCCTCACGATAAGCAGCAGCTATTCTATTTTTGATTAAAATAGATTTATTATTCCATTTCAACTGAAAAATAGAATGCTATATCATTTTAGGGTTGCCGTTCTGTACCGATAGCAACGGCGAGGGTTATGGCCAGGCAAAGCGTGGCCGAAAGCGAGCGGAATGCGCCGAAGTCCACTTCTGAAACAAGCAGGGATTGTTGAGCAAATTTGCTCATTGGACTGACAATCGTGTCGGTAATCGCAACAACATCAATGCCGCGCTCACTCGCATTTTCCGCCATAGCAATGGTTTCCGGCGAGTAGGGCGAAAAGGAAATGGCAAGAAGCACATCGCCTTTGCGGATGGCATGTTGGTTTTCCAGTTTGCCGACAGTGCTGTGGAGCATGGCCGGAACCTGCATCTTTTCAAGCGCATAGGCCAGATAGCTCGCAACCGGAAATGCGCGCCGAACGCCGATAATGTGAATGGTTTCTGCCGTTGCCAGCAGCTTGACGGCTTTCTCGAGCGCCTCTGAATCGACTGTCTTCAACAGACTTTCGAGTGAAGTGCGGCCTGCCTCGGCAAACTCTGCCAGAAGGGCCGGGGCCCGTCCCGCCGCCGTTTCACGCAAATGCTCAAGGCGGGTGGAATAATCTGGCCAGCCGCCAACATAAGAGTCGCGAAAAAGCTTCTGCATTTCCGAAAAGCCGGAAAAGCCCAGTATTTGACAAAAGCGCATGAAGGCCGAACTTTGAACGCCTGCGCCTTCTGCCATTTCTGCAACCGTCGAAACAGCGATACGGTCCTGATTGGCAGCAACAAAATCGGCGCATTGTTTGAGACGTTTTGGCAATCGGTCGGCGACTTCGAGCAGCCTCGCCTCAAATTCTTTGATGTTCGTTGGGGCTGGCACACTGGCAGAAGTATTGGCTTGTGCTGCAACAGCTTGTTCAGTGTTCATTGCCACCCTTTCAGAAACGGTCTCTTGACATCCTATATATCGCAATCTAGCAAAATAGAATAAATATTCTATTGCGCTTACTGTCTTCCGAATAATCGGGAACTGCGCAAAATGGAATAGCGAAACTGTTTTGTCGGTCAATCGAGGATGACCGTTTTGGGAGGATGAAGGCAATGGTTACACGTCTTGCTCTGCTCGGTGCTGGCCGTATCGGTAAGGTTCATGCGAGCGCAATCGCTTCGGACAAGCGTGCGAAGCTTATCGCGGTCGCGGACCCCAATCAGGACGCGGCGCGCGCCATTGCTGAGGCCGCCGGTGCAGACGTGCGCACCATCGACGAGATTGAAAAGTCATCAGATATAGATGCGGTGCTGATCTGCACGCCAACCAATTCTCATGCCGATCTGATCGAGCGTTTTTCCCGCGCGGGCAAAGCTGTGTTCTGCGAAAAGCCGATTGATCTCAATATTGAGCGCGTGCGCGCCTGTCTTGATGTCATCAAGGAAAGCGGCGGCAAGGTCATGTTGGGCTTCAATCGGCGGTTCGATCCGCATTTTGCGGCTGTTCGTAAGGCAATTGACGACGGTCGGATTGGCAAGGTTGAAATGGTAACCATAACCAGCCGCGATCCGGGCGCACCGCCAGCTGAATATATCCAGGTTTCTGGCGGTATTTTCCGCGACATGACAATTCATGATTTTGACATGGCGCGTTTTCTGCTGGGTGAAGAAATTGCGGCAGTCTCAGCAGCGGCGTCGGTTCTGGTCGATCGAAAGATCGGTGAACTCGGTGATTTTGACAGTGCAAGCGTGATCCTGACCACGGCTTCCGGCCGCCAGTGTGTGATTTCCAATTCGCGTCGAGCTTCCTATGGTTATGATCAGCGCATCGAAGTGCACGGATCGGAGGGAGCGGTGTGTGCTGAAAACCAGCGTCCGGTTTCTATCGAAGTAGCATCGAAGGACGGCTATACCCGCCCGCCGTTGCATGATTTCTTTATGACCCGTTACACGGATGCTTATGCTGCTGAAATTGCTTCGTTCATTGATGCGATTGATGGCGGCAAGGCGCCGACACCTTCGGCTGATGATGGTTTGCAGGCTTTGGCACTCGCAGAAGCTGCCCTTCTTTCGGTCAAAGAGGGGCGCACAGTGAAAGTTGCGGAAGTTCTGGCCTAAGCACTCATTTTCATTTGCCTTTTTCTGCAATCGGTTGCGATATGCGGAACATGGCTTATGAATTCGACAAATTGCCGCTTGATGATTTTTTTATGCCCGTGGCGAATGCCACGGCCGCGTTAACGCGGCTTGACGAGCGGCTTGCCTGTTCCCCGATCCGCGATGGAATGTTGCAACGTATGCATATGCAGGATGCTGTAGCATCCATGTGGCTTGAGGGTGAACTGGTGCATCTTGAAGATCTTGTTCTGCATGATGCAGTAATGGACACGCGTATGCCAAGCCACGCTTTGACGATTGCGCATTCCGTTCTGCGTCTCCGTCGGCAAATCGCAACACGCGCAGCGAGTTGGGCATTAAGTAACTCGGGAATGCAACAATTACTCGGGAGAAACGTCGATATTGCGGTTGAAGAAGTGAAGCAATATCACGAGCCGGAAGAGGGCGAAAGCGACCCTCTGATGGATGATATTGATGCTCTTCTTGCGCGCACCGATGCATTACTGAAGGGTATCGTTCAGGAAAAGGCCAAGCCTCGGACTGTCCAGATTGACCCACTCCTTGATGATGAGGATTGGAACGAGGATGAACGTTTGCAGCAATGGCAGGTAGTCTTTGATGAATCGGCCCATCTGCCCCCTTTGATGCGTGCTGCGATCATTCATGATGCATGGTTTGATATGGAGGTGGTGCAGCGTTCTTCGTGGGTCGGACGTTTGTTGGCGGCGGCATATTTGCGTCAGTCAGGGATCGCGTCATCACATTTGCCGGCTTTGAGCATCGGCTTACGGACCAAAAGACCTGATGAAAGGCGATCTCAAAATCGCCTTGTGCGTCTCAAGACGTTCTTTGCTGCCATTGAGGACGGGACCGCGACCTTGATGAAGGAACATGATCGCTTGATGCTGGCGCGTGAGCAGATGCAACGTAAGCTAAAGGGACGCCGCTCGAACTCCCGGCTACCCAAACTTGTCGATATGATGATACGCAGTCCGCTCGTTTCCAGTCAGATGGTCGAGAAAGAACTCGATGTCACACCACAGGGCGCACTTAAGTTGATAGCTGAACTTAATCTAAGAGAAATTACAGGACGTGGGCGCTTCCGAGCCTGGGGCATTCTTTAGTTTATTTCTTCATGCAATGATTGCGAAGATGAGCTGCAAAAAGCTGATACTCGTTGCGTCGCGCAGCATTGACACGCCAAACCAAAGCAAGTGAACGGTAATTGTTCTGGCCTTCATAGGGCACGGTACAGATATCACTGCCGCGTGTTACTCCGGCCTTGATGGCAACTTCAGGCAAAAGCGTCACACCCATGCCAAACTCTACCAGCTGTACAAGCGTCATGATGCTGGTTGCATGGACATCACCACTTGACTGCGTGGGCTTTGAACCGATGGCCGCCATGACGTGTTCACGCAGACAGTGGCCAGTTTCGAGCAACAGAAAAGGCTGATCCTGAAGATCGCTTGCGTCGATGCGGTCGCGATTGGCCAGCGCATGATCGCGGCGCACGGCAAGAAAGAACGGGTCCTTGCCGATTTCTGCGACTTCAAAGTCATCAAGATCATAGGGATGGGCGACGAGTGCCGCGTCAAGGGAGCCTGAACGCAGACTGTCGAGAAGTGAGCGTGTCAGACCTTCGCGAACGCTCAATTGCAGTTCCGGAAAAGCATCGGCAGTCGTGGGGAGTAGTTTGGGCAGAAGAAACGGCGCAATCGATGGAATCACTCCGAGCCGCAATCGTGTCGTCAAAGGGCGTTCGGCCTGACGTGCATGTTCCGGCAGCTCTTCGATGCAGGCCACGATCTCCTGCGCGCGATTGAGAAAGTCTTCGCCTGCTGGCAGCAATTGCATGCGCCGCCCGTTTCGGTCGATGAGCGTAACGCCGATTTCGGCTTCAAGCGCCTGAATAGCTGCACTCAATGTGGACTGTGTAAGGCCGACGGTCTCGGCAGCACGTGAAAAAGAGCCCGCTTTTACAAGCGCGATAAAATAGTGGAGTTGCCGAATGCTGACATTGAGCATAGCCTTGAGCTCAACTTATCCCCATCGTTAAAATCGATGGAATTGATCGTTTTAATCGCTTTGACCGATTGATTTAGAGTGCCTATATATGACTCGCAAGCGGATAATTCTGAAACTTCTGAATTTTCTGCATAACAACGAATTTACAGGCAGGTATGAGATGCTCGGTATCGGTGACAAGCTCCCTTCTTTCAAAGTAACTGGCGTTAAGCCTGGCTTCAACTTCCACGAAGAAAATGGCGTTTCGGCTTTTGAAGAAATTACCGAAGCAAGCTTTGAAGGCAAGTGGAAGGTTATCTTCTTCTACCCTAAGGACTTCACATTCGTTTGCCCGACGGAAATCGCAGAATTTGCACGTCTGGCTTCGGATTTCGAAGACCGCGATGCAGTCGTTCTCGGTGGTTCGACTGACAATGAATTTGTGAAGCTTGCATGGCGCCGCGACCACAAGGATCTCGACAAGCTGCCAATCTGGTCGTTTGCTGACACCAATGGTTCGCTGGTCGATGGCCTCGGCGTTCGTTCGCCAGATGGCGTTGCTTACCGCTACACCTTTGTTGTCGATCCGGACAACACAATCCAGCACGTTTATGCAACCAACCTTAATGTTGGCCGTGCTCCTAAAGACACGTTGCGCGTTCTCGATGCTCTGCAGACCGATGAGCTTTGCCCATGCAACCGCGAAGTCGGTGGCGAAACACTCAAGGCTGCTTAATCGGCTTTTATTTGCTTGAGACGAGGCGGGTTAAGGCCCGCCTTTTGTTTATATAGAGCACAGTGCGTCGTACTGGACGCATAAAGGTCGCACTAAACTATTGAATCCAAGCATCGTGCTTTCCAAAAATAGATCCCGATTTTTGGCCGGTGCTGTAGAAATGACGTTAAAGAGGGTTCCATGTCCATTGATGATCTGAAGTCAAAAATCCCGGATTTCGCCAAGGATGTTCGTCTTAATCTTTCTTCTATGGCCAGCGATGAAACGCTGACGCCGCAGCAGAAATATGGCCTGTTCATCGCCTGCGGTATCGCTTCACGCAATGCTGATGTGCGCAAGGCACTGACTGCCGAAGCAGCGGTCAAGGTTGATGCTAGCGTTGTGCAGGCTGCAAAATCTGCAGCATCCATCATGGGCATGAACAACGTCTATTATCGCTTCGTGCACCTCGCCACCAATAAGGAATATCGTACGCTCCCAGCCAAGCTGCGCATGAACGTGATTGGCAATCCGGGCGTCGACAAAGTTGATTTCGAGTTGTGGTCGCTCGCTGTCTCAGCAATCAACGGCTGCGGTATGTGCATCGACGCGCACGAAGATGTGCTGCGCAAGGCCGGCGTATCAACGGAAGTGATCCAGACCGCTGCGCGCTTTGCGTCGATCATTCAGTCGGTAGCGATTGCTCTGGAAGCTGCTGACACCGAGTAAGGTTGGGCGAACTTATAATATTAAAAATGAAAGCCCGCATGAATCGCTCCATGCGGGCTTTTTATTGGTAATAACGAGCTTTAATTGCCGCGCTTGAACGAAATGAATGCAAATCCGATCAATGAAACGACAGCCGCAGCAGTCATGTAATAGCCAACATAGGCAAAGCTATAATGGGTTGCGAGCCATGTTGCGATGTAAGGTGCAACGGAAGCGCCAAGGATACCGGCCAGGTTGAAGGTAAGCGAAGCGCCGGTATAGCGCACCGAGGTCGGGAATGGTTCTGCAAGAGCCGCACCAATCGGACCATAGGTCAGGCCCATCAGACCAAAACCGATGATGAGGAAAGCAAGAACGCCAGCCGTTCCGCTGAGGAAGAGCGGAGCCATGATGAAGCCGTAGAGACCGATCAGAACAGTGACGACGATCATCACAGGACGCATACCGTATTTATCGGAAAGCAGCGCTGCAACCGGGATGGTGAGACCGAAAAAGATCACGCCGATCATCTGTAGAATGAGGAACTCTTCACGGCTGTAGCCCAAGGCACGCGTACCCCAACCAAGCGAGAACACCGTCATGAGATAGAACAGAACGAAGGTTGCAACAGCACCGATGGTACCCAGAAACAGGCTCGCCTTATGCTTTTTGAAAAGCGTTGCGACTGGAACTTCAACCCGTTCAGCCTTGTCGATAGCCTTCTGGAATTCCGGTGTTTCAGCAATCTTCAGTCGAATGAAGAGGCCGACGCCAACCAGCAGGGCACTGGCGATGAACGGAATACGCCAGCCGAATGACATGAATTGCTCTTCGGTCAGGAGTTCAGCAAGGATCAGGAAAATACCCGTTGCAAGGATGAAGCCAACAGGCGCACCGAGCTGTGGGAACATGCCGTACCAGGTACGCTTGCCTTCCGGTGCATTTTCGGTTGCGAGCAGAACTGCACCGCCCCATTCGCCACCAAGGCCAAGACCCTGACCCAGACGGCAGAGTGCGAGCAGGAGAGCCGCCCATACGCCGATGGATTCATAAGTTGGCAGGAAGCCGATTGCGACTGTGGAAATACCCATGGTCATTAGGGCTGCAACCAGCGTTGCCTTACGGCCAACCTTATCGCCGAAGTGGCCGAACAACGCGCCGCCGATCGGGCGTGCAAAGAAGGCAATCGCGAAAGTTGCCAGAGACTGGAGCAGCGCCGAGTTACCGTCACTTGCCGGGAAGAAAAGGTGCGGGAAAACGATTACCGCCGCAGTAGCATAAATATAAAAGTCAAAGAATTCGATTGTTGTGCCGATCATGCTCGCGGCCAAAACACGGCGCGCAGAATTTTTCTTCGGAACAACTGCTTGAGCTACAGTCATTGTTTCATATCCATATTTGTGGGCTATGCAATTTGGGGGGGAAGCCCGAGATGTTGCCTTCTTAGTGCCACAAAATACGAAACCGCAAGCTTAAAAGGGCTCTCACGTAATTTTCTAATTTCGAATGTGCTCTTTTCGAAACAAAATGAATGTATCAGGTAGTTTCAAGGAAAAGGCTATGGCCTTTCAATTGCCTTAAGCCAGCCTTAAGCTGAAATTCAGAACATGGAATCACAATGACTGTGCAGGCGTTCAGATACATCAACACTGGTATGCGTTTTCGCAAACAGTCTGTTTTGCGAATTCTCTCCGTTATGCTGATTGTTCTGTTCTCGTTGCTGTTTCTGGTTTCAACTCAATTTTGTTATCCCATGGCGCATGACCTGCCACTGACGGCAGCAGTTACTGACTGTCATATGACTGTAAAGATTGCCAAACATGATGGCGGTCATTCAGTACCGACAGATCATGGCAAAAAGGCATCTGCCGCCTGTGTCATGATGAGTTGCGGCGGCATCATGCAGCTTAACTCCGGCGTTGCTCTGTTCACACCCGATCATGAGTTTGGCCTGCCACCACGCGTCGCAGCATTGAACAGCAACGACCCCTTCGGCGTTCTCCGACCTCCAATATCCAGCCAGATCTGATCTTCTGAAACGCTGCCGGTCTTCGGCGGCAAGAGCGCATTTCGAAGTTTTCAATGCGCGTTGATAGAGATTTATCTGGAGAATTATCATGACGAATATCACTCGCCGTCGTCTTTTGGCGCTTGGGGCAAGTGCTGCAGCCTTATCCATCGTCCGGCCTTTAGAGGCTTTAGCGCAAGACACCCACCAGCAGCACATGCAGCATGGTGCAGCCGGTACACAAGAAAAATTCCAGGTTCTGCCTATTCCAGCTTTAATTGAGCCTGACGCTGCAGGTGTGGTGAAGCTAACGGTCCAGAAGGGACGCCATGCTTTCACGCAAGGCAGCGACGCGGCCTCCGCCGGGATAAACGGCGCCTATATCGGGCCGGTCGTCCGCCTAAAAAACGGTGAAGCGGTTACACTTTCGGTAAATAACGAAATGGACGAAGACACAACGCTTCATTGGCACGGTCTTTTTGTTCCGTCGGTTCTCGATGGCGGGCCTCATAAAATTATTGCAGCAGGCAGTAGTTGGGAGCCGAAGGTTACGGTCAACCAGCCAGTTTCGTTCAACTGGTTCCACCCGCATATGCACGGGGACACTGCGCGACAGGCGCATATGGGAATTGCCGGGTTGATGATTGTCAGCGACGGCAAGGATGGGGAACGCGGATTGCCTCAAACCTATGGTGTTGATGATATTCCTCTCGTCTTGCAGGATCGCAGGGTGATCGATGGCGATAAGGTTTACCAGCCTGACATTATGGACCTGATGCATGGCTTTCGCGGCGACAAACTTATTGTCAATGGCGTTATGGCGCCACAAGCGCGTGTTCCTGCTTCCGTGGTTCGGTTGCGTATTCTGAACGGCGCCAATGCACGCAACTTCCATATTCGTCTCAGCGATGACCAACCGTTGCAAGTTATCGCTTCTGATGGCGGTTTCATAAGCAAGATTGATCCGGTTAAGCGCCTGACAATCAGTCCGGGCGAGCGCTATGAGGTGTTGGTCGATTTCGCCAAATCGAAAGATATGCTCCACTTGCTGACAGCCAGTGATGACAATGGTGGCGATGATCAGTCTTTGATGCAGTTCATCATCGATGACCAAATCGAAGGCGCAATCAAAACCTTGCCGACAAAGCTCGATGGTCCGCAACAGCCGGATGAAAAGCTGTCTGTTCGCAGGCGCTCATACTTCTTCGATGAACGTATGACGGATAATATGAAGCTCATGATGGGCGGCATGTCGAGCGATCCCAATGCTGGTCACAACATGGCGAATATGAGTGATCATGATATGCATGGTGGTCGGAGCAATGCCGACACCGGACCTGCGTTGCAGGCTTTAACATCAGGCGTTCAGATGGCGATTGCGGAGAAGCCTTTCGACATGAACCGCATCGACGCCGAGGTTAAGCTTGGATCTTGGGAGATCTGGGAGTTAACGACGAAAGAAATGGCACATCCGTTTCATATTCATGGAGCATCGTTCCGCATCCTCACTTTGAACGGTGAAACGCCGCCGAGGCATCAATCCGGGTGGAAAGATACGGCGCTGATAAACGGCAAGGCAGAGGTGCTGGTGCATTTTGATCGGGAAGCGACGCGAGATCACCCATTCATGTTCCATTGCCATGTGCTGGAGCATGAGGATGTCGGCATGATGGCTCAGTTTATTACCGTTTAGAGCGCATCGCCAAAACTGTGAGACGCCTACAAAGGGAAATCAGTCCATTGGACTGGTTTCCTATCACGATAAGATCTGAAAAGATGCGCGCGAAAACAATGCGACATCCGCTCTAAACACCGGTTCGCTATCCCCAGTTCTCGATACGGATTTTCGATCCGTCCGAGAAGCGCGAGATATGGAACGGCGAAGGATCGACAACCGGTGTATCGCCGAGGACCATATCTGCAACCAATCTTCCTGCACCGGGGCCGATGCCAAAGCCGTGACCTGAAAAACCTGTGGCAACGATCAGCCCGTCAATGCCGGGTAGAGGGGAGATAACCGGAATGACATCCGGCATCGTATCGATCAGCCCGGCCCATTCTTGCGCGATCGTTGCCGACGCAAAAGAAGGAATGGCAGCTTTCAGTTTGGCCAGCACTGCTGCATTCGCTGCCCTATGCGGTTCTGGGTCTAGCGTGCGGATTTTTTCAAACACCGAGACCTGATCTGCTGGACGGAGTTTCCACTGGAAAGCTTCTTCAAAAAATCGCTCACCGAAACGAAACCGCAGGGATTTCCATTCGGTTGAGAGCGAAGGGAGGAAGTCGCGGAAGAAGCGGAAACTGTCAGGCACAATGTCGGCAATGGAGCCGCCAAGGCTCGCAACCGTGTATCCGCCATCAAGCCGCTTGCGCAGTGCAAAATCCGAAAATGCGATTGCCGGCTCAACGCCACTCTCGATAGGCGCAGTGCGGAAGACGGACGAGCGCACTTTGAGCTGCGGTAGATGGGCATCAAACGACGATATGATCAGTCGTGACCAGGCGCCCCCAGCAACGACAATCGCTTCGCAAGCCACGCGGCCTTTTTCAGTCAGGACGGCTGACACACGTCCATTGGTGGTTTCGACCCCGCGCACGGCACAGTTTTGCAGAATGACAGCACCGAGTTCCTGCGCCTTTGCGGCAAAAGCAGGCACTGCCTTTTGCGGCTCCGCACGACCATCGAGCGGCGTGATCATGCCGCCTTTGAGTGGGCGCGTCAGTCCCGGCGCAAGACTAGCTGCCTGCTGGCTGTTGAGCAATTGTGTTTCGATGCCGTGCTCGCTGGCAATCTTGATCCACTCTGCGTAGCGCTCGACTTCCTCTTCCTTCTCGGCAGTGTAGGCAATGCCGGTAACGCGAAATCCGGTTTCGCGACCCACACGTTCATTCATGCCGTCCCAAAGACGCATACTCTCAACAATCAACGGCATTTCGCGGCTATCGCGCCCGGTCCGACGGCACCAGCCCCAGTTGCGACTGGATTGTTCGCCTGCGATTTCGCCCTTTTCAAACAGGGCAACAGGAATGCCTCGTTCGGCTAGAAAGAGGGCCGTCGATACACCGATCACACCACCGCCGATAATGGCGACCTTCGTTTCTTGCGGCAAACGCTCGGCGGTTGCCACCTTGTCGGTGATCGGCCCCATGATCAGACTCCTGCAATGCGAATACGAAATGATTTGCGAGGAGAATTGCGCGATTTGCGAGCCAGTTCAACTGGATAGTGCAGCAAACTATTGCGCTTTAAAGGGTGTTTCGACAAATGCCTGATGCGTTTGGTCGGGTTTTATTGGCAAAGTCGTCCAAGTGCATTTATATGCGGATTGATGATAACAGGACTCTCGGCCTCATCTATGGATGCACGCACTCTGCAGGATACGAAGCTCGGTAATGAAACGAATCCGGCACTGACCCTCTCAGGAATTGGTCGGCAGTTTGGAACCGTGCGCGCACTGGACAAAATATCGCTGAATGTGCAGCCGGGTGAGATCATCTGTCTGGTCGGGCATTCCGGTTGCGGCAAGACTTCACTCTTGCGGATTATTGCTGGCATTGATGCACCCGATGAAGGCCAGCTTATGATGGGCGGACGAACGCTCGTCGGCCCATCTATCTTCGTTGAACCGGAAAAGCGAAACATTGGTGTGGTCTTTCAGGACTATGCGCTGTTTCCACATCTGACAGTACGCGAAAATGTGCTGTTTGGCCTTCGCAAAGTGCGCAAGGAACAAGCGCTCAGCCGCGTGGATGAATTGCTCAAACTTGTCGGTCTTTCTCCGATGGCAGATCGTTATCCGCATATGTTGTCGGGTGGGGAGCAACAACGCGTGGCGCTCATCCGGGCTTTGGCACCGAAGCCTGATCTTTTGTTGATGGATGAGCCATTCTCCAATCTGGATCGCGGCTTGCGTGCACGTGTGCGCGGTGAAACAATGGGACTGCTGCGCGAACTTGGTACGCCTGTTATTATCGTGACGCATGAGGCGGAAGAGGCGCTTTCAACAGGTGACCGCGTTGTGCTTATGCGCTCTGGAGAAATCGTCCAACAAGGTTCTGCCCGAGACCTGCATAACCGTCCCAACTCTCGTTATGCAGCCGATTTTTTCTGCGACTTCAACGCGTTTGAAGGCACTGTTCGAGGCAAAGCAATTGAAACCGCACTGGGTGTCTTTGATACTCCGAACGACCTCACAAGCACCGGAGAAGTTCTCGTTTATATCCGACCTCGCGACGTTGAGATCGTGTCGGATGCCAATAATGATGTTTTAAGCGGAAAAATTGAAACGCGAATCTACCTTGGTGAAACAGAAGAGTTGCAGATCAGCCTTGATGGAAGCGAACAGCGTCTGCGTGTGCGGACGGATTATCATGTCCCCGAAAATGCTGACTCGATTTTCCTCCGTATAAATTGGAAAAAAGTACTGATTTTTGCAAAATAATGAGTAAACAGGTCATATTTAGAACTAAGCGCAATTGACCCTGCAAAACCCTGTTCATATATTCCGGTTGCATACCATATAGTTTCAAATGAACCATATTTTCGGAGGTACAATGCCCAAGATCGCGCGTGCTGGACTTGCACTCATTGCTGCGACGTTTCTCTCAGGTGCTGCAAATGCAAATGAGGTAAATATTTACACGACGCGTGAGCCAGGCCTGATTCAGCCTTTGCTCGATGCCTATAAGGAAAAGACGGGCACCACCGTCAACACCGTTTTCCTGAAGGATGGTCTCGCTGAACGTGTTGCTTCCGAGGGCGATAAATCTCCGGCCGATATTTTGATGACGGTCGATGCAGGCAATTTGGTTGATTTTGTTGATAAGGGGCTTACCCAGCCGATCGATTCCGCAGCCCTCAAGGCTGCTATTCCTGCGCAGCTTCGCGATGCGAACGACAACTGGTTTGGCTTGTCCATGCGTGCTCGCGTCGTCTATGCCGACAAGGATCTTGAGCTCGACAAAATTAGCTATGAAGAGCTGGCCGATCCAAAGTGGAAGGGCAAGATCTGCATTCGCGCTGGTCAGCATCCATATAATACGGCCCTTATCGCCGATTACATCGCGCATCACGGCGCAGAAAAGACTGAAGAATGGCTGACTGGCCTCAAAGCCAATCTGGCACGCAAGGCAGCCGGTGGTGATCGTGATGGTGCCAAGGATATTGTCGGTGGTATCTGTGACATAGCAGTTGCCAACTCCTATTATGTTGGCCTGATGCGCTCGGGTAAGAGCGGTGATGAACAGAAGGCATGGGGCGACGGGATCAAGGTCATTCTTCCAACCTTTGCCGATGGCGGCACGCAGGTAAACATCAGCGGTGCAGCAGTTGCCAAGAACGCACCGAACAAGGACGAAGCGGTCAAGCTTCTCGAATATCTTGCATCCGACGAAGCCCAGCAGCTTTATGCAAAGGCCAACTACGAATATCCTGTCAAGGCAGGCGCTCCGGTTGATCCAATCGTTGAATCCTTCGGCGAACTGAAGATCGATACGGTTCCGCTTTCGGAAATCGTCAAGCATCGCAAGCAAGCAAGCGAATTGGTCGACAAAGTCGGCTTTGATAACTAAAAGCTGATTATTACTGTAAAAATGACGCCGGTGCAAAACCATTGCGCCGGCGTTATAACATGAAGGTCGACAAGAGTGCCGGAACCTGTGCAAGCCGCGTCATCATCCGTGCCTTATCGTACCCGTTCGGGGCGAGGCTGGTTGTGGCTTTCAGGATTGATCGCGCTGCTGGTCTGCCTGCCGGTGCTTGCACTGGTTATCGAAGCACTTCGCGGCTCATCCGGCCTATGGAGCCATCTTTTTTCGACGATCTTCGCGACAGCTTTTGCTGATACGATCATTCTTCTGGCAGGCGTCGGGCTTATCACTGCATTTGTCGGCACCTCAGCAGCATGGCTGGTGACGGCCTATGATTTTCGTGGACGCGGTATGCTGGAATGGGCTCTTTTGCTGCCCTTAGCGGTACCGACCTATATTATCGCTTATGCTTATCTTGATATTCTGCATCCCATCGGCCCGATACAAAGTGCGATCCGCTTTGTGCTGGGTTATGAAACGCCGCGTCAGTTTCGCTTGCCGGATGTAAGATCAATGACGGGCTGTATTATTCTGCTCGGCTTCGTGCTTTATCCGTATGTTTATATTCCAACGCGCGCGATGTTTCTTACGCAATCGGCAAGCCTGATTGAAGCGGCACGCACATTGGGCGTCAGCCGCAGAGGAATATTCTGGCGCGTAGGCTTACCGCTTGCACGTCCTGCGGTCGCTGTTGGTGTTAGCCTCGCATTGATGGAGACGCTCAACGATGTCGGTGCTGCCGAATTTCTCGGTGTGCGGACGCTGACGGTTTCGATCTACACAACGTGGGTCACGCGCTTCGATCTGCCGGGAGCAGCACAGCTCGCCTTGGCACTTCTGTTGTTAGTTGTGGCTATTGTTTCAATCGAGCGATGGGCGAGGCGGAAACAGCGTTTCTCTTCCAATATTCGCCACTCGCGCGGTTTCGAGCCACTGAAGGTGAGCGGTGTAAAGGGCATGTGGCTGTTCATCGTCTGCGCCGTGCCGATCATTATCGGCTTCATCATGCCCGCAACTTATCTCGTCATTGAGGCAGTCAAGCGGATGCGCTTTGCGGGCATATCGCCCCGTTTGGCCAGTGAGGCATTCAACACCGTGATGCTGGCATCTGTCGCTACCATTCTGGTGCTGCTGTTTGGCATGATGGTGGCCTATGCGATGCGGCTGTTTCCGGGTGCGGCTTCGCGCTGGTTCTATCGCTTCTCGACCATGGGCTATGCTGCCCCCGGAACAGTGATTGCCATCGGTATCATGATCGTGTCCGGTGCAGTTGACCGTTTTTTCGATCAGATATTCAGCACGTTTTTTGGTCTCTCCACAGGACTGCTGCTGATCAGCACGGGCGCAGCAATCATCTATGCTTATGTCGCACGCTTTCTGGCTATATCTGCGGGCGGCATCGATGCCGGTCTGGAGCGCATTCCGCAATCGCTGGACCAGGCCTCACGTACGCTTGGTCGTGGCGTGACCGCTACCTTCTGCCAGGTGCATCTACCGCTTTCCAAGACGGCCATTGTTGCCGCTGGTTTGTTGGTTTTTGTCGATTGCGTGAAGGAATTGCCGGCCACGCTTCTGTTGCGCCCACTTAATATCGAGACATTTGCCACGCATCTTTATGGAGAGGCTGCACGTGGAACCTATGAAGAGGCGTCGGTTGCAGCATTGGCAATTGTGGCTGTCGGGATTTTGCCGGTTATTCTGCTTTCGCGTGTAGGGCGTCGTTTGGGTGACGGTCGCAGCTAATCGCAGAAGTTCTGCAATATCAAATTGTTACAATGCCGTTACGGTTTGCGATTGTACCGTGCTGCCCAGTATGGTTGCCAAAGTTCCCTAAATTCAAAATATGCAGATCTATCAAGGGCTTTGAGGTCGATGCGACCTTAAGTTCAGCCGAGATAGATGAATGTTTTCAACACGATATTTCGCGTGAACGCAATAATATGTGACTGTATTATGAAGCCATTTCCATGCTTCTACCACAAAGTGAAAGCTCAATGGTCACAATTGAAACAAGACCGCGCAATCTGAGCAGCAAACGGCCATGGAGGTCGATTTGAGGATCGCGGAAGGAATGAGATGATGGAAAATATGCTGAATACGCAACAATGGCTTCCGGTCGAGTTGCTGAACATCGGTTTGGCAGCAGCCGTTTTCTTCGCCTGTCTTGTGCTTTCGCTGTGGAAGGCAGTTTTTGACGAACTAAACCCGGTTTTCTGGCGCCGTACGGCCGCTGTTCTTTGGGCCGGTGTTGTCATCGTTGCGTTGAGTACTGGTATTGAAAGCTTCAACTGGCCGCAGATCGTTGGCTGGATGATGGTTGCTGGCGGTGTGATTGCAACAGCGACCCGCACTGCGATGAGCTATTATCGCCAGTACTCGGCGAACAATGTTCGCCGCGCCAAGTTCACAAATCCGCGCTTTTCCGGACCACGCGCTACTGGACGGTGATGACCATGTTTGCAAAGACTGTTCAAATGCCTTTGCGGCAACACCGCCCTCATAGCCTGCGATCTTTCTTTATCCGCGCTTTTGGTTCTGCACGATACCGTAGATATTTGTAGAGCGCGTGCCTGAACGGCAATAGCCCAGAATTGGGCCTTCGGCTTCGGCAAGTGCCGAAGCCATTTCATCGACATTCTCCTGCGTCAGTTGTCCGCCAATGACAGGGATGTAATAGGTCTTGATACCGGCCTTTTCCGCTACTTTCGCGACTTCAGCAAAGGTGGGCTGGTCTGGTCCTTCTTCGCCGTCTGGACGATTGCAGATGATCGTCTGAAAGCCTTCAGCTGCAATATCGCGCACGTCATCCGGCGAAATTTGTCCGGTAACTGAGTAATTATCGTCGATCTGGCGAATATCCATTGTGTTGTACCTGAGAGATGAGCGTGAATGGAAAATCAGTGTCTGCTTCGGACAGTTGATTTAACTCGGTATAGCCTTTTTGGACGCTCAGTCGCAATGGCATTAAAAATCAAAAAGCGGCCAGTCGCATCTTGAAAAAACTCAGTTAGCACCCACATGTTCGTCAGTGGACCGGGCCCCTCTGGCGGTTTTTACGAACCGTGATGTCGGACACTTCGAGAAAACTCGAGGTCAGCCCGGTATCACCAAGCCGACCTTGTAAGATTTGAACAGAGGTCGGATATGGAACTCTTTACATCACTTTTTATGGGAACTCCGGTCTGGATGTGGCTGGTGTTTATCGGCATTGTTCTGGCACTGCTGGTGCTTGATCTCGGCGTTTTCAACAAGGAAGACCACGAGATTGAGATCGGCGAAAGCCTGAAAATGTCGGCTTTCTACATCTCACTCGGTTTGGCTTTTTCCGGCTTTGTCTGGTGGCAGATGAGCAGTGAAGCGACTGCACAATATCTCACGGCATTCGTGGTCGAGAAAACGCTGGCTCTGGATAACATATTTGTAATTGCGCTGATTTTTGGTTTCTTCGCAATCCCGCGTAAATACCAGCACCGTGTCCTCTTTTGGGGTATTCTCGGTGTGATCGTACTGCGCGGCATCATGATCGGCCTTGGTGCCACTATCGTCGCAAACTACCATTGGGTACTTTATGTTTTCGCGGTCTTTCTCATCATCACCGGCATCAAGATGCTGTTTTCTGGAGAAGACGATGAACCGGATATGAGCCGCAATCCGCTGCTACGTTTCGCTCGTAAACGCATGCGTGTCACGGATGAGTTGCACGGCAATGCCTTTTTCGTGCGCTTGAAAGATAGTGCGACGGGCAAGATGGTACGCTTTGCAACGCCATTGTTCCTGGCACTTATCATGATTGAAGTTGCAGATCTGATTTTCGCAGTTGACTCGGTTCCAGCGGTATTTACGATCACGACCGACCCTTTTATCGTTTACACGTCGAATATCTTTGCAATTCTAGGCCTCAGAGCGCTTTTCTTTGCTCTGTCGGCAATCTTGCATCGCTTCGCTTATCTCAAATACGCTTTGTCTATTCTACTGATCTTTATCGGATCAAAGATGTTCATAGCCGATCTTATGGGGTGGGAGAAGTTCCCACCGTCGTGGTCGCTTGGAATAACCTTCGCAATCCTCGGTGCCGGCATCGTCATATCGCTTGTGAAGACAAAAGGTCACTCTTCAAAGCCTCAAACGGAATTAACCGAATAACGACCATTTTCAGGATGCCCGAAAAGCCTTGGCTTATGGGCATCCTGCGAATTGTTATCGAAGATAATGAATATGGGGTCTGTCGCTATATTTTGAATGTTCTATTCGCGCATCGACTGAGAAAACGTCTTTGAGAACATCCTGCGTGATGACATCGTTTGGTGTTCCGGCAGCCACTATTTTCCCACTTTGCAGAATGATCAGTTCATCGCAAAACATCGATGCATGATTAAGATCATGCAAAGCGATGATACTCGTCATGGGTAATCCGCAGATCAGGCGCAAAAGCCCCATTTGATGTTGGATATCGAGGTGATTGGTCGGTTCGTCGAGTATGATTTCTTTCGGTTTTTGTGCCAAAGCACGCGCAATATGTGCACGTTGTTTTTCACCGCCCGAAAGGCTTTGCCAGCGCTCGTAGCGTTTGGCTTTCATGCCGGTGCGTTCAATCGCTTCTTCAACCGCTGCTTCATCTGCATGAGTCCAGCCCGAAAACATTGAGCGGTGCGGGAAACGGCCAAGCTTTACGACGTCTATCACCTTGAGATTGGCATTCGTCGAGGCATGTTGTTCGACGAATGCAACCCGCTGCGCAATATTGCGCCTTCCAATGCCACCAATATTCTTGTTGTCCAGAAAGACATGGCCGGAATTTGGTTGTCTCAAGCCAGCAATCAGGCGCAGCAATGACGTTTTGCCGCTGCCGTTCGGTCCAAGAAGGCCGAGCATTTTTCCTGGTTTGGCATCAAACGAAATACCATCCAGAATGGTCTTTTTCCCGATTTTCCAAGTAAGATTATCAACCTTGATTGTCATGACGCGCGCTGGAACCGATAGAGGATAACCGAGAAGAACGGAACGCCCACGAGTGCGGTGACAACGCCTATTGGCAGGACTTGCTGTGGCACCAGCGCTCTTGAAGCAATATCTGCCAAAACCATGAAGATCGCACCAATAATCGCGCAGGCGGGTAGCAATCGGATATGTAGTGGCCCGACAATGAAGCGGGCAGCATGCGGCACAACAAGCCCGACAAATCCGATGGAGCCGACCATGCTAACGATGGTTGCTGTCATGATTGCGGTCAGCGCAAACAATATAATGCGGGCTCGTCCGACATTCACGCCAAGCGAAGAAGCGGCTTCATCGCCGAATGCGAAAGCATCCAGCACGCGTGCATAAAACAGGCAAGCCAGCAGTCCGAGCCCAACGATCACTGACACGAGTGAAAATTCTGGCCATCGAACACCACCGAAGCTGCCCAGAAGCCAGAACATGACGTCACGTGCTTGCTGTGCGTTGCCCGAGGTCGTGACAATATAGGCTGTTACCGCGTTGAATAATTGTGATGCTGCGACACCTGCTAGAATGGTCCGGTCCGCCCCGCCACGCGTGCCGTTCGATAAGAGAGCAACGAAGAAAAATGCGGCAAATGCGCCGACAAATGCACCCGCAGAAAGAGAAACAGCGCCCGCACCCACCCCAATAATAACGATTGCGACAGCCCCTGTGGATGCGCCCGCCGATATGCCCAGTACATAGGGTTCAGCCAATGGGTTGCGCAACAGCGACTGCATAATTGCGCCTGAAAGCGCAAGACCGGCACCGCAAAATGCTGCAACCAGTGCACGGCTAAGACGATAATCCCAGATCACCGTCTCATGAATGCGATTGAGTTCAATAGAAGTCCATCCAAGACGATTGGTTATTGCCGCATAGGTAGTGGATAGCGGGATCGGCAAATCACCAATCCCGACACTGACGCCGACGACAAATCCAATCGCTACAAGTGACGCAACAAGTATCAAGCTTAATGCGCCGAAATGTTTCAAGGCATGGTTGGCAGTTGTCACTTTAAGATACCAAGAGCTTTCAGCTGTTCAGCCACCTGTTCAGCGCCAAAAATTGTGCGAATGGTTGGGTTCATTGCCTGACCGTCCATGATGGCGATTGCCTTGTTTTTAACCGCTGGCATCTGGCTAACAGCAGGATCCGTGTTCAGAAACTTGATCTTTGCTTCTGGTTTGTCGAGTTCCCAGCGATTGCGATCGAGATTGGCAACGACGATGACATCCGGATTAGCAGCTATAATGCTTTCCCAACCAAGCGTTGGCCATTCAGCTTCCGCCTTGATCGCGTTTTCTCCGCCAAGAACATCAGCAATAAAAGTCGATGCGCCGTTGCCGCCGCCTACATAAGCGTCCGCCGATGGCGACTGGCTTGAGAACCAAAAGACATATGAGAGTTTTTTGCCATCAGCAGGAACGCTGGCCCGAAGCTTGGCTTCACGCGTTTTAAAATCGGCAATCAACGCTTGCCCACGATCAGCAACATCGAAAATCTGCGATAGTTCGTCAATCTCCTTATAGAGGAGATCCATGTTCCAAAGCTTGTCACGGCTGCCATATTGATCTTTGACCTGCGCAGTACTCAAGCAGGTACTTGGCGACAGATAGCTCGGAACACCAACCTTATCAAAGTCTTCGCGTTTGGCAACTTTACTGTTCGGCCCGACCAGGGTTGGCAAAGCGGCTGCTACGAAATCAGGATTTTCGGCCAGGATCGATTCAAATGTCGGAAACTCTACAGTCAGTAGCTTTACTTTAGCGTTTGCTGCTTCGAGCTCTGGAAGCACCTTGCTCGGCCAGAATGCCGTTCCGGCCATTTTATCTTCAAGGCCCAGTAGCAGCATAATCTCGGCACTGTTTTGACCAAGACCAATTGCACGTTCTGGTGCTTTATTGATCGTTATTTTTGTTCCGCAATTCTCTAGTGTCAACGGATAGCTGGTTGGTGCAGCTATTGCAGGATTGATCTGCACGGCAAGTGCGGCAGCAAAACCTGAAGCGGCGAGGAGAGACTTGATAGCGAACACGAAGAGGCTTCCCTGTGTTGGGCCTTCACTAAGCACGGCCGGATTTAACGAGCTCGCTCTTAACCAACAGACAGCATCAAAACAAGAGCCATGCAGTCATATTTATCGTCGCGACATCGGGTGTTTTACGATTTGATCGCCGATCTGATTATCGGTTCTGACACGTATCCTTGCCCGAAAACCTTTTCGCACTTTTGGTGATGCGCTCTAACGCAAAAAATACTCAATTTCAAAAATCCCGCTGCGAACGAAATAAATTTACTAAATATCCTACAATTTCAGTCGACTAAACTTTGAGATTTTGTCCTGAAGCCGAGAAACTATTCGAGGCTGGTCCATATTCGTGCGCGTTGCGCGGAAGGGTCCGCCCCAATGCGATGCTCAGCGAAAGTGGATGTGCCGATGCCCTATCAGTTAAGCCTTCTCGACAAGAGCCCGGTAGCAGAGGCCGGCAATGCGGAAGTTGCGCTTGCGAATACCGTTTCTTATGCTCAGGCTGCCGAACGGGCCGGTTACAAACGGTTTTGGGTTGCGGAGCATCATCATGCAGATGAGCTGGCCGGGCCTTCGCCGGAAGTACTTGCTGCCTATCTTCTGGCATCGACGAAGCGGATCAGGATCGGTTCCGGCGGCGTGATGTTGCAGCATTACAGCCCTTACAAAGTTGCCGAAAACTTCAATCTTCTGGCGGCACTTGGGCGCGGGCGCGTTGATCTGGGTGTCGGCAAGGCTCCGGGCGGACTTCCATTATCAACCAAGGCCTTGCAGCTGGAAACGGGCAGCGAAAAGCGGCTTGATTTCAACAACAAGCTTGAACAGCTCAGCGCATTTCTTGGCGGTGACAAGATCGCATCGGGTCCGTTTGAAGGACTGGCCGCAACTCCCAAACCTCAGACATCTGCGGAAAAGTTTGTTCTTGGCGCAAGCCCAGAGAGCGCGTTGCTTGCTGCAAATTCCGGCTGGGACTTTGTTTATGCCGGTCATCTGAATGGCGACACCGCCAATCTAAAGAAGACGCTCGATGCCTATCGGAATGTGACTGGAAAGGTGCCGGTTCTGGCGCTGGGTGCAGTCGTTGACGAGAACCATGACGCGGTCGAAGCTGCGGTTTCGAAAATCAAAATCTTCAAGGTTCATCTCGCCTCCGGACAATCGGTTTCGGTTGCCACGCAGGAGGCCGCTGCCGAGTTTGCACGGCAGGCTGGGGAGACTGACTATCGGATTGAAGAAAAGCATCCAAATGTGCTCGCAGGCTCGGCAAAGCAGGTAAAGCAGAAGCTTGATGAGCTGCACGAGCAATATGGGGTGACAGAGTTTGTGCTCGAGTTCCCCGCCGTTTCACACGAGCAAAGATTAGCAGCCATCGAAAGCCTGGCAGGCGAACGTCTGGCAATCGCAGCCTGATCCAAAGCCACTGGCTATAGGGAGAATAAAAAGTGAGTTCCAAGCAGATTAGATTCGGTGTGATGCTGCAGGGTGCAGGCGGACATATGAATGCCTGGAAACATCCATCCGGTCCGGCTGATGCCAGCGTGAACCTACAGTTTTTCATCGATGCGGCGCGCAAGTCCGAAGAGGCTGGCATCAGCTTCGCCTTCATCGCAGACGGGCTCTACATCAACGAGATTTCCATTCCACATTTTCTCAATCGCTTTGAGCCTTTGACTGTCCTGTCTGCGCTCGCGGCAAACACAAAACGCATCGGTCTCGCAGGCACGGTTTCAACGTCCTATAGCGATCCGTTTACGATCGCCCGGCAGTTCGCATCGCTTGATCTCATCTCAGGCGGGCGCGCGGGCTGGAACGTGGTGACATCACCACTCGAAGGGTCAGGGCGCAACTATGGCAAACCACATCCCGAGCACGCGCTCCGTTACGAAATCGCCGATGAATATCTCGAAGTGACCAAAGGTCTGTGGGATTCATGGGATGAAGATGCCTTCGTTCGCGATCGCGAAAGCGGACAATTTTATAAACCGGAAGGTTTTCACCGCCTTGATCACAAAGGGCGCTTCTTCTCGGTTGAAGGGCCGCTTAATATCCAGCGCTCACCTCAGGGCCAGCCCGTCATCTTTCAGGCTGGCGCTTCCGAAGCGGGGGTAGGGCTTGCGGGTAAACACGCGGATGCCGTCTTCACCAATGCGGGCACCATCAAGGACAGCCAGACATTTTATGCGCAGATCAAAGCAAGCGCGGTTGCCCATGGGCGTTCGCAGGACGATGTCGGCATTTATCCGGGCATCGGCCCCATTGTTGGACGAACCGAAGCTGAAGCCGAAGAGAAATATCAAACGATCCGAAATCTCGTAAGTGTTCACGAAGCACTATCTTATCTCGGACGTTTCTTCGACCACCATGATTTCACCGCCTATGATCTCGATGCGCCTTTCCCTGATCTTGGTGATGTTGGTAAAAACAGCTTCCGTTCGACAACCGATCGCATCAAACGTGATGCCGCTGCAAACGATCTCAGCCTGCGCGAAGTGGCACTGAATATCGCGACACCACGCACATCCTTCATTGGCACGGCAGAGAAAATTGCAGACGAAATCATTCTCTGGAAAGAGGAGAAGGCGGCTGACGGTTTCATCCTTGGTTTCCCGGTGATTGCCGAAGGACTGGATGATTTCATTACCCATGTTCTGCCAATTCTGGAAGAGCGCGGCTATCATGAAGGCAACCTGAAACACGATACGCTGCGCGGTAATCTCGGATTGAAGCACCCTGAGAGCCGTTATGCAAAGCCGGTCCAGACCGGTAATCAGAAAGGCGCCGCATGAACATTCAGCGGTCGCCAGACGTAAACCGCAAACTCGAAATCGAGGCAGGCCTTGCCTCGATTATTGATGAGTTTATCGCGTTGCGTCGCGACCTTCACGCGCACCCGGAACTGGCCTTTAAGGAGACACGTACCTCTGCTCTGGTGGCGGATTATCTACGTCAGTGGGGTTATGACGTTACAACCGGCATTGGTGGTTCGGGTGTGGTTGGCACATTGAAGCGTGGCAACTCCAGCAAGACCATTGGCATCAGAGCGGATATGGACGCGCTGCCGATCATTGAGGCGACTGGCCTTGATTACGCAAGCACCAACTCCGGCGTGATGCACGCATGTGGTCATGACGGACATACGACTATTTTGTTGGCTGCGGCCCACTATCTTGCCCAGTCCGGTCGCTTTTCTGGCACGGTGCATCTGATTTTCCAGCCCGCTGAGGAGATCGGGGCAGGTGCCCGAAGCATGATTGAGGATGGTCTCTTTGAGCGCTTTCCTTGCGATGCGGTCTACGGTCTGCATAACTGGCCAGGTGTACCCGCAGGAAAGTTCGGCTTTGTCACCGGCCCCGCAATGGCATCAGTGGACCGGGCAAGAATTCGCGTGAACGGACGTGGCGGCCATGGCGCAGAACCACACAAATCGGTCGATCCGGTTGTGGTTTCTTCATCGATTGTTCTAGCCCTGCAAACGGTGGTCGCGCGCAATCTTGATCCGCTTGACATGGGTGTGGTGACCGTGGCCTCCATTCATGGAGGCGATGCGTTGAATGTCATTCCGGCACATGTCGATCTTGGCATCACCATCCGCTCGTTCTCGCAAACCGTGCGCGAAGAATTGCGGCGGCGAATTGAAGCTGTCGTGCGTTTACAGGCCGAAAGCTACGGTGCGGTTGCGGATATCAATTATCAGTGGGGATTCCCTGCGGTGATCAACGCAACAGCCGAGACGGAGTTTGCCCGACAGATCGCGCTGAGAACATTCCCCAATGGCACCGTTATCGAAAATTTCCGGCCACGTACGGCGAGCGAGGATTTTGCCTTCATGCTCGAACAAAAGCCGGGAACGTATTTTTTCGTCGGCAATGGCGACAGCGCAGGCCTGCATAGCCCTAATTACAATTTCAACGATGAAATCCTCCTTCCAGCCGCGCTTTTTTGGGTTCGACTGACCGAAGCCTCTCTTATCTGAGATTGTACGACTTTTTTATATGGATGGCCCATCATGGCGGATGAATTTCTCTATACTTCAACCACAGATATTCGTGCGGTGCCCCTGATCGAGGCTCTGACAATCGAGTATGACACGCGCTACGGTACCTATTTCAATGAAGAGGGTGCAGCAGCCGAAATGAACAAATATCCGCCGGAAGCCTTCGCGCCTCCTCACGGCAATTTCCTGCTGTTGCTCCGTGACGGTCAGACAATCGGTGGCGGCGCATTCATGCGCTACGACGATGTGACAGCAGAGTTCAAGCGTATCTGGACGCATAGCGATCTGCGCCGACAGGGGCTCGCCAGGAAAGTGCTTGAAGAACTGGAAGCGCAGGCACACCGCCAGGGGTATAAGCGGGTTTATCTGACCACTGGTTTCAGGCAGCCGGAAGCCAAAGAGCTGTATTTAAGAAACGGCTATACAGCACTTTTTGATGTGGATGCTGACCCGGAAATTTACGGAACTCTGCCTTTCGAAAAGAATATTGAAAACATCAGAAAGGTTGATTTCCGATCCTCTGAAGGGGCTTCAAATCAGCTTGCATTTGGCTAAGTAAATATAAGACCAAACAGTGGTTGTTATGGAAAAAACATCCACTGGCACTCATTTAAATAGACTTATTTGTTTTGAAAAGAGGCCAATCTTCTCCGAAAATTGCATCAGATGACTTTCATGGCCGACGCTTTTGTATCTCGCCATGAGTCGAATGACCAATCGGAGCAGCATTGATTATGGCTATTGTGACAGATTTTGCGGGGACGGAAAGAGACGCGGGATCCCGCGTAAGCCCTCGCGATTTTAAACATTATCGCATTGTTCCGGCGCGTTATCCGGCACGAATTATTGGAACAATCTTCGCTGCGGGTCTGATCTTAGCCGTGATGCAATCTGTTCTGACCAACCCGAAATGGGGCTGGTCAGTTTTTGCCGAATGGTTTTTTGCTGAGCCGGTTCTCGTTGGTCTGATGCGTACATTGTGGCTGACGGTACTTGCATCATTGCTCGGTTTTGCACTTGGCACGGCACTGGCGCTGGCGCGAGTTTCACGCTCGCCGCTGCTGTCCGGTCTTTCCTGGGCCTATATCTGGCTGCTGCGCTCTATTCCGCTGATTGTGCTGCTTCTTGTTCTCAATAATCTTGGCTATCTCTATGAGACTGTCAGACTTGGAGTCCCTTATACGGACATCACTTTTGCCGAATATCCGACGGTTCAGATATTAAGTCCTTTTGCTGCGGCCCTTCTTGGGTTGAGCCTTAATCAGGCGGCATTTTCCTCCGAAATCATTCGCGGCGGCATTTTGTCGGTCGATCAGGGCCAGCTGGAAGCTGCGGCCGCACTCGGTCTTCCTCGCCGCAGACAGGCCTTCCGCATTGTGCTCCCGCAAGCTATGCGCACAATCCTGCCAACGGGTTTCAATGAAATCATCGGTCTCGCTAAAGGCACGTCGATGGTTTACGTGCTGGCGCTGCCGGAACTCTTCTACACGGTACAGGTTATCTATCGCCGTAATCTTGAAGTCATTCCGCTACTGATGGTGGCGACCGTCTGGTATCTGATCATCATGACCGTGCTGTCGATTGCGCAATATTATATTGAGCGGCATTTTTCGCGCGGTGCGTTGCGTAACCCGCCGCCCGCTCTGTTCGGACGCTTATTCTCCCGCTTCCTGCCAGCGCAGCCACAGGCATCTGCTGAGGTTCAGAACGTCGTTACTCGTGAGAAAGAGTCGAACGTCGCGGAGCCGCTTGCCGTGGGTGGTTTTACAGGTGGGCGACGTGGATCGGTCGATATTCATGGCGTGTCCAAGAGTTTTGGCGACAATCTCGTTCTCGATAATGTCAGCTTGCATATCAAGCCCGGCAGTGTGACAGCAATTTTAGGCCCATCGGGTTCGGGTAAGTCCACATTACTTCGATCCATTAATCATCTGGAGCGCGTTGATGACGGGTTTATTGCGATTGATGATGAATTGCTGGGCTATCGTCAGAGTGGCAACACCCTCTATGAGCTGAAAGAAAAAGACATTCTGAAAAAGCGTGTCGATGTCGGCATGGTGTTTCAGAACTTCAATCTCTTCCCGCATCTGACTGTATTGGAAAATATCATCGAAGCGCCGATGATCGTGCGTGGACTGAGCAGGGATGCCGCAACCCTGATTGCCAAGCGACTGCTCGCTCGCGTTGGTCTCAGCGAAAAAATCAATGCCTATCCGCGTCAACTTTCCGGCGGTCAGCAGCAACGTGTCGCCATCGCCCGCACACTGGCACTCAATCCAAAAGTCATCTTGTTCGACGAGCCAACCTCTGCGCTCGACCCGGAACTGGTTGGTGAAGTGTTGGATGTCATTAAGGAGCTAGCACGCTCTGGCACCACGCTTGTCATCGTAACTCATGAGATCGGTTTTGCCCGCGAAGTGGCAGATACGGTGGTCTTTATGGAAGAGGGACGCATTCTTGAGACAGGCAGGCCTGAGCAGCTTTTCAATGCAGCGACGCACCCCAGAACCCGGGAGTTTCTCGCAAAAGTCCTCTGACGCCAGAACGCCCGTTTAGATCCAAACCGCAACTCCCGACATTTACGATTGCCCTAATGGGGCAATCGACGGGGTTTGTTTGTCCAAAATTAAGATTATTCTCAGGAGTCATTCAATGAAGTCAGGCAAATACAAGAACGCAATTCTGGGCAGCTTTTTGGCAGCAGCGACGCTGTTGAGCGCGCCAGCCTTTTCCGCAGAGCTCGACTTGAGTCCAGAGCAGCCAAACCGTCTGCGCACAGAAAAGAGCGACGCCGTCGTCAATGCTGTTCCCAAGGATTTCAAGTTTGTGCAGGACGGCAAGTTCGTCGTCGGCATTAATCCTTGGGTGCCTCCAATTAGCACTTATGCAACCGATGCCAAGACTGTTGTGGCTTTCGATCCTGATCTCATTCAGCTGGTTTCCGATACATTGGGCCGTGAGCTTGTGCTGGTGCCAATCGCTTGGGCTGACTGGCCGCTTTCGCTTCAGTCTGGCAAGTTCGATGCGGTTATTTCAAATGTGACCGTAACCGAAGAGCGCAAGGAGAAGTTCGACTTCTCGACCTATCGCAAAGATGAGCTTGGCTTTTATGTGAAAGCCGACAGTCCGATCACGTCGCTGAAAGAGCCAAAGGACATTGCGGGCCTCAAAATCATCACCGATCCAGGCACCAATCAAGAAAACATCCTCGTGCAATGGGACAAGCAGAACGTCGAAGCGGGCCTGAAGCCTGTAGAAATTCAGTATTACGACGATGATGCAGTTAAGAGCCTTGCGATTGAATCCGGTCGTGCAGATGCGGTGTTCAGCGTCAATGCAGTACAGGCCTATGCCGCATCGCAGCACGGCAAAACCAAGCTTGTCGGAACTGTAAGCGGCGGATGGCCGCAGACCGCCGAGGTGGCAATCACCACTCGCAAGGGCAGTGGTCTCGCCGATGCGCTGACGCTCTCGCTCAATGAACTTATCAAAAATGGCAAATATGGCCAAGTGCTGGAGCGCTGGAGCCTGAGTTCAGAAGCTGTTGATGAGGCCAAAACCAACCCTGCCGGATTGCCGAAAAGCGGGTCGTAATATCCGCTCTAAACCGAGTCAAACGTAAAGAAATCAGGTCATTACACAGAGTTTTACACTCAAGGAGATGGGAATATGACTTATATCAGAAAAGCGGGATATTTTACTGCGGGCCTGATTTCAGGGGCTTTGCTGATGACCAATGCTGCGTGGAGTGAGGGTAAATTTGATCTCAGCCCTGAGCAGCCAAATCGGTTACGCGTTGAAAAACTTGATAAGCGTATCGATGAGGTCAAGGACTTTAAATTCGTCAAAGACGGTGTTCTGACCATTGGCATCAGTACCAGTGGGCATCTGCCTTTGCATGACTATGCATCAGATTCCAAGACCGTCATCGGCTACGATGTCGATCTGGCACAGATCATTGCCGACAGCCTTGGCCGTGAACTGGAACTGGTTTCAGTTGCGTGGGCCGATTGGCCTCTCGGGCTTGCGTCCGGCAAATTCGATGCGGTGATTTCCAATGTCACCGTGACGGAAGAGCGGAAGGAAAAGTTCGATTTCTCCACCTATCGCAAGGATGAACTTGGCTTTTACGTCAAGTCAGACAGCGCGATAAAGGAGTTGAAGCAGCCTAAGGATATTGAAGGCCTCAAGATCATCACCGATGCGGGCACCAATCAGGAAAAGATTTTGCTTGAGTGGGATCGTCAGAATGTTGCAGCAGGTCTGAAGCCAATCGAGGTGCAGTATTTCGATGATGAAGCGGTCAAGGACCTCGCCATTCAAAGTGGACGTGCAGATGCTGTGTTCAGCGTGAACGCGACACAGGCCTATTCCGCAGGCATCAATGGCAAGACCAAGCTGGTTGGCACGGTCAGTGGCGGCTGGCCGATCTCTGCCGAGATTGCGGTCACAACGCGCAAGGGTAGTGGACTTGCAGCTCCACTGACCAATGTTCTCAACGATCTGATTGCAAGTGGCGCCTATACCAAGGTTCTCAATACCTGGAACTTGGGACCGGAAGCCATCACCGAAGCCAAGACAAATCCACAGGGCCTGCCGAAAAGCGGTTCATGAGGGGCTGGGCTGGCACATGAGGGGACGCATTTGCCAGCCCGCAAACAATTTATGTAATTGGAGAATAGTTTATGAGAGCAGGTGCTCTGTTGTTCGCTACATGGGCGGTGATTGCCGCTTCATCTCTGCCAGTATTGTCGGCGGACGATTTTGATTTGTCGCCCGAACAGGCTGGTCGCATTCACGTACAGAAAGATGCCAAGGCAATTGCTGCCATTCCCGCTGATTTCAAATTTGTCACGCCGGGTAAGCTGACTGTGGCCGTTGCACCAGGTGGCCCGCCGCTGGCGGCCTATGCCACGGATGCCAAGACCGTCGTAGGTGCGGATGCGGACTATGCATCAGCGATTGCGGAAAGCCTTGGGCTTGAACTGGAAAGCGTTCCGGTTGCATGGATCGACTGGCCGCTGGGTCTCGCCTCCGGCAAATATGATGCTGTAATATCAAATGTAGGGGTAACGGAGGAGCGGAAGGAAAAGTTCGACTTCTCGACCTATCGACAAGGCCTGCATGGCTTTTTCGTGAAGGCCGACAGTGGTGTTACTTCCATCAAGGAACCAAAGGATGCTGCAGGACTCCGCATCATCGTCGGTGCCGGTACCAATCAGGAGCGCATTCTCGTCAAGTGGAGTGAAGAAAATGAGAAGGCTGGGCTGAAGCCACTGGAACTGCAATATTATGATGATGAAGCTGCTAGCCTTCTGGCCCTACAATCAGGCAGGGCCGATGTGATCGTTCAGCCGCACGCGCAACTCGTGTTCATCGCCTCCCGCGACAAAAATATCAAACGTGTCGGCACGCTGAGCGCGGGCTGGCCAGATCGCTCGGACGTGGCAATTACAACACGCAAAGGCAGCGGACTCGCCGATGCGCTTACCATCGCTACGAACAGCCTTATCGCGAACGGAGACTATGCCCGCATTCTTGACCGCTGGCATCTCAACGAAGAAGCACTGAAACAGTCGGAGACCAACCCGCCCGGATTGCCGAAGTTCAAATAGTTTCCTGCACAGTGAGAGCGCCTTTTTTGTAAGAGTTCGGCGCTCGGGCATCTGTTTCTACGCACATTTTCGTCAACAACCGTTTCACACTTTTCGGGATGTGCTCTCATATAAAAGGATAAAACGTGCCAAAATCGATCGATTATTTCTTTTCCATCGGCTCGCCATGGTCGTATCTCGGGCTCGATACGCTTGAGGAACTGGCAGAGCGGCATGTGGTCGAAATCAAGCCTTACCTCGCAACCGTCATTGAGGAAAATGGTGGCATCTTTTCGCGTAATCGTCCGGAAGCCCGTCGCGCTTATGGCACGCAGGATCTCAAGCGATGGGCCAAATTTCGCGGCAAGCCGCTTTTCATTGATGATCGCCCGCCTTTAAGCGACCCTACGCCTGCTTCTTTCAGTGTAATCGCAGCCTATCTCGAAGGACAAAACTGGCTACAGCTGACACGCGCACTTCAATATGCATTCTGGTCTGAGGCAAAGGATATTGGCAAGCCCGAGGTCCGCAGTGCCATCGCGGACGAAGCCGGCTTCAACGGTCAGTATCTGTTGGGTCGTGAAAACGACCACGATGTTCAGGCCAAATGGAAATCGGATCGCGAACATGCCGTTGATAAAGGGGTTTTTGGTTTTCCGACCTACATCTACGATACTGAAACCTACTGGGGACAAGACAATCTCGGCTTTCTAGCGAGCCATCTGCGCGGAGAAACCTATTAATTTCAATTGGCTGCATTAGAAAATTCAGATAATGCAGCCAGTTGTTATATCGGTTGTCAGCGAAGCGCGTATCCACCATCCGGATAAAGGTTAGACCCTGTCACAAACCTGTTTCTCATCAGGTAAAGTACGGTATCGGCAATCTCGGATTCAGTGCCTGGTCTCCCGACAAGCGAATGTTGACGATAATGCTCAAAGGCCATGTCGCGCATTTCCCGCGGACGATTTTGCCAAAGATGGCCGTCAATTGTGCCGGGTGAAATCGTGTTCACCCGGATGGGTGCCAGATCAATCGCCAGCCCGCGACCAAGCCCTTCGATTGCGCTGTTACATGCTGCATAAACTGCGCCACCCTTAATCGGTCTCGCACTGGCTGCTCCCGCCATCAGTGTGATCGAACCAGTCTTATCGAGATGCGGAACAGCGTGCTTCACAGCCCAGTATTGGCCCCAAAACTTTGAACGAAAAGGGCTTTCGATCGCCTCTGTGTCATCGCTGTCGAGACCAGTCACAGTGTAAGTGGCAGCCGGAATGAAAAGATGATCTAAAGCACCGATTGCTCTAAAAAATGTCGCGAGAGATCCGGTGTTGGAGGTATCGACTTCCAGTGCAGTTGATCTCTCTCCCAGAGTTTCCTTAGCCTTTTGAAGCCTTGCAGGATCGCGCGCGCCGATAACGACCTTAGCGCCTGCTTCTATTGCTTTTATTGCGACGGCAAATCCAATTCCCGTACTTCCACCGATCACGACGATTGTCTTATCTTGCAGGGCTTCTGACATTGCTCATCCTTCACAGCGCTGAAACATCGTAAAAGATAATTTATCATGGAGAAAATTTCGCATTTCTGGCATTATTTATATCCACTAACGACAAAAACTATCAGCTGATGATTTCAAACGAACGGTTTAACGGTATCAGGGCATTTGTGCAGGCCGAGCAATCGGGCAGCTTTGCGGCTGCGTCAGCGACATTGGGCCTGTCGCAATCTGCGGTCAGTAAATCTGTCGCGCGACTGGAAGAGCGTCTTGGTGTGCAGTTATTTCATCGCACAACCCGCAGTCTAAGCCTGACCGATGAAGGTCGCATTTATCTTGAAAGCTGCCGTCGGGCGCTAGAAGAGCTTGCGAATGCAGAAACTGCACTTTCTTCCCGAAAAGATGTTCCGTCAGGACGGGTGCGGATTAATCTACCGGATTTGTTTGGCCGAAAATGCGTTGCACCTTTGTTGTTTCAACTCGCACAAGTGCATTCGCAGCTGCATTTTGAAGTAACATTTGAAAACAACGTCGTGAACCTCATCGAAGAGGGGTACGATCTTGCAGTGCGGATTGGTGATCTGCCCGATAGCACGGACCTGATCTCTAAACGCGTGGGGCAGCAGGACGTCATCATTTGCGCATCCTCCTCCTACGTATCGGCCTATGGTAAGCCTCTGAAACTGAGTGACCTTCAAGAGCATTTCTGTGTCACGCAGTTTCGTCGTGGGCGGAATGAACCATGGGTCGTTTTAAACGATTATGGTGAAAAGGTTCGATGCGACATTCGCGCGAACCATAGCTTTGCTGCTTTTGATATGATCGTCGATGCGGGTATTGCTGGCCTGGGGCTTGTGCAGGTACCCCGCTGGCTGGTCGAAGACAAGCTCTTGTCCGGCGCGTTGGTTCAGGTTTTGCCGGATTTTAGAACACCTTCATTACCGATACATATCATATGGCCGGGCGGGCGTGTTCTTCCATCACGCGTGAGAGCAACGATTGATGCTGTCACCGCTGGCTTGCGGTAGGTCGCGCCGCACTCGATAAACGCGGCGCCGTTTAATTTTACTGGCTGGAGAGGCTGTTTCCAGCTCGCGCACCGAGTTCAAAAAGTTTGGAACCTTGTTCGCCACCAATCTCGCGATAGCCAATGATCCTAAACCATTTAACGACATCAGGTCGATCAAGCCAGCTTCTTGAATGTATGGGACGGTCGCCGGAAAGCGCTTGAATTTGCCTTATGTGCTTCCGGCAGAACCGGACTGATCGTGCATTGAAGAAATCTTCCTTCGCTGCGAATAGAGTATCTGTTCCATCATCCGCCTCTTGCCAGGCAATGATCGCCACAACCTTGTCGTCTTCAATCAGTGCATGCGCACGTCCTTCGCGCAGGTTCATGGTAAGATTATCGTAAGCCGACCTTACGTCTTTCCCAGCCGCGATATATTCCGTCGCCATCCGTTCTGAAAGGTCGTGAAAAACGCTTTCCAGATCACCAACATTCGCTGTGCGTGCTTTCATCTTTCTGACCTCCCTTGCTTGTTTTCCTGTGCGCTCAAAGGATAATCCGATTATCCTCTGGCTGATAGGACCGACATCTTCAACGTCAAAACGCTAAGGCCGGTTCCACTTTGAAAATATGTCATGCGCGGTTTGTCGATAAAACCCAATAAAGCAAACCCAGGATATTGGGATAAAGTCTAACATTGTGGTGCGATGGATGCCGGGTAGGATAATCCATGAAATACGAAAATATGAAGTGTAAATTCCTTGAATGATGATTACTGAGCAAGCATATTTCTTAGCTCAATAGGTACGTAGACGTAAAATCACTGGTCTCAATACCGCTCACCGAGAAGCGCTCTCCGAATTTCGTAATAGCCTCAGGAACAATCAATTGAAAAAGTCTCTTCATCTTACGGCGTTTATGCGTCCTGTAAGCCTGCATACTGGCGCTTGGCGATATCCGGGTTCCTATGCTGATGCGAATTTCAATTTCAAGCATCTGAAGGCGTTTGCTCAGAAACTTGAAGCCGCGAAATTTGATGCATTCTTCATGGCGGATCACCTCGCAGTCCTCAATATGCCGGTTGAGGCACTCAAGCGCAGTCATACAGTGACGTCGTTTGAACCATTCACGCTGCTGTCGGCTCTAGCTGCGGTGACTGACAAGATCGGATTAGTGGCGACTGCTTCCACCACATTTGATGAGCCTTATCATATTGCCAGGCGTTTTGCCTCGCTCGATCATATCAGCCAAGGGCGTGCGGCGTGGAATATCGTGACAACATCCAATCCGGATTCAGCACTTAATTTCGGCAAGGAAGAGCATGTCGAACATGGCGAGCGCTACAAGCGGGCGCGCGAGTTTTATGACGTCGTAACGGGGCTTTGGGACAGCTTTGCGGATGATGCTTTCATCCGGGATCAGGAAAGCGGCATCTTCTTTGATCCGTCTAAAATGCATGTTCTTGATCATCATGGCGATGATTTCAATGTGCGTGGGCCACTCAACATCGCGCGTCCTGTACAAGGATGGCCGGTGATTGTTCAGGCTGGCCAATCGGAACCGGGGCGGCAGCTGGCGGCGGAAACCGCGGAAGTGGTGTTCTGCGCGCCACGAGACATTGTTGAATCAAAGAAGCTTTATGCTGATTTGAAATCGCGGTTGACTGCCGCCGGTCGAACGTCATCGTCGCTCAAGATATTGCCCGCAGCCTTTATTGTCCTTGGCGATAGTATTGAGGAAGCCAAGCAGAAGCGTGCAAAGCTCGATAGTCTTGTTCACTATGACAGCGGTATCGCATCGCTATCGATTGCTCTTGGGCATGATGTTTCAGGCTTTGATCCAGATGAGTATTTGCCTCAAATTCCCGAAACCAATGCAAGTAAGTCGGGCAGGGCGCAGGTGCTTAAACTGGCCGAAGAGGAGAAGCTGACTGTCCGACAGCTTGCCCAGCGTTATGGCGGCTATTCGGGGCTTGCTTTCGTCGGAACCATCAAAAGCGTTGCTGATGAAATGCAGAAGTGGCTGGAGGAGGGCGCCAGTGACGGCTTTACGGTTGCATTCCCCTTCCTGCCCGAAGGCCTTGATGATGTAGTGGAAAAATTGGTACCTGAGCTACAGCGTCGTGGTATTTTCCGCACCGATTATGAGGGCAGCACGCTGCGCGAACATCTCGGTCTCCCACGCCCTTCAAATCGCTTTTTCAGCTGAGAATACGTTCGGTAACCTCTAATACTTTCATATTTTTAGCTGGCGACAGGGGGTACGAAGTTGGTGATAACGGAGACGGAACGTCTCCATTATCATCAAAACGTTTTAACGATCCAGCTAGAGCGGTTCCGCTTAAAACGAAGTCGTTGGAACCACTCTATCTCTTTGTTTTTAAGCATTATCCAACGCAAAACCGCTTCATACTTTTGCTGGAAATACTTTAATGCTGGTCGCGGCCTGTTCAAAAAAGTTGATGCCACACTTGGCCGGTCACTTATTCTTCTGAATTTAGCGCTGTGCCACAGGGCGAACCAAAGGTGTCACACGCCTAATAGTGACCCGACGGTTTTCCTGTTCTGCCGCCTGAGTGCGGATTTTCAGGAAGCGCTCTCCATACCCTTGCGTAACAAGATTTTCTGCCGGGATGTCGTAAACTTCCGTGAGCAGGCTCGCAACTGACTCAGCTCGGCGATCTGACAGTATGAGATTTGACCGATCCGATCCTACGGCGTCGGTATGCCCTTCAATGAAGAAAGTTTCGCCGGGGTCTTTTTGAAGGACTTTGTGCATGGCATCAGCAACCTTACGCAGGGTTTTTGCCTGAGACAGTGAAACCTCGGCACTTCCTGTAGCAAAATGAATTGTATCGAGATCGATGCGGCGCACTTTGTCTCTCAGACGTGCGGAATGTCGTACTTCATCGATCGTATAAACACGCTCAACCCGCTCGACCGGAGGTCTTGCCAGAAAGTCGTAAAAATCGCGATCAGGATCATCTGCAACATCTATGATGTAATCACGCACAGGCACTGTCAGGCGCATGGGTGGGAGCTCATAGCCAACATCAACTATAGCTGCGCGCGGTCCGTCATCATATTCCGGCGCGTACATCATTAGATATTCATTACCATCGCGATCGATGCGGGTGCGCTGGAGAATATCGCCGTATCGGTTGTAAACCGTTACGATTTCGTAACCGCCGGGACGCACTATGGTTTCGCGCATGCGACCGCCAGGCAATTCATCATAGTATGAGCGTTCTGCGTCACGACGCAGCCGAGGACGGTCATCGCCACGTACGAAAATACGGTCGCCGACATCTAGAATGACGCGATTGTCAATTTGCTCGATAACCTTCACATTCGTCATACTGTTATCGATATTGTTCACGGCCGTATTATTGATGACCGTGTTATTTATAACCGTATTTTTGATGATGTTGGTCGTTTCCGGCACTGCAAAAGCCGGTGCATCCTTAATCCGCTTACCTTCTTCCTTCAGGTTAGCTTCGATCTTTTGAGAAAGATTATCCTTGATATCATCAGGCATTGCGACCTGAGCTGCTGCGTCATCTGCAGGAGGAGACGTATTTTCTTCTGTCACACGTTGCTGTTCACGCTGCTTGCGGCGATCCTCTCGTGACAGGTTGCCGCCGCGGTTGTCTGCATCTTTGTCGCTATCAAGAACCGCAGCACCATTCTCAACCGGCAAAACAACTGTTTCATCGCTTTTAGCAGGATCTTTGGCTATTTCCCGCTTTTCTTCAGTCGTAAGCTGATCAACGATTTCTGGCTGAGGTGTTGGCACCTCAGGGGAATGATCGACACGCGGTTGCTCCGTTGGTTGTTCAACCGGTGCTTCCGGCTGTGGCTGAGGCGCTTCCTGTACAATTGGCGGCGTTGGCTGTTCTTCTTCACCTTCATTTTTTGAAGGTTGAGCAGCAGGCGCCTCGCTTTTAGTTTCTTCAACTGGGGCCGAGGGTAGATTTTCTATTTCCTGTTTGGCCGATTCTTCCGCAGCTTTCTGCCGGGCCTGTTCTTCTACAGCACGCTGCTGCTCTTCACCTGCTTGATGTTCGGCTGCGTTCCGCTTTGCTTCTTCGGCAGCTTTTTCCTGCGCGCGGGCCTGCTTTTCAGCTTCCTCGTGAGCAATTCTTTTTTCTTCTTCCGCACGTTGCCGCATCTGTTCTTCGGCCGCACGTTGCTCACTCTCAGCTTTCTGTCGAGCTTGCTCTGCCTGATCCTTCAGTTCTTCTTCATTTGCACGCTGCTGCTCAGCAGCGCGCTGCTGTTCGATTGCCTCTCGTTGAGCTTGTTCTGCGATTCTTCGCTGTTCATCTGCCTGACGGTCCGCTTCTTCTTGTGCAGCTCGCTGTTGCTCTTCGGCTTGGCGTCTGTTTTCTTCTTCAGCGGCTCGTTGCTGTTCTTCGGCAGCACGACGCGCTTCTTCCTCGGCTTGCTGCTGCTCAAGATTTTGATCCTGGGGAAACTCTTCGCTGCTATCCTGAGCGAGAATTACCGATGTCTCGGCAGGCTGAGCGATACTCGGCTGTATATCTATAGATAATGAAATTGCTGGAGCGAAAACCGTGGCAAGCAGTACAAGGCGCTTCGAACGAATAGGCATGGCCCTTCTCCTTATAAAGGCAAGTGTCCCCTGCATATACAGGGCACCTTTGATCGCCATCGTTATTTGCAGATTAAGAGCAAAGTACGACGGCTTCACAAAATCGTTAATGGGAGAATTATGAACCTTTGCTGAAAGACAAGAGATAATCAGTTTCTGACAAGATATAAACAAGAGCGGGTAATTCGAATTTACGCCTTAACTTGACTAAAGCGGTATGGTATTAAGCGCGAAAAATCGTTCTCATCTCAAGACATCGGTTGCGAACCTGGCATCCGAGGGTAGCGCCAGCGCATGAAACTACAATCCACTGAAAATACGGATGATGAACTCATTAGCGTTTATTTTCGTCAATTAAAGTGGCTTCGCGATGCGCTTAAGAGACGGGTTAGTTCTCATGAAATAACCGAAGATGCTTTACAGGAGACCTGGCTAAGACTTGCGTCGTTAAAAAGTAAACACCAGGAAATTCGTGACCACCGTGCCTTTATTCTTAGAATTGCGGGCAATATTGCGATTGATCTTTTGCGAAAGGACAAGCGTCATAATGCAAACTGCATCACTGATGACGAGATACTTGCATCGATAGCTGACAGCTATCCATCACCGGAAACCTTCGCGCTGGATCGTGACAATCTTCGCCAACTAGCGATAGCCCTGACACAGATTCCTAAGAATGCATGCTCTGCTCTCCTTTTGGCGCGCTGTGACGGCCTTTCTCACCGGGATATCGCTCGCCAACTTGGTGTTTCCGAAAGCATGGTCGCGCGCTATTTGGCGCAAGCGCTTCGTCATTGTAGAGATCATTTTAGAAACCTTCAATAATCGACCTTTTGAAGGTGCAAGATCTCAGTGCTTCATTCGTCTTAATTGGTAGGTCCATTTCCATTTTTGGTTTAATTGCATGATTTTAGAGCGCCGTTCATCACATGGTTTCTGACAGGAAAAAGTTTGACGTTGATATAGGTCTCAGCGACGCAGCGATTGACTGGGTTGTCAGGCTGAGCTCCGGGCATGCAACGCCCGAAGATCGCGCGCAATTCGATCTCTGGCGACAACAAAGTGAAGAACATGAACTCGCTGCCCTTGAGGCTGAAAGCCTGTGGCATGGCATCGGCGCAACGGGAAATCGGATGCGCAAAGTTGAGCGCAATACAAAATTGACGCGCAGAGTCATGCTCGGTTTAGCGGTAGCTGGTGCAACGGGCGTGGCGTTTCAGCGTGTCGGTATTATCGGACCTCAACTCTATGCTGACTATGTGACAGGTAAAGCAGAACAAAGAACAGTGCGACTTGTCGATGGTTCGACCGTTATCATGAATGGCATGACCGCCTTTTCTTCAAAAATGAGCGAGCATGAACGCCGGTTGTACTTGTATCAGGGTCAGGCGTTGTTTCAGGTCGCAAAAGATGCGTCTCGTCCATTCATAGTTGAAGCCGCTGGTGGTGAAACTCAAGCTTTGGGAACCGCCTTTGACATCGATATAAGCTCCCAAAAGGTCGTTGTTACGGTTACAGAAGGTATAGTCCGTGTGTCCAGTGGAGGAGGGGTGAGCGCTATTGATGGTGGTTCTGTGAGAGTGGCCGCTAACCAACGCGTTAGCTATCAGTCTCATGTTAAACCGTCTCTCCCCGAAGATGTGGATGCCGAGATTGAAACTGCCTGGCGGCGCGGCAAGCTTATTTTTAATGCCAAGCCACTAAGCGAAGTTGTGGATGCTGTGTCGCGCAATCGTTCTGGCAAAATTATTATTGCCAACAGCCAGTTGAGCTCACTCGAGGTGACCGGCGTTTTTGATCTTGCGCAGCCGGAAACTGTACTCGAAACAATTGAAAAAACGTTACCTGTATCTGTCACGCGGATGCCATTTGTAACCATCTTGCGATAGGCCGATGCATGGTGGCAATTAGATGAATTTTATAATCAAGTTTTTTATTATTTTTGGTGTAAGATTCAGGAATTCGTTTCGTCCTTGAAACTGAGAGGCTGAGTGAGCTGCTTGAAAGCTGGCTCTTCGGTTGAGAAAATGATCAGGACGGGCAAAGTTTCATGCGTAATATATTTAGGAATAAGAATAAGCGGTCACTGTCACGGAGCACAATTAAAGGCAGTCTGTTCGCATCCGTTGCGATAATCAGCACAATTCCGGTTCCTTATTTCAGTGCCGCATATGCTCAGCAGGCCTCAGTACAAACAATCGCATTTGACATTCGCTCGCAGAAAATGGGCGGTGCACTCACCGCCTTTGCGGACCGTGCAGGATTGAAATTGCTGCTGCAATCGAGTTTGGTTGCGGGAAAAACAAGCCAGTCGGTCCGAGGTAACTTTACACCCGAACAAGCACTTTCAAGGCTTCTTTCCGGTTCCGGTCTTACTTATCGTATTGATGGCACAACGGTTACGGTTGCCAATCCCGCACGTGATTTTCAATTTGCGCCGGACGCGTTAAACACCACTCTGCTCGATACAATAACAGTCAGTGGCGGCAATGGCGTTGCCGCAGCTGAAGCGCCTTATTATACGCCGGCACCAACGGCCTACATTTCCGAACAATCTATTGAGCGCTTCCGAGGCGCCAGCCCAGCGGATATTTTCCGGGGAACGGCTGGCGTCATGTCTGCTGAGGCTCGCAATGGCGCAGGTTCTATCGATGTCAATATTCGCGGCATGCAGGGGATGGGCCGCGTTAAAACGACGATTGATGGTGCGGAAAATGCAATCAACATTTACCAGGGGTATCAGGGCATTTCAAACCGGACCTTTGTTGATCCTGATCTGCTGGCAGGCATTGAAATTCAGAAAGGATCGGACGCAGCGTCCAGCGGCATCGCTGGTACGGTCGCCATGCGCACTGTTGAAGCGGGTGATATTGTCAAGGAAGGCAACCGCTTCGGCATTCGTGTGAAAGGTGGTTTTGGGACCAATTCAAGCAAGCCAGTACAGAATACCGTTGCCGGATATGAGGTCATTAATAGAGGTTACGCTGGTCCTCAGATTAATGATCCGGAACTACCAGACTACGATAGCCTTTTCATACCTTCGGTTACATCCAGCGAAGATACAATGCACAGACCGGCTTTTCTGGAACCCACCAATGGGTCGGGAAGCATTGTAACTGCAATGAAAGACGAGCAGTTTGAATTTCTCGCCGGTTATGCTTACCGCAAACGCGGGAATTATTATGCTGGAAAACATGGAACCGCGGCCGAGGTCATTGAACGAGGTCCGTCGTCAGTCTGCAACACGCTGTCGTGTCAGTTATATCCAAGCGATCCCTATAACTGGATGTGGTATCCGCAATATATGGAGCATACGGGACTCACAAACTATCGCGCAGGTGAACAAGTTCTCAACACACAGCTTGAAACAAAATCGTGGTTGGTTAAAGGAAAGTATAAATTTGGTGACGGTCACAGTATTCAAGTGGGATATACGGGCTTCCAGAGTATAGCGGCTGATCGTATGGCTTCTAACCTCAATGGGCTTGGTGCAAGAGCTCGTCAGCAGAGTGGAACAACAGATGCTGATATTCATACTGGCACATTTAAATATCGTTGGAAGCCCGAAGAGAACGATCTGATTAATGTCAAATCGAACATCTGGGTAACGCGTCTTGAGCAGCGTAGCCCTCCTGCTTACGGTGGCAATGTTGGTGCACCGGCAGGCTTCAAGTCTGGCCCTGATTTATGGACTTGGGGAGCGGATGTCAGCAACGAATCTCATCTCAATACGAGATATGGCGAACTCGATCTAACCTATGGCGCATCTTACAAACTTGAAGATACCTCCCCGTCTGAAGGCACGCGTAAATGGGATACGTGGCTTGATCTGCGTGACGGAAAACGTGAAGAGGCTGCAACCTATATTAAGGCAGCATACAAACCGGTTGATTGGCTCACTTTGAATGGTGGCCTGCGCTATTCCTATATGTGGTCGAAGGACAGAAGTAATCCGACCGTCATTCTACCTGAGATGGATTATTCCATGGCAGCCGTTAAAGAAGGGGGATTCAGCCCATCAATCGGCGTTACGGTTGAGCCCGTTAAAGGCACCCAGTTTTATACAAACTACTCCAGTACGCTTCGTGCTCCGAGTATCATGGAATCCGTCACAGCGTTTAGCATGAATGTAAATGCCGATACGAAGGCAGAACGCTCAAATAACTGGGAAATTGGTGTAAACTTTGTTGAAGACGGTCTCATTGCCAATACAGATCAGGCGATGTTGAAGTTTGGATACTTTAATTGGGATGTTCAGGATTATATCGCTCGCGAGTGGTACAAAGACCCAAATAAAATTTATCCAGGAATGCGCATAATCAATATTGATCGCGCAAAATTCTCCGGGCTTGAACTTTCGGCCCGCTATGACCTTGGTGGATTTAGCGCAGAACTTGCAGCAAACTATTATTTGAATGTGGAGTTTTGCCGAACGTCTGAAACTTGCGAAGACAAGTCGCTTTATGCGGATTACTCAACCAATGCTATTCCGCCTAAGTATGGAATTGATCTGACATTGTCGCAGAAACTGCTGGAAGAGGCTCTCACTGTCGGCGGTCGCGTGTCTTATGTTTCAAATCGCGCAATCGGCCACGGTGATGCGACAGCACAAGGCATGTCGCAATTCATTAGACAGATCGAATGGGAACCATACGCACTTGTCGACTTGTTCGCAGAATATAAGCTCAACGAAAATTATACTGCTGCTGTTCGGGTGGAGAACCTGACTGACAGGTATTATGTCGATCCACTTAGTCTTGTTCAACAGCCGGGACCAGGTCGCACATTCTATGCATCATTGACTGCTAGTTTCTGACTACAGCTACAAAGGCTCCCTTATTTAAATTTGGGAGCCTTTCATTATTATTTAGAATACCACCATTTCGTTTTCTCTGAATTTCCTCATCCCTAAAAATTTCAGGGCCGGTGAACGTGGTGGAAAGCGATCAGTAGCTGGCCCTCTTATTCCATCAGTGTGAAGGCGCTTGAATTGTTAACCTCTTTTGGGTTCTGAAATCGTTTGGGCTGCGTTCTGAATAAGTGGCCCAAAACTGTCGCTGAAACCTTCCGGCGTCCATTCTTGCAAGCTGCCAGCGACGTGGATTGCGCCCACAGGCTTGCCACGCCAGTCCATAATTGGCGCTCCTATCACCACCTCATGATTCAGAAGCTGGCTACATAATAAAGAATGCCCACGTTCACGCGCAGCACGCACATATTCCATGACCCCCTCCAGATCACGCACGGTATGCGGCGTAAATGGAGTCATATCCGAGCGATTGACGATATCAGCAATTGTTTCGTCCGGCAGCCGAGAAAGAATGGCTACCCCGCCCGCAGTGCAATAAGTCGGTACGGCGTTCCCAACAATTGTCGCGCTAAACACCTCATGTTTTGAAGGCATGCGCAGAGCGTAAATCACGCGCACATCATCAAAAAGCGAGAGGTCAACGCGCTCACTAACACGCCGCCTGAGTTCCAGCATGACAGGATTTGCACGCTGCAACATCGGGTTGAGGCGCAATAAATCATGCGTCATATCGAGTATACGTAAGCCCGGCAGATAGCCCCTGTCTTCGGGGTCACGCGCCAGCATATTCAGCTTTAGAAGCGAGTGAACAATGCGCTGTGCAGCACTCCTGTCAATGCCCGCAGCAGTTGCAACCTGACTGAGCGACAAAGGATGTCGAGCGCTTTGGAATGCGGACATTACGGCAACTGTCCTCGCGACCGATCGCAAGAACAACGGATCATCGTTAAAGGCCTCTGCCTCTTCCGGATCAAAAGTAGATATTCCGCGCAAGTCCCGAAATGTGTTCATGAGAAACAGCTTTAATCCAGATTCAGTGATTGACAAGCGTCAAAGTTGGTCCCTATCATAAAAAATCAATATAGATGTATCGCTCACAGATACACGTAATAGCCCGAGGGGGCAAACAGGAAAATGGGAGTACGCTCGTGTCAAAACGCGTGGCTGTGGCTGGCTTTTTGCATGAAACGAACACTTTTGCTGCCACTCCAGCAACATTGGCAGCGTTCGTTCAGGGTGGCGGATATATTCCGCTTTCACGCGGTGATGCGATTTTAGAAAATGCGCAGAACGTCAATCTTGGTATCGCCGGTGCATTGAAATTTGCACGGGAAGCTGAGTGGGAAATTGTGCCGATCCTATGGGCCGGCGCTATCCCTTCAGCACCTGTTACAAACGATGCTTATGAAACAATCGTCTCCGAGATTGTCGAGGGCTTAAAGGATTGCGGTCCGCTCGATGGTATCTTCATCGACCTGCATGGTGCTATGGTTGCTGAGCACGTTGATGATGGGGAAGGTGAACTTCTGGAGCGTGTGCGTGCGGTGCGCCCAAATGAGCCGTTATCGGTAGCACTCGATCTGCATGGTAATATCACAAAGCGCATGTTCGACCATGCCGACGTCATGGTCGGTTTCCGCACCTATCCGCATATCGATATGGCCGAAACCGGTTATCGCGCGGCGGAAGCACTGCAGGCACTGATGGACAAGCCTGAAGGCTGGCATAAGGCAATGCGGCAGGGTGACTATCTCATTCCGATTGCATGGCAATGCACGGATGAACAGCCCGCCAAGAGGCTTTACGGCATGACAATTGATCTGCCAGAAAAAGTGCTGACGGCTTCGCTGTTCATGGGCTTTCCAGCGGCTGACTTTGCAGAATGCGGTCCATCCGTTTTTGCTTATGGCTGGGATAGGCAGGCAGTCGAGGCTTGCGCTGACAATATCTTGGCAGCACTGGTTGCGGCAGAGCCTGCCTTTGCAGGTACGGCCTATCAGGCTGAAGAAGGCGTTGCGAAAGCCATTGAGCTTTCCCGGGGTGCAAGCCGTCCGATTATTATTGCTGATACACAGGATAATCCTGGTGCGGGTGGCAGTTCGGATACGACTGGAATGTTGCGCGCACTGGTTTCAGGTGGTGCAGAACGCGCTTCTATCGGCTGTATTCATGATCCTGAAGCAGCAAGGATCGCGCATCAGGCAGGCGAGGGGGCGGAAGTTGAAATCGCGCTCGGCGGCAAATCGGGTATTTCAGGTGACGAACCCTATAGAGGCAAGTTTATCGTTGAAAAACTGTCCGATGGAAAGGCGCATGCAACAGGCCCTTATTATGGCGGAACCTGGCTTGATATGGGGCCATCTGCCTGTTTAAGGCTCGGCGGAACGCGCGTCGTCGTGACTACAAATCTGGCACAGATGGCAGATCGCGCGCTTTATCGCATGGTCGGCATTGAGCCGGAACAGGAAGCTATTCTGGTCAATAAGAGTTCAGTGCATTTTCGCGCAGACTTCGCACCCATCGCCGAAAAGCTTCTCGTCTGCACCGCTCCCGGCGCAATGCCTCTCAGCCCCGCAAAACTATCATGGAAGAATTTGCGTTCAGGTATCCGGCTTGAGCCGCTGGGAGACACATTCAAATAAAACAACAATAACAACCTTCAGAGGAACCAAGTATATGACGTTTTTTAAACCACCACACACTGGGCCTATCCTCCGCAAACTCAAATATGGCATTGCCGCTTCGCTGATTGCGTTGAGTGCCGGTCATGCCGCAGCAGAAACCACACTGACTGCTGTCATGCACTCGGATCTACGTATGCTCGATCCGGTAATCACCACAGCTCATATCACGCGCGATCATGCCTACATGATTTATGATGTGCTGGTTGCAGTTGATGAAAACTTCAAGCCGCAGCCGCAGATGGCAGAGTGGACCGTTTCGGACGACGGCAAGACTTATACGTTCACATTGCGCGATGGTCTCAAATTCCATGATGGCGCGCCTGTGACAGCTGCAGATGCTGTGGCATCGCTTGAGCGTTGGGCCAAGCGCGATACCGGTGGCCAGCTGATCATGGACATCACGGATTCGCTGAAAGCGAACGACGATAAAACAATTGTCTGGACGCTCAAGGAACCATTTGCACCCTTCCTCGATACGATAGCCAAACAATCCGCTCTTCCGCCATTTATTATGCCAGCTCGTATTGCTGCGACGCCTGCCGATACGGCCATTACTGAACATATCGGTTCGGGTCCGTTTAAGTTCGTACCTGCTGAATTTCAGCCGGGTGTGGGTGTGACCTACATAAAGAACGAAGACTACGTGCCACGCAGCGAGCCAGCGAGCTGGATGGCAGGCGGCAAGGTCGTCAATGTCGATAAGGTTCGCTGGGTCACTATGACGGATGCGCAAACCGCTGCAAATGCGCTGACAAGCGGAGAAATCGACTACATTGAACAGGTTCCAGTCGATCTGGTGCCGCTGTTTGAAGGCGATAATTCGGTTGTTTTGGAACAGCGCGATCCGCTCGGCTATCAAACCATGGGGCGGTTTAACTTTAAACATCCGCCATTCAACAACCCGGACATTCGCCGTGCTGCCTTCCTGGCCATGTCGCAGGAACCGGTGCTGGCTGCTCTTATGGCCGATCCGAACTACTATAAGGTTTGCGGCGCAATTTTTGGCTGTGGCACACCAAATGCGACCGATGTCGGCTCCGAAACTATTGTTGCACAGGGTGATGTCGAAGAAGCAAAGGCGTTGCTTAAAAAGGCAGGTTATGACGGAACGCCGGTTGTATTGATGCAGCCAACAGATGTTTCCAGCCTTTCGCCACAGCCAGTTGTTGCCGCGCAGCAACTGCGTGCGGCTGGTTTCACAGTCGATATGCAGCCGATGGACTGGCAAACACTGGTAGGCCGTCGCGCATCGAAAGATGAGCCCTCCAAGGGAGGCTGGAATATGTTCTTCACCAACTGGCAGATTCCAGAACTATCAACGCCATTGAATTCAGTCATGCTGAACGGTCGTGGTGAGCAGGGCTGGTTTGGCTGGCCGGAAGACGAGAAGATTGAAGCACTGAAAAAGGAATATATCGCAGCAAAAACACCTGAAGAGCAGAAAGCTGCGGTTGAGAAAATACAGGCTCAGACACTGGAAAATGTTCTCTACATTCCGCTCGGTGAATATAACCCGCCGCAGGCCCGCAGAAGCAATGTCGTTGATATGCTTGGCTCGCCCGTTCCCGTCTTCTGGAATGTGAAAAAGACTGAGGAATAATCCGCCCGCAGCTATCGCGATGCACGCGATAGCTCCCAGTTCAATGCGGAGTCGGTTTAGGCCGGTTCCGGCTTTAGAGCATTAGAAACGCTCTAAGGATCTGTTTTTACGCGCATCTTGTTCCGAAAACCGTTTCACACTTTTCGGGATGCGCTCAAGCGGGACGCGCATATGGCTGTCTATCTGGTAAAACGTATCTTTGCACTTGTGCCGGTATTGTTACTGGTGTCGGTGTTTGTATTTCTTCTCCTGAGACTGACGCCGGGTGATCCGGCTGCAATTCTGGCTGGCGATGCTGCCACCACGGAACAGCTTGATCGCATCCGCCAAGCAATGGGTCTTAATGAGCCGATCCTCACGCAGTATTTCACCTGGATGGGTAACATTCTGCAGGGTGATTTCGGCGTTTCGCTGATATCCGGGGTCCCGGTTATCGATATGGTCTCCCAGCGTATCGGACCAACCATTTCAATAGCAATTCTGACGATTATCATCGCCGTTCTCGTTGCGATACCGATGGGTGTGATTGCCGCATGGAAGCATCGTTCATGGGCCGATTATCTCGTCATGAGTTTTTCGGTGCTTGGCTTTTCCGTTCCCGTTTTCCTTGTGGGGTATGTGCTGCTATTGATTTTCTCGGTCAATCTTGGGTGGCTTCCCGTTCAGGGATTCAAGCCGATTTCATCAGGCCTTGGCGGCTTTCTTGAGCGCGCAATTCTGCCAGCGCTGACACTGGCTTCAATTTACATTGCGCTCATTGCCCGCATGACCCGTGCGGCAATGCTTGATGTACTTGGTGAAGATTATATTCGCACCGCACGTGCCAAAGGCGTGAGTGATCGCCGCCTGCTTTTCGTCCATGCGCTGAAAAATGCGGCTGTTCCAGTCGTGACAATCGTTGGCACCGGCTTTGCACTGCTGATTTCGGGCGTGGTGGTAACGGAGAGCATCTTCAATATTCCGGGGATCGGACGACTGACGGTCGATGCGGTGCTTGCGCGTGATTACCCTGTCATTCAGGCGATGATCCTGCTGACAAGCGCACTTTATGTGTTCGTCAATCTGCTGATCGACCTCTCCTACACATTGTTTGACCCAAGGATACGCTACTGATGCGCCCAGAACAGACATCGGCGGGCATGCAGTGGATGCTCCGCTACTTCTCGTTGCCACGCCTTGCGCGTGTTGGCATCGGGCCGCTGATTGCAGGTGTATTGCTGACTGCAATCATAGTTCTCACTCTCATTTCGCCGTGGATTGCTCCGCACGATCCTCTCGCCATGAACCCGATGATGCGGCTTAAGCCACCATCGGATGAATATCTGCTTGGCACCGATAATTATGGTCGCGACCTCTTTTCACGCATGATCCTCGGCGGGCGAATTTCACTGCTGATCGGTCTGCTGGCAGCCGCAGCTTCCATCGGGGTCGGTGTGATTATCGGTCTCATTGCCGGCTTCTTCCGTGCTGCGGATGCCATCATCATGCGTATGATGGATGCTCTCATGGCGATGCCATCGATCCTGATCGCGATTGCTCTGGTGGCTCTCAACGGTCCGTCGATTGGTTCTGTCATCATAGCCATCACCATTCCGGAAATTCCCCGCGTCGTGCGTCTGGTTCGCTCTGTCATTCTGACCGCGCGTGAGGAACCTTATGTCGAAGCAGCACTGGCACTTGGTTCAAGCACACCGAAGATTCTGTTCCGGCATCTGCTGCCCAATACGATGGCACCGCTCATCGTGCAGGGTACTTACATCATTGCGTCGGCAATCCTGACAGAAGCAATCCTGTCGTTTCTCGGTGCCGGTATCAGCACAGAAATTCCGACCTGGGGCAACATCATGGCAGAAGGCCGTCAGTTCTTCCGCATCAAACCATCGATCGTGCTTTGGCCGGGTCTGTTGCTGACACTCTGTGTTTTGTCGATCAATCTATTGGGTGACGCAGCGCGCGATACACTCGACCCACGACTGAAAAAGCGGGAGGGCTGATATGGAACTGCGCAATCGTGATTTCACAAATGAGCCGGTCGTTCTTGACGTCGAAAATCTTGTTGTGGCGCTTCCGGGCGGCATACCAGTTCTGCGGGGCGTAAGCTTTGACATTCGCAAGGGCGAGACCGTTTGTCTTGTAGGCGAATCCGGGTCTGGCAAGTCGGTGACGTCGCTCACCGCAATGGGACTCTTGCCGAAAGATGCGTTGATGGTCAAACAAGGATCGATCAAGCTCGACGGCACCGATTTGCTGAAGTTGTCAGCTGCGGACATGAAAAAGATGCGTGCAACACGTATCTCCATGATCTTTCAGGAGCCAATGACAGCGCTTAATCCTGTTATGCGGGTGGGTGAACAGATCACGGAAGTTCTGGACGTTCATACCAGTCTTTCGTCAGAGGCCAAGCGTGCGAAAGTCATCAACATCATGGAGCAGGTGCATCTGCCGGATGTGGAGCGGATTTATCAGAGCTACCCGCACCAACTTTCAGGTGGCCAGCGCCAGCGCATCATGATTGCCATGGCGCTCATTCTGGAGCCCGTGGTTCTGATTGCCGATGAGCCTACCACCGCACTCGATGTCACCACGCAAAAACAAATCCTTTCCCTTATTGCGGAATTGCAGGAAAAACACGGGACGGCTGTGCTGTTTATCACCCATGATATGGGGGTTGTTGCTGAAATTGCTGATCGTGTCTGTGTTATGCGCAGTGGCGAGATCGTGGAGCGGGGAACCATCCGTGACGTTCTGACATTGCCACAGCAGCAATATACCAAAGACCTGCTTGGCTCTGTCCCAAGCCTCACGCCACGATTGGCGCGTGAACCACAAGGACGGGACGCGGTAATCCGCGTTCACGACCTTGGCATGACATATAAAGCTGGCGGATTGTTCAGCACAAAACCGGGGGTTAAGGCTTCCTATGAAGTAAATTTCGAGCTTCAACCCGGAAGAACACTCGGCATCGTTGGGGAGTCGGGTTCCGGTAAAACCACTGTCGCACGCTCGATCATGCGTCTGATCGAACCGACGGAGGGTGAAATCGTCGTGGACGGGCGCGATATTGCGCATCTTGGAAAACGCGAAATGAAGCCGTTTCGCAAAAAGCTTCAGGTCGTATTTCAAGATCCGTTCCGCTCGCTGAACCCACGCTGGACGATTGAACAAAGCCTGACCGAAGGCCCGGTCAATTACGGCGTTCCTTATGAGGAGGCGGTCGCTGAAGCAAAGCGTCTGCTGAAGATCGTTTCGCTGCCAGAGGATTCACTTAAGCGCTATCCGCATCAGTTTTCCGGTGGTCAGCGGCAGCGTATCGCCATTGCGCGTGCGGTAGCTCTTCGTCCGGATATTCTGGTGGCAGATGAAGCCGTGTCAGCGCTTGATGTTTCGGTACAGGCGCAGGTTCTCGAACTTCTCGCCGAATTGCAGCGCGATACCGGCATTGCGATCATTTTCATCACCCACGATCTGCGTGTGGCAGCGCAGATTTGCGACGAGGTGCTGGTGATGAAGCGCGGTCAGGTGGTTGAGCAGGGCAATGCAGCCGATGTGCTTGGCAATCCATCGCATGAATATACGCGCTCATTGATTGAAGCGGCTCCCGGTCGCTTCTGGGATTTTGCGGCGGGACGCCCCGCCGCCTGACTATCTTCAGTGTTTTAAATAGGAATGAAATTATGCCCGTCATACCGTTTATTAAGGAGAAAGCCGGCGAGATGCGCGCGGTTTTCGAGGATCTGCATCGTCACCCGGAAATTGGTTTTGAGGAACAGCACGCTTCCGGCGTTGTAGCGGGGCTTTTGGAAAAGTGGGGCTTTGACGAGATTCATACCGGCATCGCCAAAACCGGCGTGGTCGGCATTCTGAAAGGCCGTAATCCAGGTAATCGGCGTGTGGGCCTGCGCGCAGATATGGATGCGCTGCCGATCGATGAGATTTCGGGCGTCTCTTATACGTCGCAAAACCCCGGCAGGATGCATGCCTGCGGGCATGACGGGCACACGACCATGCTGCTTGGTGCAGCCCAATATCTTGCGGAAACACGTAATTTCGAAGGTACTGCGGTGTTTGTCTTCCAACCTGCGGAAGAGGGGCTTGGTGGCGCACGCGGCATGATTGCCGAAGGCCTATTTGAACGCTTCCCCTGCGATGAAATCTACGGAATGCACAATCAGCCCATGGGCACACTTGGCAAAGCTTTTATCCGGAAGGGCGCGGCTATGGCCGGTGCAAGCTTCTTTGATATCAAACTGACCGGCAAGGGAAGTCATGCTGCCCAGCCACACAATGCCCGAGATGTGCTGGTGATTGGCGCTGATCTGGTCGGACAGTTGCAGACCATTGTGTCACGCAACATCCCGGCAACTGATGCCTGCGTTGTATCCTGCACGCAGTTCCATACTGGCAGTGCCTATAATATCGTGCCGGAAGTGGCAACCATTACCGGCACCATCCGCTATTTCGAGCAGCGTGTCTGCGATCTCGCGGAAAGCCGCATCCGTGAAATCTGTGCAGGTGTGGCAGCGGGTTACGGCATTACGGTCGATGTCGATCTTCGCAACGTCTTTGATGTCCTGCGCAACGACCATGAACTCTCCGATGCTTATATGGAGGCAGCCCGCGATGTGCTGGGTGAAGACAATGTGAGCGACGATTGCCCAGCCTTCATGGGCAGCGAGGATTTTGCCGATATGCTCGCGCGTGTACCGGGCGCTTACATCAACGTGATGCATGGCGGTAAAGCTGCATTGCATAATCCTGCTTTCGTGCTTGAACCGGAAACGCTGCCTATTGGCGCGTCGATCTATGCTCGAATTGTTGAAACCCGTCTGCCTTTAAATAAGGACTTAGCAGCATGAGCATGCATGAATTGCCATTTAATCTTAATGATATGATCGCGCGCCTGCGACCTTGGATTGAGACAGAAAGCCCGACCTTCGATGCAAGCGCTGTTAATCGCATGGTTGAAGTTGCCGCTTATGATTTTGCTGCGGCAGGTGCCACAATTGAATTCATTCCGGGTCGCATGGGCTTTGGCGGTTCTTTGCGTGCCCGTTTTCCCCACAAGGATCAGGGCAAGCCGGGCATTCTGGTTTCAGGCCATCTTGATACGGTGCATCCGCTCGGTGTGCTCAACATCAATCCCTATCGCCGCGAGGATGGTAAACTTTACGGCCCCGGCATTCAGGATATGAAGGGCGGTAACTTCGTTGCACTTGAAGCCATGCGTGAGATTGCCCGAAGCGGCTTGACTACGAAGCTTCCTGTTACGTTCCTGCTGACACCGGATGAAGAAGTTGGCACACCTTCGACCCGCGATCTGATTGAGCAGGAAGCGCTTAAGAACAAATATGTGCTGGTGCCGGAACCTGCACTGCGTGATGGTGGCGCGGTCGTTGGCCGTTATGCAATCGCGCGATACAATCTTGAGACCGTGGGCAAGCCAAGCCATGCCGGTTGGTTGCTAAAGGAAGGCCGCTCGGCAATCCGTCGTATGGCCGAAAAAATTATCGAGATTGAGGCACTGACGACAGATGATTGCACTTTCTCGGTAGGTGTTATTCATGCAGGTCAATGGGTTAATTGTGTTTCTTCTAGCTGTAATGCAGAAGCTCTCAGTATGGCCAAAACGCAGAAAGATTTGGAAGACGGCGTTGCGCGCATCATGGCATTGGGCGGCGACAAAGACGGTGTTGAGCTGATTGTTACCCGCGGCGTTACGCGTCCGGTTTGGGAGCCGGGGCAGCCGCAGGATATGAAGCTCTTCAACTTTGCCAATGATATTGCAAAGGAAATCGGCTTCACAATGTCGGTCCAGAGTTCGGGCGGCGGCTCGGATGGTAATTTTACCGGAGCTCTCGGCGTGCCGACGCTCGATTCCATTGGCGTACGCGGTGAAGGTCTGCATACGCTGGGCGAGTATATTTTCGAAGACAGTCTGGTCGAACGCGCCCGCCTTCATGCGGGCCTGTTTCTCTCACTGGAATAACAGCCAGAGGTGCGGCCATGGCCGATGCTACAAGATTAACGGCAGTTCACGTCGCGGGCCTGCTTGATGATGTCACGATCAGTGTGGATCATTGGGGCGTAGCCCATATCAGGGCGGAAAACCTGCATGATCTGTTTTTCGCGCAAGGCTTTAATGCCGCGCGCGACCGCCTTTGGCAGATTGATATTGCGCGCAAGCGTGGACTTGGCCTGCTGGCGCGTGATTTTGGCCCCGGCTATCTTGAGCAGGACAGGGCCGCACGCCTGCTGCTTTATCGCGGAGATATGGCACCGGAATGGGATGCCTATGGCCCAGACTCTGAACAGATATGCGCGGCTTTTGCTGAAGGTATCAATTCATATATCGATGCCTGTGAAGCGGGCGAGAGGGCACTTCCGCCGGAGTTCTCTCTGCTCGGGCACAAGCCTGATCGGTGGTGTGCTGAAGACGTTGTGCGCGTACGCACCCATTCGCTGACGCGCAATGCATCATCGGAGCTTTTGCGTTCAAAAGTCATGGCAAAAGCAGGTGTGGAGCAGGGCTCAAAGCTTGATCGGTTGCGCAAGGAATTGTCGCATGATGTGGCACCAAAGCCGGTTGATGGCTTTGACCCCAACATCATGACTGACAGGGTTTTACGCGATTTCCAGCTTGCCGTCAGTCCTGCCACCTTCTCCAAAGAGCGCTTAGCTGCAACACTTGATGAAGCAGGTCTCTGGACGGTTGTTTCGGCGTCCGGCGCCATCGCCCGCGCCTCTTTTGAAGAGGGTTCCAATAATTGGGCAATCGCAGCTGAAAAGACCTCGACCGGGCGACCGATACTGGCGCTCGATCCCCACCGGACTCACGGCCTGCCATCAATCCGTTATGTGGTTCACCTGTCGATGCCGGGCCTTGATGTGATCGGCGCAGGGGAGCCAATGGTTCCCGGGATTTCGATGGGCCATAACGGCACCGCAGCTTTTGGCCTCACCATCTTTGGAGCAGATCAGGAAGATATCTACGTCTATCAGACTGATGAAAACAATCACGACCAATATGCATATCAAGGAAGTTGGGAAAGGTTCACGACGATTACTGAAAAGATTCCCGTTAAGGGACATTCGGATCAAACCGTCGAGCTCAAATTCACGCGGCATGGTCCTGTGCTCTACGAGGATAAAGCGAACAATCGCGCCTTTGGCCTGCGCACTGTCTGGATGGAAGCGGGAATGGCACCTTATATGGCCAGCCTGTCCGTCATGCGGGCTAAAACCTATGCTGGTTATGTCAGCGCGCTGGATGGCTGGGGATGCCCGTCGGTAAATCACATCTATGCAGATACAACAAACACTATTGCATGGAAGCCTTCAGGGGCCACGCCTGTTCGCGAGAATTGGGACGGACTTTTACCGGTCCCCGGTGATGGGCGTTATGAGTGGAATGGCTATCTGGCTGCGCAGTCTGGTCCTGTTGAAGTTAACCCAGAACGCGGCTTTATCGCGACCGCCAACGCCATGAATGTACCTGATGAGTGGACTGCCACCAATCCAGCCATTGGTTATGAATGGCTGGATAGCAGTCGTCACGACACCTTGCATAAAGCGCTGTCACGCAAAGCGCCAATATCGCTTGAAGACTGCGCGCACCTGCAAGCCTCCACTTTTTCGCCCATTGCAGCTCGAGCGCTGAAATGCCTCAAAGAATTGTATCCGAACAGCGATGACCCGGCTGTACTGCTTCTTCGCGATTGGGATGCGGACCTATCGGCAAAATCTGCATCGGCAGCACTTTTTGAAGTCTGGTTGAACAAGTATCTTGGTCCGATTGTTGCAAAGGCAGAAGGTGCTGCCCCGGATGTTGTGCCGCTGCTTATGCCGTTTGATTCACCGAGCATAGTCACATGGCTGGAAAATGCGGAAACCTCCTCCAAGCATATCGCAGCTATTGAGCAAAGCCTCGCCGACGCCTGGACTGAATGCGCCTCTTTGATGGGGGCAGATGCCGCGCAATGGGCTTGGGGCGCCATTCATAAACTTGAACTACGCCATCCGTTACAGTCGTTGACAAAGAACGACTGGTCGATTGCACCGGTAGCCCTGGGCGGCAGCAGCTCGACGCTTAATTATTCCACGTACCGATTGCACGACTTCTCGGTTATAGCTGGTCCATCTGTCCGGATGATCATTGACGTGGGGGAGTGGGATAAAAGTTTGTTTGTCAACAATCCCGGACAATCGGGAGTACCGACATCCCAGCATTATACCGACCTTCTTGAAAACTGGCATGAAAGCAAGCCTTTGCCGATGCTTTACTCGTGGGGCCGCATTGAAGAAAACATAGGAGAAAAGCTTATTTTAAAATCTTCGGTGAAGTGCAAACAAGTGCATCATGCCGTTGATGAGGCTATCTGATTATGCTGCTTCCTGCAAAAGTGTAGCAAAAACTTCGGTTGGCGTCTTAAATCCTAGATACTTCCGCGGCGTTGCATTGAGATTGTGGGCGAGGTCAGTCAACTAAGCCTGACTGACCTACGTCAGGTCAGTATTGCTTGGGTAAATACCGTCGAATCCGCTAGTTGCTGTTCTCAATCGCACCTTTTTGCCAGAGTGAGTTGGGATCACAAAACCTGCTTCTAGTTCCCATTCCGTCCTCCAAAACCGGAGCTTGTGAGGTCAGGCTGAAGCGCGACTTTTCGGTTTGAGTTTACGCAAAACGATGTCTGTTTGCGAAGAGTTTCTGCCGAAAGACTTCTGCAGGTGTTTTGTACCCCAAACATTTGTGCGGTGTATTGTTGAGGCAATGACAGATGAATGCGAGGTCGCGATCACTGAGGGTGAGCGGATCAAAGTCTCGGGGAAGCCAGCGTCTTGTGCGCCTATTGGAGTTCTCAACAGTGCCTTTCTGCCAGGGTGACTGCAGATCACAGAACCATGTTTGAGACCCTATCCCATTCTGCAGATAGGACCATTCTGTAAACTCAGTACCACGATCAAAAGTTATCGATCGGCGGGCCATTTGGGGCAGGGGCTGGAGTACCCTAATCACCCCATCCATAACCGGCCTTGACTGACGATCATTGTTGCGTAGCAACACCGTAAAGCGGCTCACCCGCTCAACCAGAGACGTCACATTGGCCTTGCCAAACCTCTTGCGAAACTGGATTAGGTCGCATTCCCAGTGTCCGAACTGCTTGCGTCTGGCGACCATGTCTGGACGATAAAGAATGCTCAATTCCGGTGGAAAGCGGCGTCCTTGATGACGTCGGGCATGACGTGGGCGTCGTTTGGCACGGCGTTTGGGCAGATATTTCCAAAGCTCTTTTTTTCGACCGTCGGTGGAATACACAAACTGATAGATCGTTTCATGACTGACAGAAACGGGATGCCGCTCCAACCGCATTCTCCCGGCAATCTGTTGCGGTGACCACCCATCGCTGATGTGCTGGATCACGGACTGCCGGAGCTGATCATAACGAATAAGTTTTCGTTGCTTCGAGCGACGCTCATGGCATTTCTGGTCAGCAATCGTACAATAATAGCCGTTTAAATCCTTGATCTCATCATCGTTAAACTGATTGCGTTTCAGTTCACGAAAAATGGTCGAGCGATGCCTTCCAAGCTTCTCAGCAATAACGTCGACGGAAAGCTTTGCAGTGCGCCAGCGCGCTATTCTGCGGCGTTCATCCAAATCAATATGCGAATAGGTGCGCGGTCCATGAAGAGTTCCTTGCATTGGATAACTCATTGTTATCATTTGCAAGTCGCACTTCAAGTTAGAACCCACCCCCGTTATAGGAACTAATCGCATAATATAGGTTATGGAACCTATTGGCATGCAGCGACGGGATTTTGCTCTGAATTTGCTGCAAGTTTACTTATTTCACGGAAGTTGTAGTGAAGATTCTTTATAGTTACACGTTAAATTGAATCCACAACGCTCGGTTAATATTTTCGAGTGCGAATCGTCATTCGATTACAAATACCTGACAGTTCTTATGGAAAAACTCCCGAAACACAGGGGGTTCCGGCTTTCTCGCGATTATGGATTTGCTCTTCAAGTTGGAAATCTCTTTTAGAGAGTACCCATCCCCAAAACTATGTTTTGATAGGATTTCTACAATTAGTATAATTATATCAGTACTTTATGTTCTTTCCTTGCAAGCTTGAATCTTATCCATAAGATGCACTTCATTTCAAAAATTACCGAGGAGGGATTTCTTGTGCTTCGTAAAACTCTACTGACAAGCGTATGTCTTCTAGCGCTCATCAGCGCAGCTTCTGCCGAGGTGGTTCTGAACCGTGGCAACGATACCGACCCGGCAACACTTGATCATCACCGGACTTCTACCGTGTCTGAAGGAAACGTTCTTCGCGACCTTTATGACGGTTTGACTATTCAGAACGCAGACGGCGAAGCCGTACCGGGGGTAGCGAAGTCATGGGATATTTCGGAAGACGGCTTGATTTACACTTTCCATCTACGTGATGATGCGAAATGGTCAAATGGTGATCCGGTAACGGCTGGTGATTTCAGTTTCGCTTTTCACCGTCTGATGGACCCCAAGACAGCTGCCGGCTATGCGAGCATGTTGTTTGTCATCAAGAACGCGGAAGACGTTGCTGGTGGTAAAAAGCCGGTCGATGAGCTGGGTGTTGAAGCCGTTGATGATCACACTCTGAAGGTAACGCTCAACTCCCCTGCTCCTTATTTCCTTGAACTTTTGACACACCAGACGGGTTTCCCGCTGCACCAGAAAAGCGTTGAGGAAAATGGTGACAAGTTCACCACGCCGGGCAAACTTGTCACCAATGGCGCTTATGAACTCGTCAGTTTCACGCCAAACGACAAGATCGTCATGAAGAAGAACCCGAATTATTACGAAGCGGATCAGGTCAAGATTGATACCATCAACTGGATTCCATTCGAAGATCGTGCCAGCTGTATGCGTCGGTTCGAAGCCAAGGAAGTTCAGGTCTGCTCGGACGTTCCAGCCGAACAGATGGATTATGTGAAGAAGAACCTCGCCAATGAATTCCGTATGGCACCGTATCTTGGTGTCTATTATTTGCCAGTTAAGGGCAAGACAGCTGATAGCAAGCTGAAAGACCCGCGCGTTCGTCAGGCCATTTCCATGGCGATCGACCGTGATTTCATTGCCGATCAGGTATGGCAGGGCACCATGCTCCCAGGTTATTCGCTGGTTCCTCCCGGTATCAGCCACTACGTCAAGGATGCGCCTAAGCTCGACTATTCCGACGACATGCTGGATCGTGAAGACAAGGCCAAAGTGCTGCTGAAGGAAGCAGGCGTTGAGCCAAACACGCTTTCGATTGAGCTGCTCTACAACACATCTGAAAACAACAAGAACACGATGGCAGCAATTGCCGATCAGCTTGGCAATATCGGTGTGAAGGCAACGCTCAACGAAACCGAAGGCGCTACGTACTTCAACTTCCTGCGTGAAGACGGCCCGTTCGATATCGCACGCGCTGGCTGGATCGGCGATTACAACGATCCGCAGAACTTCCTCTACATTTCCCAGAGTGATGTCAGCTTCAATTATTCCAAGGTTAAAAACCCGGAATATGATGCGAAGATGGCTGAAGCAGCGAAGATCCTTGATCTGGATGCCCGTGCCAAGGTTCTGGCTGAAGCCGAGCAGCTCAAGCTCGATGATATGAGCAATATTCCTATCCTTTATTATTCCTCGCGCGCTCTTGTGTCTGACAAGATCGATGGCTGGAACGACAACCTTATGAACAGCCACAAAACCCGCTGGCTCTCGTTCAAACAATAAATTTTCAGCTCGGGCTGCGTGTTGTCGCGCAGCCCTTTTTCTTCGTTCCCGCAGGTTCGGAGGATTTCTCATTTGATCGGAGAGTATTTTTTAGTTGTATGGGAGGTTTTAATGGTTCGCGGAGTTTTGCCGCCAGGTGTTTGCCTGACCATTCTCTGCTTGGCTTTATCGGCTGCGGCAGCGATCAATCGTGGCAATGGCACAGATCCTTCCACAAAGATTGCGAATGGCAAGATGTCGGTTGATGAGCTTGGCGTGAAAGCCATTGAGGACAACACCCCGCCCAACACCCTCAATATCCCAACTCTCTATTTCATGGAATCTCTGATCCATAATGGCAGCTTCCCGGTTAATCCAAAGCCGGCCGAGGAATTTGGAAGGAAGTTCATTCAACAGGATCAAATGATCAGCAACAGCGGCTATGAGCTGGTCATCTTCAACCCTAACGACGCGATCATCATGAAGAAGCGCCCATATTATTGGGATGCCAACGATATTCAGATCGATCAGGTCAACTGGATATCGTTTCAGGCTTGGTCCAGCTCTATGCACCACTTTGAGGCAAAAGAAACGGATATCTGTTCAGACTTCGTAGCCATCACGTCAGATATCGGCGAACGGGCAAATATCCCCGCTGATGCGGAGACGATTTTGCTTAAAGATCCAACTGAAACTCCTCAGCTTCACTATTTGTCTACCACACTGATTACTGACAAGACCGAACGCTATGACGACAATCTGATGAATTTGAAGGCCACACGCTGGTTATCGATAAAAGGACAAAAAGAAACAATATCTTAGTTGGGTTTGCCGACTACGTGAATATAGCTGGGCAAAGAAGGGAAAATGAAAATGCTGGGCTACACGCTCCGACGATTGGGTAGTGCGATACCGACTATCTTTATCATTGTCACACTGACTTTCTTCCTTATCCGGCTTGCACCAGGCGGCCCTTTCGATCTTGAGCGCCCGATCGATCCACTCATCCTAGAAAACCTCAAGAAAGCCTATAATATGGATGCGCCGCTCTGGCAGCAGTACCTTATTTATATGGGCAATCTTTTGCAGGGGGATTTGGGCCCGAGCTTCACGCGACGTGACTTTACCGTGAATGACCTGTTTGCGTCTGGCCTTCCTGTATCGGTCATGCTTGGTTCGCTCGGTCTGGTTCTGGCTGCTATTCTCGGCACCCTTCTGGGTACGATGGCAGCACTGAGGCAAAATTCAAGCCTTGACTATTCTGTTGTGGCATTAGCCACTTTCGGTATTACAACGCCTAATTTCGTCGTTGCCCCTCTTTTAAGCCTGCTTTTTGGTGTTATTCTCGGATGGGTTCCGGCTGGTGGCTGGTCGTCGGCCAATGTTCTCTATTGGATATTGCCGGTTCTGACATTGGCATTGCCGCAGGTTGGCGTTATTGCCCGTCTTGTACGCGGTGCAACCATTGAAGCACTGCGCGCCAACCATGTGCGCACAGCGCGTGCTTATGGCCTTCCGGCGCGCGTGGTGGTTGGTGTCCATGCTTTGCGCGCGGCCATGCTGCCCGCTGTATCTTATCTTGGACCGACAGCTGCCGGTTTGCTCACTGGCTCGGTTGTCGTCGAAACGATTTTCGGCATTCCTGGCATCGGTCGTTACTTCGTACAGGGCGCTCTCAGCCGCGACTATACCCTCGTCATGGGCACGGTTGTCGTCATTTCAATCTTTGTCGTTGTGTTCAACTTGATCGTTGATCTTCTTTATGCGTGGCTTGATCCGAGGGTTCGCTATGACTGATTTTACTGCAGCCGTTGAAACAGAAAAGCTGGGTTCAGTACAAAGCCGATCGCTCTGGCAGGATGCATGGCTTCGCCTGCGCAAGAATAAGGCGGCTGTAACAAGTGCTATCGTGCTGATCGTTCTTGCGCTTGTTGGCATCTTCGGTCCGATGGTCAGCCCACATCCCTATGATAAAATCTATCCACAGTTTGTGCGAGTGGCTCCAAGTCTTGAAGCCTATCCGCGTGCCGATACAATTATGCCGGGACTGGAGCGAGAACTTTCGCGCGCAAGGCTTCAGCCAACCGGAGAGCCAGAGCTTACCGGCAACAGTGTTGTTGTTGATTTCACCGCGCAACGTCCAACAGATGAACGAGTCTTGCGTTACTTCCAGCGTTCCGACCTTTTTAGCAATCCGAAGATTGAACTCGCCAGCGACGGACTTTCGGGCAAGCTGACGCTCAATGTGGCGCGCAATTATTTTGTGCTCGGGACTGATAATCTTGGCCGCGATTTGATGACACGCATTTTTATTGGCGTGCGCATTTCGCTAGCCATTGGCCTACTCGCTTCGGCAATGGCGCTGGTGCTTGGCGTCGGTTATGGTGCGATTTCGGGGTATCTCGGTGGCCGTGCCGACAACATCATGATGCGGCTTGTCGATATTCTCTATTCCCTGCCCTTCATCTTCTTCGTGATACTGATGCTCGTCTTTTTCGGGAGGTCGATTTTCATCATCTTCATTGCCATTGGCGCAACCGAATGGCTGGATATGGCACGCATCGTGCGAGGACAAACATTGAGCTTGAAACGGCAAGAGTTTGTGCAGGCGGCAGAAGCACTCGGCGCAACCCGTCGTGGTGTTATCACCCGCCACATCATCCCCAATGCATTGGGGCCGGTTATCGTCTTTGTGACACTGCTCGTTCCAAAGGCTATTCTGCTTGAGAGCCTTCTCTCGTTCCTTGGACTTGGTGTACAAGACCCCCTCACCTCGCTCGGGCTTCTTATCTCGGAAGGCGCTCAGAACATGCGCGGCGCAAGCTGGCTTCTTATCTGGCCTGCCGCAACCCTCACCATCATACTGTTTGCGCTGAACTTCCTTGGCGACGGCCTGCGCGACAGCCTTGACCCGAAGGATCGCTGAGATGACACACGAAAATATTCTGAGCGTTCGCGATCTGCGTGTGACTTTCGATACGCATGATGGCCCGGTTGATGCCGTGCGTGGCATCAATCTTGATGTCAAAGCGGGCGAAACAATCGCAATCGTCGGTGAATCCGGTTCCGGCAAGAGCCAGACCACCATGGCGATGATGGGGTTGCTCGCGCAAAATGGTAGAGCGACAGGACATGCACTTTATCGAGGCCAGGATCTCATCGGCATGTCCGACAAGGCGCTGAACAAGATCCGTGGTGCTAAGATCACCATGATCTTTCAGGAGCCAATGACATCGCTTGATCCGCTTTATCGGATTGGTGATCAGCTGGCAGAACCTCTGCGCTATCATCGTGGAATGAGCAAGAAACAGGCGCGTCCGCGTATTCTGGAGCTGCTTAAACTGGTCGGCATTCCAGAACCGGAGCGCCGCATCAATAGCTATCCCTATGAACTTTCAGGTGGCCAGCGCCAGCGTGTTATGATCGCCATGGCGCTTGCCAATGAGCCGGATATTCTGATTGCAGATGAGCCGACAACGGCACTGGATGTTACCATTCAAGCGCAGATTCTTGATCTACTAGCCGATTTGCAGAAGCGTCTTGGCATGGCCGTGGTTTTTATCACGCATGATCTGGGCATCGTTCGCCGCTTTGCCGACCGTGTTTATGTGATGCGTTCGGGTGAAGTGGTGGAAACAAACGAGACAGAAAAGCTTTTTACCGAACCAGAGGATCCCTATACCAAGATGCTGCTTGATGCTGAGCCAGAAGGCGAGAAGCTGTCTCCACCTGCAGAGGCTCCCGTCTTGATCCGGGCTGATAATGTGAAGGTGAACTTCCTTATCAACAAGCCCTGGCTAGGTGCCGCTACCTACATGACGGCAGTAAACGATGTCTCACTAACGTTGAAGGAAGGCCAGACCATCGGGATTGTCGGTGAATCCGGTTCGGGCAAATCGACGCTTGGTCGTGCTATCCTCCGTCTTCTCGCATCAGATGGTCGGATTACCTATCTGGGCAAAGAACTACCGATTGAATCGCAGGCAATGCGTCCTAAACGCCGAGAGCTTCAGTTGGTGTTTCAGGACCCGTTCGGATCGCTCAGCCCACGTATGACGGTGGGGCGGATCATCACCGAAGGCCTGCTTATTCATGAGCCGAACCTTTCGGCAAAGGAGCGGGATCGCCGTGCACAGGAAGCGCTTCGCGAAGTTGGCATGGACCCGGCAATGCGTAATCGTTACCCGCACGAGTTCTCAGGCGGCCAGCGCCAGCGTATCGCCATTGCGCGCACGATGATCCTGAAACCAAAGGTGATCGTGCTTGATGAGCCGACCAGTGCACTGGATCGTTCTGTGCAGAAACAGATTGTTACGCTATTGCGCGATTTGCAGAAGGAACACGGCCTTTCCTATCTCTTCATCAGTCACGATATGGCGGTCGTTCGCGCTGTGTCCGACTATGTGATCGTTATGAGAAACGGAAAGATAGTCGAACAGGGCGATACAGAACAGGTTTTCGATAACCCTCATGAGGATTATACGAAGGCTCTTATGGCCGCAGCTCTGAGCGAAGAACGTTTTGGAACCTGCAATTAAAGCAATAAAAACGGGGCCTTGTCCCCGTTTTCTTATTAAATGATAGAAGAATAAAACACTTAGCTATATTTGCCGCTTTCACCCCATTCGCTATAACAATTTTACCGGTCGGCATTTCTATGCGTTTTCTCATGGTAACGCAGAGAGGAATATGCGAAAGCAGTTTTCAGGGCGTTTTTGTGCTGCTTTGTGTTAGAATAATCATATGATTGATCTGTTTTCCAAGCTCGAAACTCGAGAAAAGCTTGCCGACGGCGCCGTTCTTTTGCGAGGTTTTGCCCTGGCAAAAGAAGTCGAAATTATTAGGGCCATACAAGCTGTTGAGAATGATTCACCGTTTCGAAATATGACAACGCCCGACGGGTTTCGCATGTCGGTTGCCATGACCAATTGCGGTAGTTATGGTTGGGTCTCGGACCGCAAGGGATATCGTTACAGCGCCATTGATCCTGAAACAGAAAAGCCGTGGCCTTCATTACCGGAGGCATTTCGTGACCTAGCAGAACGCGCGTCAGCAGAAGGCGGCTATTCTGATTTTTCGCCGGATGCCTGTCTCATTAATCGTTATGAACCCGGTGCAAAAATGTCTTTGCATCAGGATAAGGACGAGAAGGATTTCACCAATCCGATTGTTTCTGTGTCACTCGGACTACCTGCGACGTTTCAATTCGGAGGATTGCAGCGCACTGATCCGGTGCGCAAATTCGTGCTGCATCACGGCGATGTGGTGGTTTGGGGTGGCCCGTCACGCCTCTTTTATCATGGAATTCTAAAACTGAAGGATGGTGAGCATCCGCAGCTTGGCCGGAATCGTTATAATCTTACCTTCAGAAAGGCTAAATAAATTTAATAAAACGCTTAGATAGAACGCTTTATCACATTGATTTAACAAACATTTTTCAGAAAACCGTTTCATCCATCTCTGGATGTAGTCAAAATTGTTGACCTCATCGCTGTTATACGCATTTTAGCATGAATCGCATAAGTGTGTTCGACTTTCCATCCTAGGGGACACAACACCTGCGGAAGTCTTTCGGCAGAAACTAGTCACAAACAGAAGGCGTTATCTGTAAACTCAGACTGCAAAAGTCGCGCTTGAGCAAGACCTCACGCACTAACTAATCAAGAAATTTAAAGTAAATGCGCCCGGATTTATGATCTGAAATCCGGGCACCTTTTTATCAGTTAAGCGCTTTGTCTCGCGTTTCCACGTTGATGAAGAAGGCAATAATACCGGCAAGCGCCAACAAGCCTGCAAACATTGCAACAGCCGTATTGAAGCTCTGCGTGACGACAATTGCCAATGCCGAAGGTGCAAGCAACCCGCCGAGGCGCGCCATTGCGCCTGCGGCGCCCATGCCACTTGCACGCAAGGCCGTCGGATAAAGCTCCGGCGTGAACGCGTAGAGCGCTCCCCATGTCCCGAGGAGAGCGAAGCTCATGATGAGGATTGATGCGCCAACCAGAGCAGAGCTTCCAGCGACAGTGAAAAGTGCGCAGGCAGCGGCACTGATGAACAAAAAGCCAATCAGTGTTTTACGGCGTCCCCACGCCTCGACACCATAAGCTGCGAGCGCATAGCCCGGTAGTTGGGCCAGAGCAACAACCACCAAAAAGCCATATCCGCGTACGAAACCAAAGCCTTCGCCTGCCAATTTAGCAGGTATCCATGTGAAGATGCCATAATAAGACACCGACACGAGGAACCAGATCGCCAATGTGGTCAGTGTTCGCTGGCGCAACTGAGGCGATAGCAATTTTTCGTCTGTTACCAGAAGCGGTGCTTCAAGGATCGCTTTTGGCGAAAGTTCAGGTTTACCATTCTTGCGCAGCACACGGTTCATGACCGTCTTGGCTTCTTGGGCTTGCCCCGTCTTCATTAAATGCATCGGCGATTCCGGCACCCAGAAACGCAGCCAGATGCCGATCAGAGCAGGTGCAGCGGTAACGACGAAGATATAGCGCCACGCATCGGCAACACCTGCAAGGCTCGCAGCCCAAGCAGCCAAGGCTATAATCACCGTACCAACGGCCCAAAACCCTTCCAGCATGACAAGCCAGCGGCCGCGATTTTTGGAGGGCAAAAACTCTGCCATCATTGCGTAATCGACCGGCAAGGTACCGCCGACTGCGATGCCGGTAAGGAAACGCAGGCCAAGCAGAATTGCAAAACTCGGCGAAAAAGCTGATAGCAACCCAAAAACTGCATCGCAACCGACTGTAATCAGCAAAACACGACGACGACCATACTTGTCAGCCAGTCGTCCGAAAGCTGCTGCGCCAATCAGCATACCTAAAAAGAAGAGCGTCCCCGTCTGTAAGGCTTGTGGGACTGTAAGGCCGAATGTCATGGCGATTGATGCTGCCGTAAAGCCGACGGCAAGCACTTGCATAGCATCTGCAGCCCAAACCAAACCAAACACGCCGAGAAGATTGCGCTGGAAAGGGCCGATCCCGGCCTGATCAAGCGTTTGTTCAATGGTAACTTTCATGCCGGATAGATCCCCTTGTTCGGCTGAAATCTCTTAACGTCGCTGTTGCTGCGCTTTGAAAGGTCGAGTGTCAACACATAGAAACTAAACCAGCATACACTTTTGCTTAATTTGAGCATAAGTATCTCGAACTGTGATTTTATCGCCACGGTTGCGCACGGTTTGCAGGAGGCTGATATTGGTTTATTTCAAATCCACCATCAATGAAGAGACAACAAAATGAGTCTGACAGCGCGTGATTTTGGTATCGTTTGCGGGACCTTGCCAACGGGTGAGCTAAACACAATCACCGATGTGCCGGGCGTGCTGGTTGGGCACCACTCTTTACGCGATGGCGATATAAACACAGGCGTTACGGCCATTTTGCCTCATTCGGGCAATGTTTACCGCCACAAACTTCTCGGTGCCGTTGATGTCATCAATGGATTTGGCAAAAGTGTTGGTTTGACACAGGTTGAAGAGTTGGGAAGCATCGAGACCCCTATCCTGCTCACCAATACATTTGGGGTCGGCACCTGCGCAAATGCTCTCATAAGAGAAGCGATAAAATGCAACCCAGATATTGGTCGAACCACCGCTACGGTCAATCCAATCGTGCTTGAATGCAATGATGGGCCTTTTAATGACATTCAAGCGATTGCACTAAAAGAAGAACATGCACTGCTGGCACTCAAAGATGCCAAGAGTACCTTCAAGCAGGGAAATGCCGGTGCTGGCACCGGTATGACATGTTTTGGCTTTAAGGGCGGCATCGGGAGTGCCTCGCGTCATTTTAAACTGGATGGTGCGGAATATCATCTCGGTATTCTGGCGTTGACCAATTTTGGTCGTTCAGGTGATCTTGTGCTGCCGGATGGCCGGAGGCCCTCACCCAAAACTGTAGCTGACCCAGAAAGAGGTTCGGTCATCCTTGTTCTGGCGACAGATGTGCCGCTGGAATACAGACAACTAAAGAGGGTGTCTAAACGATGTGGGGCGGGGCTGGCCCGACTCGGTGCCTTTTGGGGTAATGGCAGTGGCGATATTACACTCGCGTTCTCCACCGCGATCAGTTTCGACCATGATGAAACTCGGGATATCATTCCAATGCAAAGCCTGAATGAGAATCGCATCGACATTCTTTTTCGGGCTGCGGCGGAATCTGCACAGGAAGCCGTATTGAATTCAATGTGCGCTGCTGAAACTTTTATTGGCCGCGGTGGAAACCGTCGTATTTCACTGGTTGAGTGGTTAAGGCAATCTGAGACTCATTGAGTCTTCCAGTGCGTATCTTTCAAACATTTTACATACCTGTTCATAATAACAGTCAACAAGCAGGCTTCTGATGTTTCAAATTAGAAAATACCTATAATGCATTGAAATTAAATTTCTTTATTCCTAAATACACATTGTTTCGGATTTTTCTTATACGCGATACACCAAAGAAATTTGTCGTTTTTGAGCAAATTATGAAGGGGGTTGTTAACCTTCATTTTCTATTACTAAGGCTCATTCGGGCGACATATCTATGGTTCAGGTATCATGCGTAATTTGAGAGAAAATCTTCCCCATAATGATGGCAATCGTGCAGACTCTTCTTCAGAGCAGAAGACACAGCGTGATCCGTTGGGAGCGCATTCGCCAAACTCGGATGGCATGTGGAAATCGTATTTTTCGCTCGGCGAAAACGTGAGATTTACCCGCACGCCAGAAATTGAACTGGTTCGCCGTCGTGGTGAAGATCTACCAGATATCAATGGGCGCAAAAAATCTACCGCTATTGAAGATGCTCCGGTTGAGGTCGCCAAAATCGCTGAAGCTCAGCCAATGGCTGTAGCTGCTCTTCAGCAGTCTGTTTCACAGAATTTGGTTCGCACCCCGGTCGCGCCTGTGCCACCTGTCTTGACGAACATTCCCGTTGATGGCCTCGATGAGCCTGCCCAAGTAGCGCCCGTTCATACTGCCTCTTCTGTTGAAGCCGCGCCTGAAACAACTGTGGCTGCATCTGCCTTAGCATTTGCACATCTGTCAGACTTTGCCTTTTGGGAAAGCTTTGATTTTGATACTGCGCCCGTTCAGCCTATTTTTGTTCCCGCAGCGGTTGCAGCGCCAAAGCCTGCTGCGCCGACGGTTGAATCGATCATTGCACGGTTCCGTACTGTTGAATGGAACAAGGGTAAGCCTCAGGAGGCACCTGCTGCTATCGTCGAGCAACCTGCTTCTGTCGCTGAAATTATTCAGCCGGTTGAGGCTACTCCAGTTCCACAGCCTGTTACGGCCCCTGTTGCAGAAGTGAAGATTGAAACGCCTGTTGCACCTGCCCAAACAGCTGCACTTCAGCCATCTGTCGAAATCATTGCTGACGTTGTTGGTGAAGCAACGGAAGATGAAATCGTGCTGACGACTACGGCCGAAGCAGAAGAGCATGTTGTCGAAGACGTCGTCGCTCCTGCACCTGTTATGGAAGCGCCGAAGGTCGAAGCTCCAGTGAAGGCAGCTCCTTCAATCGCTCTATATCAGCCGCAGCCCCTCCCCCGTACGGAAGCTGTCGTCATGCATGGCGACTATGAGTTTCCTCCGCGTGAACTGCTGCAGGAACCCCCGTCACTTGATGGCAATGTTATCACACAAGAAATGCTGGAGCGCAGTGCAGGCCTTCTCGAAAGCGTGCTGGAAGACTTCGGCGTGCGTGGCGAAATCATCCATGTTCGCCCCGGCCCTGTCGTCACCCTTTATGAATTTGAACCGGCTCCCGGCGTTAAATCATCACGTGTGATTGGCCTTGCTGATGATATTGCGCGTTCCATGTCGGCACTGTCTGCTCGCGTCGCTGTGGTTCCGGGTCGTAACGTCATTGGCATCGAACTGCCTAATGCGAACCGCGAAACTGTCTATCTGCGTGAAATGATTGACTCTCGCACGTTCGAATCTTCGAACTATCGACTGCCGCTTTGCCTTGGCAAAGGCATTGGTGGCGAGCCGATTATCGCTGAACTTGCGAAAATGCCTCATCTTCTCGTTGCCGGCACCACCGGTTCGGGTAAGTCTGTTGCGATCAACACGATGATCCTATCGCTGCTCTATCGCTTCAAACCCGAAGAATGCCGCCTGATCATGGTTGACCCGAAGATGCTGGAACTCTCCATCTATGATGGTATTCCGCACCTGCTCACGCCAGTTGTGACCGATCCGAAGAAGGCCGTTGTGGCTTTGAAGTGGGCCGTGCGCGAAATGGAAGACCGCTATCGCAAGATGGCACGTCTAGGCGTACGCAACATCGAAGGCTTCAATCAGCGCGCGGCGTCTGCCAAGGGCAAGGGCGAAACCGTGATGTGTACGGTGCAGTCCGGCTTTGACAAGGAAACCGGTGAAGCAACCTATGTTCAGGAAGAACTTGACCTGACCCCAATGCCATATATCGTCGTGATCATTGACGAAATGGCCGACCTGATGATGGTTGCCGGTAAGGACATCGAAGGGGCAGTGCAGCGTCTTGCACAGATGGCGCGTGCTGCTGGTATCCACCTTATTATGGCAACGCAGCGCCCTTCGGTCGATGTTATCACTGGCACGATCAAAGCCAACTTCCCGACCCGTATCTCGTTCCAGGTCACATCGAAGATCGACAGCCGCACCATTCTTGGTGAAATGGGTGCCGAACAGCTTCTTGGTCAGGGCGACATGCTGCATATGGCCGGTGGTGGCCGCATTGTCCGCGTCCATGGACCATTCGTTTCTGATGAAGAAGTTGAAAAGGTCGTCAACCATCTGAAGGAACAGGGCCGTCCAGATTATCTGGCGACCGTCACTGAAGATGAAGAAGACGACGATACCGTGCAGGATGCAGCAGTCTTCGACGCATCGGCCATGGGGTCAGAAGACGGCGATGATGTCTACGAACAGGCTGTGAAAGTCGTCATGCGCGACAAGAAGTGCTCGACCTCTTACATTCAGCGCCGTCTTGGCATCGGCTACAACCGAGCAGCTTCGCTCGTCGAGCGTATGGAACAGGAAGGCCTTGTCGGTGCTGCCAACCACGTCGGCAAGCGTGAAATCCTGACTGGCAATCGCGACTAACTGATAAATTTGCTCGCTATAAAGCCGGGTCGTGCAAACGATCCGGCTTTTTGTTATTCAGATGCAACGGCTTACGCAGGGTTGTATTTGGTACTTGTCAAGCACCCCAATAAGGTTAATACTTAGTTTATTCGCACATTCTTGACGACTGGACGGAGGAGCCCGTGGGGCTTCTGCCGAGCCCCAAAATAGGGAGAATGATCGATGAGAAGCATCACAATTGGACCGAGTGCAAAGCCAACACCTGTAACAAAACAGATGCTGCAGAATGCTCAAACTCAGATGCAAAAGCCTTCTGAAGATAAAACACAGGTTTGCAATGTTCTTCGTCTTTCCAAAGGCGGCTATTCACATCGCAGACGCCGCGCACATAAAAACACATAATTAAATCTTTATAATATTCAGGCGCCGCATCCGGTCAAATGGATGCCGGCGCTGTTTCTTATTCATCAATCACGTTCTTTTGCCATGCCCGCCCTTTATTACGGCGCGCATCTGGAGTATTTCAATCGGAAATTCTCCCCCATATCCCAGGAATAATCATGACAACGCCTTTGCAAGCCAGCTCAACACCGCAAAAGAAGAAATCTCGCTTCTTTCTTGGTTTTATGGCTGTTCTGGGCGCACTGTTTTTCGCCTTGTTTCTGAGCCTTGGCATCTGGCAAGTCGAGCGCTTGCAATGGAAACTCGACCTGATTGCCCGCGTCGATGCGCGCGTTCATGCGGATCCGGTGGCCGCGCCTGGCAAGGATGATTGGGCAAATGTCAATCAAGCCGATGACGAATATCGGCATGTCACGCTGACAGGCTCTTATCTCAATGACAAGGAGGTACTGGTTCGTGCATTGACTGAACGTGGTTCGGGATTTTGGGTGCTGACGCCTTTGCGTTCAGATGATGGTACACTGACCTTCATCAATCGTGGCTTCATTCCGGATGCCAAGCGCGATCCATCTTCACGCGTCGAAACACAAATCGCGGGAGAGACGACGGTAATTGGCCTTCTGCGCATGCCGGAACCTGATGGCTTTTTCCTGCGTCCCAACGACCCTGCCCGCAATGACTGGAATTCTCGTGATGTCAAAGCTTTCGCTGAAAAAGAAGGGTTGGGGATAGTCGCGCCATATTTCATTGATGCGGATGCTAAATCCAATCCCGACAATGTGCCAATCGGTGGGCTGACGGTTGTTACTTTCCGCAACAACCATCTTTCTTATGCAATCACTTGGTTTGCACTTGCAGCCATGATTGCTGGGGCCGCCATTTTCGTGTGGAGGCACGATCGCAAATCAAAGGACTAAGAGCATATCTCCCAGAAGTGGAAGCCGGTTTGGGAAAAGACATGTTCTAAATATGGAGAGCGTGGCCGAGTGCTTTCATGCTAGCTTCGGCAAAGCCTTCTCCGAGGGTTGGATGAGCATGAATCGTCCCGGCGATATCCTCAAGGCGTGCGCCTGTTTCAACAGCAAGCGCAAATGCGGATGACAGCTCGGAAATTCCGACACCAACGGCTTGAATGCCGAGTATCAAATGGTTATCAGCGCGTGCGACAACCCGAACAAAACCATCCTCCCGTTCGATAGTCATCGCACGTCCATTCGCCTGAAACGGGAAGATGCCGGTCTGAATATTATGACCGGCCTTGCGCGCTTCATCTGGAGATAAGCCAACTGTTACGATCTCAGGATCAGTAAAGCAGACAGCCGGGATGCAACGCTTATCCCAGGCCTGTTTGCTGCCCGCGATGATTTCAGCAACCATTTCGCCCTGCGCAATCGCCCGATGCGCAAGCATGGGTTCGCCCGTCACATCGCCGATGGCATAAACGCCGCGCATCGAGGTGCGGCACTTATCATCGATGCGGATAAAGCGCCCGTCCATATCGAGCCGGATTTCGCTCAAACCCCATCCATCGGTTTGTGGCTTGCGGCCAACCGTCACCAAAATCTTGTCAGCCGGAATTGTTTGTGTTTTGCCATCAGCCAGCAACACATCAAGTGCTTTCCCATCAGCAGATAGGCCCCTGGCCGAAGTATTCGTTAGTACTTCAACGCCGAGTGTTTTCAGCCTTGCCATGATCGGGCGCGTCAACTCTATATCATATTGGGGCAGGATGCGATCCGTGGCCTCAATGATGGTGACTTTTGCACCAAGCTTTGCAAAGGCCGTGCCAATTTCAAGCCCGATATAGCCTCCGCCAACAATAGCGAGCTTTTCAGGAATATTATCGAGTGAAAGCGCTTCCGTCGAAGAGATAACATTGCCGCCGAACGGCAGTGACTGGATTTCAACCGGCACGGACCCCGTTGCGATTACGATGTTCTCGGCATGGATAGTCTGGCGGCCAGTATCGGTATCGACCAAAACTGTTTTACCATCCATAAAACGCGCTTGCCCCTGGAACATTCGAACGCGGGAGCGTTTCAAAAGTCCGGCGACACCGCTGTTCAGGCGATTGACGATGCCGTCTTTCCATTCAAGCGTTTTGGCAAAATCGATCTTAGGACTTTCAGCTGTGATGCCAAGCGCGCCTTTAGACGCGAAGGTCGTGAGGCGATGAAACTCGTCAGCGGCATGAATAACGGCTTTTGATGGAATGCAGCCAACATTGAGACAGGTACCGCCCAGCCGCTTCTTCTCGACCAGAACCGTATCAATTCCAAGGTGGCCTGCGCGAATACCGCAGACATAACCGCCGGGACCACCGCCAATGATCAGAAGTTTGCAGGAAATCTCACTCATCCGATCAACCCTCTACAAAAATCATAGCTGGTGTTTCCAGCAGGCTTTTCAGCTTTTGCACGAATACCGCCGCATCCCATCCATCAATAACGCGATGATCGAAGCTGCAGGAAAGGTTCATCATTTTGCGCGGCACAAATTGTGTGCCGTCCCACATCGGCCGCACGGCTATTTTGTTTATGCCGACAATCGCCACTTCCGGGCGATTGATGATTGGCGTGGTTGCAATCGCGCCTAGTGGCCCCAATGACGTGATGGTTATCGTAGAGCCTGTCAGTTCTTCGCGCTTGGCTGTGTTGTTGCGCGCAGCTTCCGTTACCCGCGCAAGCTCTGATGCGGCTGCAAATACAGACAGGCTTTCCGCATGACGCACCACCGGCACGATCAGGCCGTTTGGCGTCTGTGTGGCAATGCCCACATGCACGCCGCCAAACTGCCGAATAACGTCTGCTTCATCATCGAAATGTGCATTGAGACCCGGTTGTTCTTTGACTGCCTTGACGATTGTGCGGATAACAAATGGAAGCACGGTCAGGCGTGGACGCCCTTCCTTTTTCTCATTGTTAAGCCCCGTGCGAAGATCTTCAAGCTGTGTCACATCCACTTCTTCAATGATGGTAATGTGCGGAATGTGGCGCTTGGCTTCCGCCATGCGCTCGGCAATCTTGCGGCGCAGGCCGATAAGCTTGATCTCGTTGATCGACGTGTCTGCAACATAACCCGACACTGCAGACGCGGCACCGCTTTCAGTTTGGAAAAAGGTATCCAGATCTTCATGCGTGATGCGTCCTGCAGGGCCGCTACCTTTAACACGTCTTAAATCAACCCCTCCATCGCGTGCGCGCAATCTGACCGATGGTGTTGCCAGCGGTTTTTCACCTTCGGCTCGCACCGGCCCTGCTCCGGCAAAGGCCCGGCTTGAGTTCTCTTTTTTCTGTGCAACGGGTTTAGGTGGAACGGGAGTCTGCAGCAGGACTGGCGCTTCCCCGCCAGTGGGCTGCGGCCGAGGTGATTCAGCAGACGCGGCAGCTACAGGTTCTGACGCTTCCGCTTTTTGTTCGCTGCTTCCACCTTCGATTTCAAGGCGAACGAGTTCGGAGCCAACAGCAATTTTCTCGCCGATTTCTCCATTCACCGCGATAACTTTACCGCTGCGCGAAGAAGGGATTTCAACCGTTGCCTTATCGGTCATAACGGCAGCGAGCAGATCATCCTCACGGACAATATCGCCAACCTTCACATGCCATTCGACAAGTTCAGCCTCTGCAACGCCTTCGCCAACATCAGGGAGCTTGATCGCAAAATAAGCCATTTAAGCCTCCATGATTGAAGCGAGTGCACGACCGACACGATCTGGCCCCGGAAAATAGGCCCATTCCTGCGCGTGTGGGTATGGCGTGTCCCAGCCCGTTACGCGGATGATCGGTGCTTCGAGATGATAGAAACATTCGCGCTGCACAAGTGCCGCAAGCTCGGCACCATAACCGCAGGTCAATGTTGCTTCATGCACAATGACACAACGCCCGGTCTTCCTGACAGAAGCCATAATTGTTTCCGTGTCGAGTGGGAGCAGCGTGCGAAGATCAATCACTTCCGCGTCGACGCCAGTTTCCTCCGCTGCTGCCAAAGCCACATGAACCATCGTACCATAGGCAAGAACAGTCACATCGCTGCCTTCACGGCGGATCGCGGCCTTACCGAGCGGCACGGTATAGTAGCCTTCTGGCACTTCTCCCAGATCATGCTTTTTCCAGGAAATGACGGGCTTGTCGTGGTGTCCGTCAAAGGGTCCGTTATAAAGCCGTTTCGGCTCAAACATGATGACTGGATCAGGATCTTCAATCGCTGCCAATAACAGGCCTTTGGCGTCCGCAGGCGTTGAAGGCACCACAGTTTTCAGACCGGAAACATGGGTGAAAAGGGCCTCGGGACTTTGGCTATGCGTCTGACCGCCATAAATTCCGCCGCCCGAAGGCATACGGATAACGATAGGACAGGTAAACTCGCCCGCTGAACGATAGCGAAGCCGTGCAGCTTCCGAAACGATCTGGTCATAGGCCGGATAGACATAATCCGCGAATTGTACTTCGATGCACGGACGCAAGCCGTAAGACGCCATACCTATCGCCGTACCGACAATGCCGAGCTCGCTGATTGGTGCATCAAAACAGCGTTCCTTGCCGTATTTCTTCTGCAAACCCGCTGTACAACGGAAAACACCGCCGAAGTAACCCACGTCTTCACCGAACACGACTACCTTTGGGTCACGTTCCATGGCAATATCGTGGGCGTTCTGGATCGCTTCAATCATGGTAAGCTTTGTCATAATCAGAATCCCGCCTCCTGACGCTGACGAATAAGGTGCGGCGGCGTTTCGGCATAAACATCTTCAAACATGTCACGCATCGACGGCTTGCGACCATCATGAAGCGTGCCGATCGCTTCTGCGTCGCGCTGCGCAGTAACCACGAGATCGAGAATTTCCGCTTCCGCCTGTTTGTGCCGCTCGTAAGACCACACACCACGCTGGATGAGATGATTTTTCAGCCGCAGGATGGGATCACCCAGCGGCCAGGCATCGCTTTCGGCCTTGGGACGATAGGCAGACGGGTCGTCAGAGGTCGAATGTCCGCCGACACGATAGGTGACATATTCAATGATGGTCGGGCCAAGATTGCGGCGTGCGCGTTCGACTGCCCATTTTGCGACCGCATGAACCGCAAGATAGTCGTTTCCATCAACCCTGAGCGCCGGAATGCCAAAGCCATGTCCCCGCGCCGCAAAAGTGCCAGAACCACCGCGGGCAATGCCCTGAAATGTTGAGATCGCCCATTGATTGTTGACGATATTCATCACCACCGGGGCTTTATAGGTGGATGCAAAAACAAGTGCCGCATGGAAGTCACTTTCAGCGGTAGAGCCGTCACCAATCCATGCAGCCGCTATTTTGGTGTCATGGCTAATGGCTGAAGCCATCGCCCAGCCGACAGCCTGCGTATATTGCGTGGCGAGATTGCCGGAAACGGTAAAAAAGCCATGTTCTTTCGAGGAATACATGACGGGCAACTGGCGACCTTTAAGCGGGTCCTGCTCGTTGGAGAAAATCTGGTTCATCATGCTCACGAGCGGATAATCGTCAGCGATGAGGAGTCCGGCTTGTCGATAAGTCGGGAAATTCATGTCGCCCTTGCGCAGCGCCTTGCGAAAGGCACAACTGACCGCCTCTTCACCCAGATGCTGCATATAGAACGAGGTTTTCCCCTGCCGCTGCGCCATCATCATACGGGCATCGTAAGCACGCAGGATCATCATGTGGCGGAGGCCGTCTTTCAGCTCTTCATCAGTCAGCGTACCCGCCCAAGGGCCAACCGCGTCTCCTTCGCGGTTCAGTACCCGGATGATGCTGAAAGCCAGATCGCGCATTGCTTCCGGCTTTTCGTCTATCTCCGGTCGTCTGACACTCCCTGCCCGCGGAATTTTAACGTGGGAGAAATCTGGAGTATCGCCGGGGCGCCACTCCGGTTCTGGGACATGCAGAGAAAGTACGACATCATCGCTCATGCAGGTGTTCCTCGTAAACTTGCACAAAATGTCGAATGAAAGAAACTGCGCTTTGTTCCGCCTGTGAGCTTTAACTTAAGCGAGTTGCCGATCCAGATAGGATCAGCTTCATTTCCTCCCATGCGACGTGAAGCCGGTTTCCTCCTCCGATTTCACTTTGGTAAAGGTGGAACGGGTTTTGAAATAAAGCAAGATTATTCTTCAAAGATTACGGATGGTATTTTTTGGAGGGGTTCTGATGACGCTGAATGACGATTTAAGTCTTTTCCGGAAATAAGCTTATACATTTGTTTTTATATAAATTTTTAGTGAAAAGATATGATATTAAATACGTAATATTATTGCTTTTAATTAATGATAAGACCAGTACTATACGGTACGTTTTCGGCACTCGAAACGCTGCGTGAAGCGTTTAGCATAGGGGATGAGGCACTTTGTCCACTGGTTCATCCTGTACTGTGCCACTTAGCCAGTATCCTTAAACAAAAAAGCGGCCCCTTTTCGGACCGCTTTTTCAATTCAGTGATGTTTGTTGCCTTCGCGCGCAAGCTCCGCGGTCGGGTCTCCGGCGAGGCGCTTCCGCGCCCTGTCATCCATCAATTCATACCACATTGCATTCAAAACTGCGAAAGCTGCAGCAAGTGGTAGGCCCAGAAGCCAGGAAAAATACCACATCTTGCTCTCCTTTCTCGATTAAGGTTATGCGGGCGACAATGGCCCGAAGACAGGCTAGTAAGCGTGATTGCTTTCGTCCTCGATGTCTCGCTTTTCAACCTTGCCCCAGAGGACTTTGTAGACCCAAGACGTATAAGCGACGATGAGTGGCAGGAAGATCAGCGTCACCACGAGCATGATGAACAGGGTCATATGGCTTGACGATGCATCCCAAACTGTCAGGCTTGACCGTGGATCGATTGACGATGGCAAGATGAATGGGAACATCGACACACCGACCGATGAGATAATGCCGAAGATCGACAATTGGCCAATAAGCAATGGCGCCACTTCACGCTTGCTGCGCAGCAAAACAAACAGAAGCAACGGTCCGAGAATACCGAGTATTGGTGCAATCAACAGTACCGGATAGTTCAAATAGTTGACGAACCAAGCACCATGATCAAGCTCGACAGTTTTGCGTAAGGGGTTGGATGGCCCACCTGTGACGACTGCGCTGGTAATCTTATAGCCAGACACCCAATACCAGCTGATGACGCCGGCGGCGACGTAAAGAACACTGGTGAGCAATGCGGCAATGCTGCCATAGGCTCGCGCCCTCGCCTGCACTTCGCCGGTTGTCTTCAGCACAAGCCAAGCTGCGCCGTGCATGGTAAGCATGGTGACTGAAATCACTCCGCAAAGAAGTGCGAATGGATTAAGAAGTCCGAAGAATGTTCCGTCATAGAATATCTGGAGATCACCATTGAAGCGGAATGGCACACCCTGAAGCACATTGCCGACCGCGACCCCAAATATCAACGAAGGTACGAAGCCACCGATGAACAGTGCCCAGTCCCAGCCCGTGCGCCAAGCATCACTGTCGCGCTTGGAGCGGTATTTGAAACCGACCGGTCGCAGGATGAGTGCAAACAATATGGCAAACATTGCCAGATAAAAGCCAGAGAAGGACACAGCATATAAGGGTGGCCAGGCGGCGAAAATTGCACCGCCGCCGAGGATCAACCAAACCTGATTGCCTTCCCATACCGGGCCGATGGTGTTGATGATGACACGGCGTTCGATGTCGGTTTTGCCAATGAACGGCAAAAGTATACCGACACCAAGGTCGAAACCATCCATCGCGGCAAAGCCGATCAGCAAGACCCCAAGCAGCACCCACCAGATGATGCGCAGTGTTTCATAGTCCAACAATTCGCTGAGTATCATGATCCTTACTCCGCTGGCGCAATGCTTTGAGGGGCGAGCTCCGCCTCCGGTTTGCTGTCAGGTTCGGGGCCGGCTTTGATTGCGCGCAGCATCAGGCCCATCTCGATGATGAAAAGGACCGTGTAGATCGCAACGAAACCGACGATTGTGAAGAGAACCGTCGAAGCACCAAGATTGGAGACTGCAACTGCTGTCGGCAGGATGCCTTCAATGATCCATGGCTGACGTCCGAACTCGGCAACAATCCACCCCATCTCAGCAGCAATCCATGGAAGTGGGATAGCAAAGACTGCCACTTTCAGCAGAAACCGATGACGATCCAGAGCGCGACGTGCTGAGAGTACGAAGAAGGTGCCTGTCAGCAAGATCAGGAAGAATCCTATACCGACCATAATGCGGAAAGCCCAGAACAGCGGCAGAACGCCGGGAACGGTATCGTTCGCAGCCTGAGTAATCTGTGCATCTGTCGCCTGACGCGGATCATCGACATAACGCTTCAAAAGAAGCGCATAGCCCATCCACTGGCTGTTATCGGCAAAGCGGTCTTTTACTTCTTGCGAAACAGCATTGGTGTCGCCAGCCGCACGAATCTGCTGCAACGCATCATATGCGATGATGCCTTTGCGAATATGACCCTCAGCATTTTCGACAAGCTGTTCGATACCTTCGATAGGTGTCGTCAGCGAGCGTGTTCCAATCAGACCCATAACCCAGGGAATATGCACGGCATAATGGGTTTCGCGGGTTTCCTGATCAGGAAAGCCGAACGCAGTAAATGAAGCCGGAGCTGGCTCGGTTTCCCACATGGCTTCGATTGCAGCAATTTTCATCTTCTGGTGTTCGTTTGCAAGATAGCCGCTTTCATCACCCAGAACGACGACTGAGAGGGAAGCCGCAAGACCAAAAGACGCTGCGACGGTCATTGACCGCTTGGCAAGCTCGGTTGAACGCCCCTTCAATAGATACCAGGCTGACACGCCGAGTACAAAAATCGAAGCCGTCACATAGCCAGCCGAAACAGTATGTACGAATTTCGCCTGTGCCACAGGATTCATCAGAACCGCAAAGAAGTCAGTAATTTCCATCCGCATGGTTTCAGGATTGAAGGCCGAACCGACCGGGTTTTGCATCCAGCCGTTAGCAATCAGAATCCAAAGCGCCGAAAAATTGGAACCGGCCGCAACTGCATAGGTCGCCATAAGATGGCCGACCTTGGAGAGACGATCCCAACCGAAGAAGAAGAGACCAACGAAGGTCGCCTCAAGGAAGAAGGCCATCAAACCCTCAATCGCCAGCGGCGCTCCAAAAATGTCGCCAACATAATGGCTGTAATAACTCCAGTTCATACCGAACTGAAATTCCATCACAACACCAGTCGCGACACCCATAACGAAGTTGATACCAAACAGCGTACCCCAGAATTTCGTCATCTGCCGCCAGATGAGACGTCCGGTCATGACATAAACGGTTTCCATGATGGCCAGCAGCACGGAAAGACCTAATGTCAGAGGTACGAAGAGGAAGTGATAAAGTGCCGTGATTGCAAACTGCAATCGCGACAGGGAGACAATATCGAATTCCATCTCTTTAGCCGGAAAGTCCGGTCCTCCTGATTTTATGAGCTGCTACCGGCATGCGCCAAAAACAGCCCCTTATATTACTTTACCTCAGGGAATTGAGGGTTTCACCAAAAGGCGCCTGTCCCTTGTCTACCGATTTAACCAGTACGCCTTGATCCAAAACAATCGCTCGATCACAAATCTGTGCTTCGCGTCGAATATGCGTTGCTATCAACACACTACGTCCCTGTGCCTGAGCGCTTAGGCGACGAAGCACATCCTCAGCTGTTGCCTGGTCGAGCCCTTCGGTAGGTTCGTCCAGCAGCCATAAAGGTGCATCCGTCAGAAAAAGACGAGCCAAGGCGAGGCGTCTGGCCTGACCGCCAGAAAGCCCAAGTCCGCCTTCGCCCAGAACTGTATCCAAACCTTCAATCTGGGCTTTCATAAACTCGCCAAGCCCGGCTGCATCCAATGCAGCATTCAAATCCGCGTCGGTGGCATCCGGCTTTGCGAGTTTGAGATTGTCCCGGATACTGTCTTTAAAAAGCTCAGTGCGTTGCGTCAGAAGACGCGCAGGAACAGCGTGAACCTCGCCACTCTCAGCGCGTAACTCACCTGCAAGCAAGTTGAACAGGGTGGACTTACCAGCGCCACTCGCGCCGATGATCGCAACACGTTCTTCAGCGGATATAGTCAGATTAATCCCGTCAAGCGACTTCGTATTTGAGCCCTCGTGGCAGAAAGATACATTTCTCATCTCAACCGAATTGCCAGTATCGGGCAACGACAATACCGGAATCGTATCAGTTGTTTCCAATGCCGGAACAACACGACGCGCCGCAAGTATCGTGCGACCGAGCTCCATGGCACCGCGTCTGAGCGTTAAAAATGGTTCCATTGAACCCAGAATGATCAGGAGTCCCAGCGCAGCCACAGGCGCATTGATGAGTTCTGCCTGCACGAGGAGCCCGACACTGATCAATGCTCCAGCCATCAGTCCGGCATGGAGTATTCCAAGTTTCACTCCGGTTGAAATTTCAATGCGGTTCAGTACACGGTCGCTCGATTCAACGTAACGATCCGCACGAATGATATTGGCGTTTTGATGAACCAATCTTCCCGCCATGATAAGCTCAGTCTGTCCGGCCACAAGATCAACGGTTCGGGCGCGCAAGGCTTCTGTTCCTTTTGCACGCTGTCGCATCGGTTTTTCCGAACGTCTTGCGGCCCGAAGCGGAAAGCCTAGTCCAAATCCCAACAGCGCCAACAAGAACACAATTCCGAATGCTGGATGCATCAACCCAAGTGCGATACCTGCAACGATAGCAGTCACAAGAGCTGCACCAGCCGGTACGAGAACACGCAGATAAAGAGAGTCAAGCGCGTCGATGTCAGCAGTCAGCCGGAACAAAAGTCGCGCTGGGCGCTTCAGCAATACATTCGCTGCGGAAGGTCGCGCCCATGCCCTGAAAAGCTTCTCACGAAGAGCGGCAAGAATAGCCAAAGTGGCTTCATGTGTTACCAACCGTTCCAGATAGCGCGTTCCCGTGCGCAGGATCGCAAAAAAACGAATGCCTGCAGCTGGCATAAAAACATCAAAAATAATGGCAGTTGAAACACTCAAGCCTGCAATTGCAGTCGCCGTAATGAACCAGCCGGATAGCCCAAGCAGCGCTATGCCTGAAAGCACTGTCATTGTCGCGGCGATAATGCCGGCACAAAGCAGTTTGCCCTTGCTTCTGAAGAAAAGGCGTAAAATTGGGCGCAGTGCTTGAAGACCGTTCATTCCGCAGCCCTCTTTGGCCAGATTTGATTTGTTTCGCTCATATCATCCAGCCGAATTATACGGTCCATGCGTCCTGCGAGTTTCTCGTCATGAGTGGAAATGACGAGTGTCTTGCCCTTGGCAATGTTTATGAGACTATCGGCAATGCGGTCTGCCGTTTCGTAATCGAGATGTGCCGTTGGCTCATCGGCGAGGATTATGTCGGCGTCCTGGTCAACAGCAACACGTGCCAAGGCCAGCCTGAGTGCCTCACCACCGGAAAGTCCGGCACCGTTTTCACCAATGACGCCCGCTCCCGTAATGCCCGCGACATGGCCAAGTGCCATCTGATCCACGATCATCTGGGTTTTCTTTGCATCCGCAGCGCGGCCAAGCGTGATATTGAATCGTGCGCTGCCAGCAAAAATATGTGGCTTTTGGCCCACCCATCGCATCCGAGAACGGATTGTTGCAGCAGTTTCGTCTTCAAGAGCAATGCCGCCTATACGTATCTCTCCTGACTGCGGTGCTGCAAGTCCCGCGATCAGGGCAAGCAAAGTGGACTTGCCGTAACCACTGGGTGCCAGGAGGGCGACATGTTCACCTGGCTCAATATCAAGATTGAAATCGGTGAAAACATCCGGGCCGTTGCTGTAGTGAAAACAAACATTGCGCATGGCCAGCGAAGGTTCGGCTTCTGTCTTATCAACGTCGCTCACCGCACCGAGAACAGCCATTTCATGCGTGGCCAGCTTTTCCAGAGCATCAATAGCTGCTTCTCCCGATGCCCTGTCATGCCATACAGCGGAAAGATCACGCAAAGGCTCGAAAAATGCAGGAGCAAGCAGGAGAATAAACAACCCCTCAGCAAGCGAGAGTTTATGCCCCCACGCACCGAAATCTAGCGTTCCCAGAAGATGAAAACCGATATAAACAGCAACCATGGCAACACCGATTGCTGCAAATAACTCCAGAACGGCTGAAGAAAGAAACGCAATTCGTAAGACGATCATCGTCTTTTTGCGCAAAGTTTCCGCATTCTCACGTAATCGCGTTGCAGTCAAATCAACGGCATGAAAGCTGCGAATGGTTGCCAGACCGCGAAGTCTGTCGAGCAAAAAACCATTCATGTCACCTAAAGCGACAAGCTGCTTTTCACTGGCAGCTTTTGCACGCCAGCCAATCAGTGCCATAAAGATCGGGATCAACGGCGCTGCAATCAGCAAAGTAAGTGCAGCGATCCACGAAAACCACAAAACGACGACAAGAATTACGAGCGGGACCAACATCACACGAATGCGAACAGGCACGAAACGGGACAGGTAAGGAACAACCATTTCTGCCTGCTCGGCAAGAATGCTGGCAGCTTCACCCGATGATGGGCGTAATGCGTCTAAAGGTGATCCTTGGGCGAGCGCCGTTACTGCTTTTTCGCGAAGCTTGGCCAGTTCAGCTCGTGCAGCATCGAACGCCATTGCACCGCCACTGGCATCAAGCAAACTACGTATGCAACCCAGGAAAAAAAGTGCTGCAGCCAGATAGTAAATTGTGGCGTGGAAGCCAGTATCTGCAAGCATACCCACGCCGTAAGCGAGAATTGCTGCTTGTGGCAGCCATATAAGTGCTGCCACTGCTTGCAGCCTTGCCCCTTTTTTCAGGAGAGAAGGAACTGGACGGCGACGCGAACGACGATTTTCATTCGTTTTTTCGCTGTCTTGTTGCGTCACTTCTTCTGTCTGGGGGCTCGCGACTGTCACTCTCGCTTAGGCTCCTTTTTGGCCGCTGTTCTGCCGCGTCCCAGTGCTACGATCCTGTCGGTCGTTTCCAGAAAACGCGTAACCTTGGCACCAAGCGCCAGAAGGCTGGTTAATCGATCTGTATCGAGCTTCTTAACGTCGTCATACCAGTTGGTAAGTCGCTCAATAAGCGCATACATGTCCTTCATGCGCTCCTGTGCAAACTTGTCACCATCGTCTTGTGGCTGTTCCATCAGAACTTCACGCAACACTGACAATGTGGGGTCGATTTCGCGCTTCTTGCGTTCCTCAGCCAAAGTTCGCAAGATCACCCATACATCGCCTGGCGTAGTGAAAAAGTCGCGGCGATCTCCGGGTATGTGTTTGAGCAGCACAAGGTTCCAGCCTTGCAACTCACGTATGCCCATCGAAACATTGGAGCGCGACACACCGAGCGCATCAACAATATCGTCCGCACATAGAGGCTCAGACGACAGGTACAGCAGGGCATAAATTTGACCAACCGTACGGTTGATACCCCAGCGGCTACCCATCTCTCCGAAGTGGAGTACAAACGACTGAACAATTGGCGTTAATTCCAAGTCTTCTCTCCCGTAAATTCTGAACTTTCAGAAATTACTGAAATTCAGATAATTTAAATTGCCTGATCCTTCAATCCGCATGTCTGGATACTTGCTCCATATGGACAATTGGCCGCAGCCCTCAGCACTCCTCCAAATGCCTCGGGCAGATGCTTCCAACCATCATTTCTGGTCGGAAGAAGAAGGAAGCTCTTTGCTATCCTGCGTTTGATCACGATGAATCACTGCACGGCTTAGCAACATGAGCGTTACCGGCGTTGTGATGACCACAAAAACCGTAATCAACACTTCATGCAGAATCGGCTTGGATTGCAAGATGGAGAAAAACATGATGGAAGCGATCAAGATTCCGCCAGCGCCGAACGAGGAGCCTATCGTTGGCGCATGAATACGTTCATAAAAGCTTTTAAAACGGACAAGACCTATACATCCGACGAGCGTCAGGAATGCGCCGGCAACAAGAAAAAACGAAATCACGATTGCAGCCCAGACGGGTAGATCAGCAGCTCCGATCATTCGATCACCTCCCCTCGCATCAGGAATTTTGCAAGTGCTACCGTGGCAACAAAGCCAAGCAATGAAATGATCAGGGCAGCTTCAAAATAAATTACGCTGCCCGTGCGCATGCCGAAGGTCAGCAACAATAAGAGTGCATTAAGATAAAGAGCATCTGTCGCGAGGACACGATCCTGCGCTCGCGGTCCGACCAGCAAACGGTAAACAACGCAGCCCATTGCGGCGACGAGCATGATCTGTGCAGCGAGCAGCGACCAGAAAAGAATGACTGCACTCATGCTGATTGCTCCTCTTTATTGATATCTCTTGCACCAAATATTCGGATAAGCGGCTGCTCATAGCGTTGCTTGATTAGGGTACGCCATGCCTTCGCATCTTCGAGATCGAGGACATGGATTGTCAGTGCCTTGCGAGCGACATTGTAATCAACCCATGCGGTACCCGGCGTTGTCGTGATAATGCAAGCGAGCACTGCCAGCGCAGTCCGGTTTTCAAGCTCTAACGGAATAACGACAAAACCGGGATGTCGCTGCATTCGAGGTGACAGGATTAGTTTCACCACAGCTAAGTTAGACGTCAGAATATCAATGCTCACCACACCGAAAAGCCAAATCATCGTTGGAATTGAGCGCAGATGATTTTTTTGCGGCTGTAGCGCAGTCATTGCATAGCAAGCTAACAACGCAATCGGAACTGATAGGAGCAGTTGCGCGCGCGTGAAACCGTTGAGCAAAAGCCAGAATATGATCAGCGCTAAAAAAAGCAGCGGAAAAGGCAGAATTTTTTTCATTTTACCTCCACCGTCTCTCCGCTCACGCGCGGCGCTTTAAGCACACTGTTGATGTAATCTTGCGGTGAATGAAGTGAGCGGGCAGTCGCATCCATATATCGCATGGCCGGACCCGCCCCAATTGTGAGTGCAAGACAAACAGCCAGAAGGCCTGCAATTGGCACCACTTCACGTACAAGCACGCGTGGAACGTTGCCTTCGAGTGATGCCCAGAACGTGCGGATACCTGTACGGGTCATCGCAATCAGCGCAGAGAGGCCAGACAACAGAATAAGCGCGATTAATGTCCAGCTTGCCGGGCTAACCGGCATTGCCAATGTTGGTGCAGCTCCGTCACCATTGAACACCGCCGCAAGGATCAGGAATTTTGCTATGAAGCCTGAAAATGGTGGAAGACCAATAAGCAAGATGGCGACGATTGCAAAGCAGGTACCAAGAATAGCAAGTGTCGCTGGCAGAACGACGCCAACTTCCTCTTCTTCCTCTTCCTCTTCGTCATCACCATAGGCCTCTATCGTGACAGCCAGAACGTTAGCTGCAGCGTCCTGACCGCGCTCCACCAATTCGATCAAGAGGAAGAAAGCCGCAATCGTTAAGGTCGAACTGACCATATAAAACAGTGCAGCGCCAGTCATTGCGGTATTCCCGCTACCGATTGCTGCAAGCAAAGTTCCAGAAGAAACCAGAATACTATAGCTCGCCAAGCGTCCCATAGCCTGAGATGCAACCACACCAATCAGACCGAATGCCAGCGTAACCATACCGCCGTAATAGAGCCAGTCGTTGCCGAAACCATAGGATTCTCCGGCACCAATGCCAAACATGAGCGGCGATAAGCGCAGCAATACGTAAATGCCGACCTTACTCATGATCGCAAAGATTGCTGCGATCGGCGCTGCAGCAACGGTATACGTCGGGACCAACCAGAAATTAAGCGGCCACATACCTGCTTTCACGAGAAATGCTACAGCCAGAATTGCAGCTCCCGCTTCAAGCAACATGCGATCTTCAGCTGCAACCTGCGAAATCTTGCGCGCCAGATCTGCCATGTTCAGCGTACCCGTAACGCCATAGATCAGACTGACGCCAATCAGGAACAAGGAGGACGCCACAAGGTTGACTGCGATGTAATGCATGCCTGCCTTTACGCGCGCAGGCCCGGAACCATGCAACGCCAGAGCGTAAGACGCTGCCAGCATAACTTCGAAGAAAACGAACAGATTGAACAGATCGCCAGTAAGAAACGCTCCGTTCAAGCCCATCAGCAGAAGCTGAAAAATCGTATGAAAATTCGGGCTGGCTTTGTGCCAATGCGCCAATGCAAAACTTAATGCTGCCAATGCCAGCACACTGGTCAACACCAGCATTAATGCCGCAAGACGATCAAGCACCAGAACGATGCCAAAAGGTGCAGGCCAGTTACCAATCAGGTACACATCGGCTGCTGGAGCAATATCACTCGCAACACCAAGCAATGTAAATGCGATAGCAATTAAGCCAATGATGGAAATCGTATTGATTGCCATTTTCAGCTTGCGTTTGCGCTCATCAAACAGCAGCAGAAATGCTGCCGTCACAAGTGGCAGCAGAATTGGTGCAACAATGAGATGTGATTTCCAATCCAAAATCAATTCTCCTTGCCGTCAACGTGGTCGGTTCGCGTCAGACCGCGCGATGCGAGCAGAACGACAAGGAAAAGAGCCGTCATTGCAAATCCGATAACAATTGCAGTCAGTACCAATGCCTGTGGCACGGGATCAGTATATTGCGCCGCCTGAACATTGATACCGGAATCAAGCACAGGCGGTGCGTTTGTACGCAACCGGCCCATCGAAAAAATAAACAGGTTCACTGCGTAGGAAACGAGTGCGAGCCCAATTGCCACCTGAAATGTGCGCGGACGCAAAATCAGCCACACGCCGGATGACATAAGAACCCCGATTGCGACAGCGAGAACGAGCTCCATTAGTTGTCCTCCTTCGCAGCAGCCAGCTTTTCGACGCGATGTTTACGGATCGACTGATGCGCCAGCGCAATCAACATCAACACTGTTGCACCGACAACAAGCGCAAAGACGCCAATATCGAACACGAGGGCGCTTGCGACCGGCATTTTACCGACATATGGAATATCAGCATATTGGAAGAAGCTCGTCAGGAATGGATAACCAAACAGCCATGCCCCGGCTCCAGTCGCAGCTGCAATGAGCAAGCCGAAACCAATCCATCGTACAGGCAGAATGCGCAGGTGATCCTCAACCCACCGCGTGCCTGCTGCCAGATACTGTAAAATGAACGCAATCGCCAAAGTGATACCAGCAGCAAAACCACCACCGGGAAGATCATGCCCGCGCAGGATCAAGTGAACCGCCAGCACGATGATAACCGGGAACAGCCATTTCATGATGACCGATGGTACCGCCAGATAATCGGTTAGCGTTTCGCCCTTCTCACGATCTTCCATCGCTTCATCGTAAGCATCCTGTATTTTTTGCTGTGCTGTAGAGCCCGTGCTATCGGGTGCCGGGCGGAAACGACGCAGCAGTGCGTAAACAGTCAGACCGACAATGCCAAGAACGGCAATTTCGCCAAACGTATCAAAGGCGCGGAAATCGACGAGGGTCACATTCACGACATTTTTGCCGCCGCCACCTGAATAGGCATTTTGCAGGAAGAAGTCGCCAATGCTTTCGGGTGATGGGCGGGTCATCATTGCGTAGGACACAATGAACACACCGACACCACTGCCAATCGCAAGGACAAAATCGCGATAACGCCGAATGCGCGGACCAAACTTCACAGGAACCGGATCCGGATCCTCGAAGCGCTTTGGCAGCCAGCGAAGTCCAAGCAACAGGAGAACGGTCGTCACGATTTCGACCAGCAACTGCGTTACAGCCAAGTCCGGGGCCGAAAGCCAAACAAAAGTTATACAGGTGATGAGACCGGCTCCGCCAAGCAATATCAGAGCTGCAAGACGATGATACTTGGCCTGATAAGCAGCACCGATTGCACAAGCACCGCCAAGAATCCAGAGACCCGCAAAAATTGGATCAACTGGTTGCACACCCAGGATGCCTACGTGGATACCATCTTCCAAAATAGGCCATGCGGCAGCAACGAGTGCGAAACCCACAACGATGCGTAGCTGCGGCTGAAGACGCCGCGTGCTCAAGAAACTCTCAGCCTTACGTGCCCAGTTCCACGAGACAGTAACAAGAACACGCTCAAAAATGCGCTGCCCCTGCAAATGGCGGAAAAACGGCGGGCCATCTTCGCTGGTCGCAAGATAATTCTTGAGCGTCCAGAAGAGAATAACGCCACCAATCATGGCCACGATACTCATCATCAGCGGGAGATTGAATCCATGCCAGACAGAGAGACTGTATTGCGGGGTCGCATCGCCCAGAACCGACGTAACAGCCGAATGCAAAAACGGACCAATCGCGATATTCGGCACGATACCAATCAATAGGCAAAGCAATACCAGAAGCTCGATTGGACGGCGCATCCAGTGTGGCGGCTCATGCGGTGTTTTCGGCAAATCGTGTGGCGCTGGCCCGAAAAACGTCGAATAGATAAACCGAACCGAATAAGCGACGGTGAAAATACCAGCCAATGTCGCGATATAAGGTGTGAGTGTATCAAGAGTCGAAGCCATGTGTGTTTCGACCGCTTCGGCAAAAAACATTTCCTTGGAAAGGAAGCCATTGAGGAGCGGAACGCCGGCCATCGAAGCACTGGCCACCATGGCAAGCGTCGCGGTATAGGGCATAGCACGCGCGAGACCGCTGAGCTTACGCATATCACGCGTGCCAGTTTCATGGTCGATGATGCCAGCAGCCATAAACAGCGAAGCTTTGAAAATCGCATGGTTGACCATGTGAAAAATCGCAGCGACAGCCGCGAGTGGACTGCCAAGACTTAAAAGGGCTGTGACCAGTCCAAGATTACTGATGGTCGAATAAGCGAGCAAACCTTTCAAATCTTGCTGGAAAACAGCAAAGAAGCTGCCGATCAACAAGGTTGTCAAACCCGCCAATCCAAGAATCCAGAACCATTCTTCGGTACCCGCGAAAACCGGCCACAGACGCGCCAGCAGGAAGACACCAGCCTTCACCATTGTTGCGGAATGCAGATAGGCAGAAACCGGTGTCGGCGCAGCCATTGCATTGGGTAACCAGAAATGAAATGGAAATTGCGCAGACTTTGTAAAAGCTGCCATCAAAATAAGAACGAGAGCGACTGTGTAAAGCGGATGTGTTCTAACGACATTCCCGGCTTCTAAAACCTTGTCGAGATCATAACTGCCAACGATATGGCCAAGCAGCAACACGCCAGCCAGCAAGCAGAAGCCACCAATACCCGTCACAGTCAGCGCCATACGTGCGCCATCCCGCGCACTGGCATTGTGATACCAGTAGCCGATCAACAGGAACGAGAAGATACTCGTAAGCTCCCAGAAAACTGCAAGCAGCACGATATTACCCGACAAAACCACGCCGAGCATTGATCCCATAAATGATAGCAGAAAAGAGAAAAAGCGCGGGACAGGGTCTTCGGGCGACATGTAGTAACGCGCATAGATCACGACAAGCAAACCGATGCCGGTGATAAGCATGGCAAAAAGCCATGCAAAACCATCCATGCGGAAGGTTACGTTTAACCCGTAATTCGGGAGCCAGTCGATCGATCCCCGAACGACGCCACCGTCCGCCACTATCGGGTAAAGGCTTGTGGTGATGACAAAAGCAACAAGGGCGATTGCCGCCGTAAACCAGGCAGATCCGCTTCTATCAACTCCACGAAATAGACCTGTAACAGCGCTGCCAAGAAACGGAAGAAGGACCAGCAAAAAGAGCATCCTGCCGTCCATCGTCATGCGCCCAAGGCCTCCTATCCGTAATCAAGGTTGATCCGAAGCAGGCACCGCTCAAGAAAACAGCAACAAAAACGCTCCGGTAAGGTGTCGAGAGGAATCATATGTTCCAATGTCTTTATTATGACCGGCTAGGCACTTTTATGGCAATAGCTTTCAATGGCTTATCGCATTATTTTGAATCATTTTATTCTACAAGTGATTCAGAAAACCGCTTTCATGGCATGAACCTTCCGAGCGGCTGCTTCTTATCAGACATATTGCCCGGCAATTTTTGCGATCAAATGACAAGGGCCAAATTCATTGAATAAGTGATTCCTAACCTTCGAGAAGCGTTTTTGATAGTTGTGCAGCCTGTACACGAATATCTGGCACAGCTGTCACTTCCCAGAACAAACCCTTGGTTACGGGACCAATAGCAAATATGGGTCCCGACAGTTCACCCCGGGCGTTCACAAGCTGCAAGTCCGCTGTCACATCTAGACCGAGATCGAGAAGATCCGGTTTACCCAAACCACTCTCCATCAAACTCATCAACGCTGCATTCCGTGTCGTTGAAAAGCGTGAGCTTCCCCCACGACAATCAATGATGGACTGAACATTCTGTTCAATATCCTTCAATGCATGACGTCTGCGATAACGGACTGCAATATGTTCGCCTTTATTTTTGACAGATAAAAGATGGGCTGCGGTAATGGTTAGCTGGCCGGATTGTTGTGCTGCTTCAATGCGATTTGCGATAGCCGGCGCCATGCGGTGACGATGAACATCCCACCAAGGTCGCAAGTGTCGCAAAAAACTCTTGCGCTGACGCAACGGCAGGTGATTCCAAATGTTTTTGGTGTGCGGTCGAAGGCCATCAATCACGCCACGCCAGTTTATACCTCGCGCTTCGCATTGCGAAATCATCTTACGGACTACGCGGATCAGCGCAGGTAAACCGTCAGCTATTGGTAGCGCATTTTCTTCTATCGGAAATGGGGCAGTGTGCACGTGTGAAGCAGGAATGAGTCCTCGGCGCGAAATTGCATGAATTTCACCTTTATGCCCTTTATCGAGCAAGGAAATCACGCTATCGACCATCGACAGACCGGTGCCGAAAATAGCAACTGAATGGTCTGCCGGAATATTAAAATAGCCATTACTCGACCAGTATTCAGTCACAAGATCACCTGACTTCGCGATGGCTGGCTCGTTACCGGTAGCAATAATGATCGCGCCTGCTGAAAAACTCTGTCCTTTGGTTGTTACGACGAGCGGTTGCTTGCCTTTAAACGCAATTTCGATGACCTCTTCATTCTCAATAAAAATGCGTGGCGTATCGGCTTCCAAATGTGGTTTGAGGAGATCGTTGAGATAGCGATGATAAACGCAACGGGGCACGAAAGATTGGGCTTCCCATTTGCCTTCTGAGGCCGTCTTGTCACATGTTTTAAGCCAGTTCAGAAAATGATCTGGTTCGTCCGCAAATGCACTCATATTGCTGGCGCGAACATTAAGCAGATGATTGGGATTCTCTGTCGAGTAAGCGATCCCCGCCCCGATATTGCCAGTGCGCTCAAAAATTCTAATTTGCGCTTCGGACGACTGTTTAAGCAATTGAGCGGCGATCAGCACGCCGCTCGCCCCACCACCAATGATAATAAATGACTTCAAATCATAAACCCCATTTGCCTTGAGTTGATCACGAACAAGTCTCGTGTCCACTTTTCTAGGCTCCTTTTATTTCCGATAAATTTTGTCAGATTTCGTTTGAATATAAAAGCTAAAAGCAGTTTCGTGATAACTGACCGCTCTAACTATGATCGAAAAACAAAACAGTGAAATGAAAAGACACCACATCTGTTGACAGTGTGTTTCAGAAACATGGGCTGGCTTCTCATTCAAAAATCACAATATTTCAGATAACAGTTTTCAGTTTGCTGCATTAGGTTTGCAGTGCAGAATCGCCATAACAACAGGACATGTACGATGAGCAATAGCTATATTGACGCCCTTAAAAAGCGCCGCACGCAATACGCACTTGGTAAGAATCTCCCAATCTCCAAGGATGCCGTTGCAGAACTGATCCGTGAAGCAGTAAAGCATTCCCCATCTTCCTTCAACTCGCAGAGCTCGCGCGCTGTGATCCTATTTGGCGCTGAAAGCGATAAGCTTTGGAACATTGCCAAGGAAGAACTTCGTAAAATCGTCCCTGCTGATGCCTTTGAACAGACTGAAGCCAAGCTTGACAGCTTTGCTGCCGGCGCCGGTACTGTTCTGTTCTTTGAAGATCAGGACGTTGTTAAGAGTCTTCAGGAACAGTTTGCACTGTATGCCGATAACTTCCCTGTCTGGTCTGAACAGGCTGGCGGTATGGCACAGCTTTCTGTCTGGTCAGCTCTGGCGAACGAAAACATTGGGGCAAGCCTTCAGCACTATAATCCTCTGATCGACGCAGAAGTCGCCAAGACTTGGGGTGTGCCATCTTCTTGGAAGCTGCGCGCTCAAATGCCATTCGGCTCGAATGAACAGCCATTTGGCGAAAAGAGTTTCATGGACGACGCCGAGCGCTTCAAAGTCTTCGGATAATTCGTTCAAATTCCATGCGAAAAGCGGCTGGATTTTCCAGCCGCTTTTTTATTTGCCAGCAGGTCCCTCTGACTATTGTATACCCTCAAAAATCAGAATCTATTGTGAAGGCATATTTGAGAGTCGTATCCGGGAATATACTCTTGAAACGCATGACATATCGATGATCACAGGCTTGTAAAGAGCAGTGATTTCCAGAGGGACAAAGCATGAAGTTAACCGCTCCAAAGCGCCTGATGCGCTCAACTATTCCAGCCGCACTCGTATTCGCCCTGTGCCTTTCCGCATCACCGCAAGCGGTCAAAGCTGCAACACCGGCTGATACGCTGGTGATCGCCATGAGCATTGATGACATTATTTCGCTTGATCCAGCCGAAATCTTTGAAATCACCACGTCGGAAATGCTGACCAGCACTTACGAGCGCCTGGTTACCACAGACACAAAAGATCCCACGAAGATCATTCCACAGATTGCTGAAAGCTGGACTTTTTCGGACGATGGCAAGTCCATCACCTTCAAAATCCGCGATGGCTTGAAGTTTGCATCGGGCAATCCCATCACAGCACACGACGCTGCTTATTCGATACAGCGCGCGATCAAGCTCGATAAAAGCCCGGCTTTTATCCTGAGCCAGTTTGGTATTACGGCTGATAATGTTGAGCAAAATGCCGTCGCAGTAGATGATAAGACTTTTGTTTTCACAACCGGTAAGCCGTTTGCGCCCAGCTTCGTGATGAACTGCCTGACATCAAGTGTTGCATCGATTGTTGACAGCAAGTTGGTCAAGGAACACGAACAGAAGACGGAGAAAACCGACACCTACCCATTTGAGACAGACTTCGGCTATGAGTGGCTGAAGAACAACTATGCTGGGTCAGGTCCGTTTGCACTCAAACAGTGGCGCGCCAATGAAGTGCTGCTGCTTGAACGAAATGACAACTACACAGATGCCACACCGGCAATGAAGCGCATCATCTATCGCCATGTCAAAGAAGGCATGTCGCAGCGCCTTTTGCTTGAGGCCGGCGACATTGACATTGCGCGCAATCTTGAACCTGGAGACATTGAGCAGCTCGCAAAAGACAGCAAATTTAATGTGATCAACGCTCCAAAAGGCCGTGTTTATTATCTGTCGATGAACCAGAACGTTCCCGATTTGGCCAAGCCTGAAGTGCGCCAGGCGCTAAAATATCTCATCGACTACGATACAATTGAAGGCACGCTTATCAAGGGAATTGGCCGTAAGCATCAGTCATTCCTGCCTGTCGGCATGTTTGGCGCGATTGATGACAATCCTTTCAGCTATAATGTTGAAAAAGCAAAGGAACTACTTGAAAAAGCTGGCTTAAAAGATGGTATCAGCGTCACGCTGAACGTCCGAAACACTCAGCCTTATGTCGGTATTGCAGAAAACATTCAGCAGACTATGGCCAAAGCTGGCGTCAATGTCGAAATTTTGCAGGGCGATGGCAAACTCACGACAACAACAGTCCGTGCACGTAAACACCAGCTTGCGCTTGGCATCTGGGGACCGGATTATTGGGATCCTCATACCAATGCCGTCACATTCACCAACAATCCGAACAATGGTGATGAAGTTAATCTTCGTACCACTGCATGGCAGGCTTCATGGGACATTCCTGAGCTGACAGCAGAAACCATGGCTGCAGCCGAAGAGCGCGATACGGCAAAGCGTGAAGCAATGTATCATGATATTCAGAAGAAATTTCAGGATACAAGCCCGATTGCTGTCATTTATCAGCAGATCGAAACGGCGGTAACGGGCGCGAATGTGCACAACTTCGACATGGTTGCAGATGCCAATTATGTTGCCACGGTCACAAAAGACTAAACAGAAATGGCCGGGTGCTGAATCGCCCGGCCATTTTCTATTTCTCGAAGCTAAATGGCGGAAGCTGCTCTAATGCAGCCTTCAAGGCTTCAGACCAGCTTTCCGACACCGTCTGATAATAAGGATCACTGGCTTCAAAGCGGCGATGCTCACCCAATTTGAGGCTGTCCGTCTCATAGAGCTGCATGTCGAGCGGCAACCCGACGGAGAGATTAGCTTTCAACGTTGAGTCAAACGATACCAGAAGCAGCTTTACTGCGTCCTCAAAGCTCATATCTGGCCGATAGGCACGCACCAGTATTGGTTTGCCATACTTGTTTTCACCAATCTGGAAGAATGGTGTATCCTCAGAGCTTTCGATAAAATTACCCTCAGGATAAATATAAAATAATCGCGGTTGTCCGCCTTCGATCTGGCCACCGAGAATAAAGGATGCTCCAAATGCATCGGCGTTCTGGCCACCTGTTGCAGAATTCTTGATGACTTCCTTAACCGTATCACCAATCAGGCGGGCGACCTGAAACATCGACGGCGCATCAAACAATGACGGATGACGCTCCTCCGGCGCTTTCATGCGTTCATCGAGCAAGCTTGAAACCGCCTGTGTGGTTGCAAGATTTCCAGCCGATAGGAGAACAATCACCCGATCACCAGGTTTTGTCCATGTCCGCATTTTCGAGAATTTAGAAATATTATCGAGACCGGCATTCGTCCGCGTATCCGACATGAACACGAGGCCACGATCAATTTTCATTCCAACGCAATAAGTCATCGACAATTTCCGGCAGGCAAATCCTAAGTTGATTTAATCACTGCCCTACATTGATGTGGACCGCAAGACTTTCAACGGCTCCTCCAAGCCTTACCCCCGAAATCGGTGCCGCATCGCGATAATCCAATCCCGTCGCGAGCCTCACATAGCGATCATTAGGGCAGACATTGTTTGCCGCATCAAAACCGACCCAACCCAAGCCCTCGACATGCGCCTCCGCCCATGCATGACTTGCAGTCTGCTCATCCGTGCCTTCCATCAGCAAATAACCAGATACATAACGAGCAGGAATTTTCAACGACCGCGCAGCAGAGAGGAAAATGTGGCTGTGATCCTGACAAACACCTTTCCCTGCCTCCAATGCACTTTCAGCATCAGTGGCAACGCTCGTGGTACCGGGCACATACTCAACAGCTGCGTGAACTTTATTCATCAATTCATGCATTAACGCCAACCGGTCCATCCCCGGCTGTAAATCACCCGTCAGCGCATGAATATGTTCACCGGGCAAGGTTAGCTGTGTCTCGCGTTCAAACAGCCACAAAGGGGCATATCCATAGACTGGTCCGAGGACACCAACGCGGTCTTCCACATCGACGCTGCCACTGGCTGTAATTATGATCTCGGTAACATTGCGCGCATGCTGGACCAGATCAGTTTTGTTACCGAAGCCATCTATATAAGAGACTTCCGGCTCCCCACCTTCGATTTTCAATTCCCAATGCTTAACCAGTTGACCGGGAAGCGTAGGCGGACGAAGGCGCAGACGCTGTACCGCGTAAGGAACCGGATTTTCATAACGGTAATGGGAAACGTGGCGAATATTGAGCAGCAAGCAATCACCTCAATAAAAATTATAGGTTTCCGCAATCTCGTTGCCGAGCCGGTTGTTCCGCGCAATGAACTCTGTCAGAAACTCATGCAGGCCGATATCGAAAATGGCACTGATGTCCTGATTTTGCAGCGTCGCATAAATTCTGTCAGCCGTCTCATGGCACACATCGCTATCGCCATAATCTTTGGCAAGGAAGCTTAGATGCCCATTGATGCTCTGGTAGCAATGATTGAGTGAGCGCGGCATCCGCCCGTTCAGAATAAGATAATCTGCAACATGTGCCGGTCGATAGTCTCCGTCATAGACCCATCGATAGGATCTATGCGCGGAAACTGAACGGAGAATTGACTCCCATTGATAGTTGTCGAGCGTGGTTCCGACATAGGAAACAGCAGGGAGCAGAACATAATATTTCACATCAAGGATACGTGCAGTGTTATCAGCACGTTCAATAAATGTGCCTAGACCGGCAAAATCGAAAATCTCATTGCGCAGCATCGTTCCGTGAAACGCACCCCGTATCAAAGCGGTTTCGCGCTTGATCTGATCAAGCAGTGGCGGCAGATCGGCCTCTTTCAAAGGCTTGCACAATGACTTCTTGAGAACCATCCATGCTTCGTTGATACTTTCCCATGCCTCTCGGGTGAGTGCTGTGCGCACCATACGCCCGTTTGAACGCGCTGTTTCCATACAAGCCATGACACTGGATGGATTATCCATATCGCGCAGAAGAAAGTCAGCTACGTTTGCTGCATTATAAGCCTGATATTTCGCCGAGAATGACTGGCTCGCGCCAGCCGACACAACGACAGAAGACCACTCTTCCGGTGCATCCGATGTTTTTGTAAGCGCCATACGCAGTCCCGCATCAACCAGACGCGCCATGTTTTCTGCGCGCTCGATATAGCGAAACATCCAGTAAAGTCCGTTTGCCGTGCGGCCTAGAAGCATAAATTCATTCCCCTTTTCACGCTCTGATCTTGCGCCAGCTATTGCGTGTAATTTTATCTTAATCGTCGAGCACCCAGGTGTCTTTCGTTCCACCACCCTGACTGGAGTTTACAACAAGCGATCCTTCTTTCAGGGCCACTCGCGTCAACCCTCCGGGGGTGATCCGGATACGATCTGAAACCAAAACAAAAGGCCTGAGATCAACGTGGCGCGGTGCAAGGCCACTTTCGGTAAAAATCGGTGTTGTCGAAAGCGCCAGTGTCGGCTGTGCAATATAGTTACGCGGGCGCGCTTTCAGCTTTTCCGCAAATGCATCGCGTTCGGCCTTGGTCGCGGCAGGCCCCACCAGCATTCCGTAGCCTCCCGATCCATGCACTTCTTTCACCACAAGATCGGCGAGATTATCAAGCACATAGGCAAGGCTGTCCGGCTCTGAACAACGCCACGTGGGCACATTTTCAAGAATGGCTTTGCGACCAGTATAAAATTCAACAATCTCTGGCATATAGGAATAGATTGCCTTGTCGTCAGCGATACCAGTTCCAGGCGCATTGGCGATGGTTATGTTTCCTGCGCGATAGACATCCATAATACCTGCAACGCCCAGCGTTGACTCCGGCCTGAATGTCAGAGGGTCGAGAAAATCATCATCAACACGACGATAAAGCACGTCAATGTTACGATATCCTTTGGTGGTTCGCATCGCAACACGACCGTCCACGACGCGGAGATCACTGCCTTCCACCAATTCGACGCCCATCTGATCAGCCAAAAACGCGTGTTCAAAATAGGCAGAATTATAAATACCCGGCGTAAGAACAGCGACTGTTGGCACGCCTTGCGTTCCGGGTGGCGCAACACTTGCCAACGACTGACGCAGCAATTGTGGATAGTTTTCCACCGGGCGCACTTTAACATTTTGAAACAGCTCTGGAAAAAGCTGCATCATTGTTTCGCGGTTTTCCAACATATAGGAAACACCGGACGGCGTGCGGGCATTGTCTTCAAGCACATAAAACTGATTTTCAGCGGTGCGCACAATATCGACCCCGATAATGTGCGTATAAACATTGCCGGGTGGGCGGAAACCAATCATTTCAGGCAAGAATGCCTCATTGTTGGTGATCAGCTCTTTTGGAATACGACCTGCCCTGACGATTTCCTGACGGTGATAAATATCATCCAGAAAAGCATTGAGCGCCATCACGCGTTGTTCAATTCCCTGCGAAAGCCGCCGCCATTCCTGACCAGATATGATACGTGGAATAATATCGAACGGAATTAGGCGTTCTGCAGCGTCTTCATCACCATAGACTGCGAAAGTGATGCCGGTTTTGCGGAAAACGCTCTCAGCATCTACTGTCTTTTGCAAGAGTTTGTGCTGATCCTGCTCATCCAGCCACTGCTTGAGAAATTCATATGGTTGGCGGACGCTTCCACCGTTATTAAGCATCTCATCAAATGGCTTCACTTATTTCCCCTTATTTTTCGCTGATAGTCGGCCTCAAATTAGAGAAATGCAAGTGTACTAATTATGCAAAAGTGCAAAGCAGGGTTGCGCAATTTCGTCGCGACGCAATAAAAGTTGCTCGCGATAATGCGCAAAATCAACTGGGGCGATGTGTTTTGACGACCGATGGGTCGGTTTCGATCCGGCCCGCACCAATAAGATCAAGGCAATAGGGCACAGCGGGGAAGATCGCTTGCAAGGTCATTGCAATCGAAACGGGCTTTCCTGGGAGGTTGATGATAAAAGTCTTGCCGCGACTGCCAGCTGTCTGACGGGACAAAATTGCAGTCGGCGTCTGTTCGAGACTTGCACGACGCATTTGTTCGCCGAACCCCGGCAGCTCTTTGTGAAGAACAGCCTTCATTGCCTCCGGCGTTTCGTCTCGCGGGCCAGGGCCAGTGCCGCCGGTCGTCAGGATAAGATCGCAAGCATCGTTGTCAGCAAGATTAATAAGAGTATCGCGGACAGACTCCATACCATCAGGTATCACGCGACTGATGATTTCGTATGGCGTTACTATTGCGTTTTTCAACCAGTTTTCGATAGCTGGTCCGCTCAAATCTTCATATTCACCGCGACTTGCACGGTCAGAAATTGTAACGACGCCGATTTTCACTATCGCTTCCTTTTTATTAGATCTTGTTGCTGACTTATATAGACAGGCTCCATGGCTGTGAAGATTATTAAAATCTGCATCGTTAACGCTTAAATCTTGTATATCAGGTTTGGCTAAAAATGATGTTGCTTTCGGCGAAAATACAAGCTTCAATCATAAATTTGATGGGGGAGAACAACATGCCATTCAGAGGCAAAGAGTATCACGGAACGTTCACACCCGAGGATCTGAAACTCATGCAAGCTGCATATAATCGCAGTTGCGAGCTGCTAGATCGTTGCCCAACAACACATGCGGCAAAAAATGAGCTCGCACGTGTTATTATCAGGACTTATCAAACCGGCGAATGTGACCCTGAAAAAATAGCCGCAATCGCAGCGCGAGTGGAATTAGCACGCAGTTGAAATCAGTTACAGAATGTAAACTATCCGCGATTATGCTAATATAATTATCAGATTTACTAGAGATTTGCGTTTAAAAAGAAATGCAAGTTGGAATGCGGTCGATCACGACCAATAAGCGAATGAACCGGTATGCCGTTTTCGAGGGACTATTATTTCAAACGATTCTCACCTGCTGCGCTTGAACAGTTACAGGCAGCATTTGTTGCGTCGTGTCACCAACTTGGTCGTTGCCCGATAACGTCTCCTCAGAAAGACGAAATGGTGCGAGAAATAATCCAAATCTACGAATGCGGAATTTCAAGCCCTGAAAAAATTGCTGATCTGATGATGCAGATTGAAAGTGTAAAACCGAAGCCATTTGCAGAACAAATACTGGAACAGGGTTTTGATCAATCTGCCAAGCGTGCATGATGGGATTAAAAATAAAATTTCTTTTTGCAAATTAAATTCTTAAATAATTACATTAAAGTACTGTTTTATTAACAAATTTTGTAAGTTAACTATAAATGAAATCTCCTGTTTATTAAGCCTTTCGTAAACTTTGGGTTCAGCATTGCACCGTATTATCTGTGTAGCAATTTGCTCGAGGTGAGCATTGCGCGTGTTGGTCGATGGCCTTCATGTAGCCTCGATTTAAGGCTCTGAAGCGTCTGGGTTTGCGTACGGGTATCATGCGTTTTTCGATTGTGACAGCGATTGCTTTAGCCTGCACTGCTCTTGCAGGGTGCACATCGAGTTCCGGTATAGACAATCTTATGCCGCAACCGTCGTCCGACCTGACTGGCTCCGTTGTCAGGCCGTCGGAACCTGTAACAGACGTCGCCAGAGCGCCGCAATCTCTCCCCCCACAACCGCAACAGGAAGTTTTGGCATGGGCTGGACCTGTACCCGATGCCGGGCCGTTCAAAGCGACACCTCCCGCTCCGATGGCTCACCCTGCTGAACAAAGGACTATTACACCTGTTTCAATTCCAAAACCGGAGGTAGCTGCCTATCCGCCCGTTCGGTTATCACCCCAAGAGCGTTTTCGCGTTTATGGTCAACGGTTTCGCGATGCAAAGCCAATCAACTTCGGAAAAGCTTCTCCGCGTCATCACGCTGTGCATGGTGTCGACGTTTCGCGTTGGCAAGGAAACATCGATTGGGTGACTTTGCGCAAGAACGGCGCAAACTTCGCGTATATCAAAGCGACCGATGGTGGTGATCATCTCGACCCGATGTTCAAGAAAAACTGGCGAGAAGCAAAGGCAGCAGGTCTCAAGCGTGGTGCATATCACTTTTTCTACTGGTGCCGTGTCGCCAGTCAGCAGGCAGATTGGTTCATTCGCAATGTTCCAAACGATCCTGATGCGCTACCCCCGGTTATCGATGTGGAATGGAATGGAGACTCTTCTTGCAAGCGTCGTCCGTCACCTGCACAGGTTCGTGAAAAAATGCAGGTCTTCATGGATGCCCTTGAGCGCCACTATGGCAAGCGTCCGGTGATTTACACCGCACCAGACTTTTACGAAGATAATCTCCAAGGCGCCTTTAAAGATTATCCATTTTGGTTGCGCGCAGTCGCACAGCACCCATCAAAGGTCTATCCGGGTCGCCGCTGGTTGTTCTGGCAGTATTCAGGCTCAGGGCTATCTCAGGGCGTGAACGGTAAAATCGACCTGAATGTATTCCACGGCAATGAAGATCAATGGCAACAGTGGCTTCAAAGGTTTGCAAGCTAGGCTCAGAACCCTTTAATTTAATGGAAATGGCGCCTGAAATAAGCCGATATGCGAGGAAAGGCATTTGGGCGGGTTTTTTCCGCGTCGAAGTGTTTAGACGCAGTAGTTCGCTTGCTCATTTTGATGTCCGAAGGATATGGCCCGCCCGTTCGGTCAGTTTGTCAAAGAGCGCGAAAATAAACCACATCCCTTCGACTTTTTTCCTCGTACCCAATATGCAGCATAAAAAAACCTCCGGAATTATTACACTTCCGGAGGTTTTTCTTAGCGATGCTCTCTTCGTCCGATGTCATTCATGTCGTAAGGTGTTGACTGGTACATTTCATTGATCCAGTTGCCGAACAGGAGATGAGCATGACCTCTCCAACAATTTTGCGGCTTCTGACTTGCATCATTATTTGGAAAATAATTCGCGGGAACCGGCATGTCAGGCTGCAACTGGATATCCCGAAAATATTCATCTGCAAGAGACGTGGTGTCATATTCAACATGGTTGAACATATGAAGAGCACGATGTTGAGGATCTTCCAGCAGGCAAAGACCGCTTTCCGGGCTATCAACCAACACTTTCAGATCGCTGTTCTCAGGAATGTCATTGGAGCGCACTTCGGTCCAGCGCGATACCGGGATGGCGAAATCATCAGAAAAGCCGCGTAAATAAGGTGACGAAGGCGCAAGATTGCGCTGGCTGAACACACCATATGCCTTCTGTTCCAGATCATATTTCGCCATTCCATGGAAATGATGAACAGCCGCCTGCGCTGCCCAGCAGATATTGAAAGAACGATGGACGTGCGTTTGCGTCCAATTGAAGATGCGCTGCATTTCATCCCAATAGGTCACGTCTTCGAATGGCATGCGTTCAACTGGAGCGCCGGTAATGACAAAGCCGTCGAAACGTTCTTCGCTCACTTCTTCCCACGGGCGGTAAAAGGAGAGCATATGATCCTGAGGTGTATGACGGGCGACGTGATTGGTAATGCGTACAAGCGTCAGTTCAAGCTGAAGCGGTGTTGCACCAAGCAGCCGCGCAATCTGCGTCTCTGTCGTCACTTTGTTGGGCATCAGGTTGAGAAGACCAATCTTTAGCGGCCTTATATCCTGGCGAATGGCGTCTGCTTCGCGCATAACCATGACGCCCTCAGCTTCGAGAACACTGGTTGCAGGCAGATCGTCAGGAATTTTAATAGGCATTCGCGTCAGTCCTTCGTTATATCGGGGCAGACGCGGGTGGCTTCATCCGTATATTTGCCGGTTGGGCCACATCCTTTCTTTTAAGAAAGTACCACCTTGCCCGGAAAGGCAGGTTGGCGTTGGGCGTCGCCCCAACTCTTGATGTAACGCTACTTCTAATCAAACAATCACAAGCTGGCAATAGACATTGAGGCGCGACAGTTTCACTTTCTTGGAACCGCATTCCAGAAATTTAAATTCGATGAGATTTACATTCTTGCAAACGTTGCCGAGGCAGAAGCTCCGCACATTTGAAATCCGATAGCAAATGACCTCCGCCAAGCTTCGGAACGATACGCGAATTAACGCGTTCTTCATTTATCTTAAAACTGTGTTAAAATGCGTAAACAATGGGAGGGAAATATGAGTAATTTATTCTTCTGGATGGCCTTGGTGATTTTACCGATCTTGGCAGGCACAGCTTTTGCCTATTTGCGCCATCTGAATCATCGCGATGACTTTTAATTAAAACCCGACCAGCGCGACCGACTTGGCAACGCAATCGGGACGGTATTGGCGCACACGAATTGAGTTGCCTTCAGCGTTCCTCATTAAAGCGCTCGACGTCGTAACTTAGCGAGTTTATTCGGCGTGAGTAATCGAACGCAGCTAATCCGGCTATTTTAGTTAGTGAAGTTATTTCGATATCTGGAGCTTTGGCACGTTAGATCAGTCGTGATTTATCGTATGAAACAGTTTTCACAAAAAACCTGAATATTCTTGTCATAATTCAAATTCAAATTGTCGTTAAGTTCTTTACGGCTAATCTGAGTGCGTTATCTTATCGGGCGCGACCATCCTTCCAACAGCGCGACTCGCAATCACGCCAACCTCAGGTTTATATCTTCAATGAGTGGATCGGATACGCCCCATATCCTTGTCGTCGGTGCCGGCTTTGGCGGCCTGCAATTAATCCATGATTTGAAAGGCGCAAATGTTCGCATTACGCTTATCGATCAGCGCAATCACCACCTGTTTCAACCTCTGCTGTATCAGGTTGCTACGACGATTCTCGCTACGTCAGAAATTGCATGGCCCATTCGTCACCTTTTTAAGGACCGTAAAGAGGTCACGACTTTGCTCGGTACAGTTGTTGGTGTCGATGCAGGCACAAGAACAGTAAAACTCGAAAACGGTAGCGAAGTCGGTTACGACATACTCGTATTGGCTACGGGCGCACGCCACGCTTATTTTGGCAATGACCGCTGGGAAAAAGTGGCTCCGGGTCTCAAGGCGCTGGAGGACGCAACGACAATTCGCCGTCGCCTGCTGCTTGCTTTTGAACGGGCCGAGCGTGAAAACGATGCTGCAAAACGACGAGCACTGCTGACATTCTCAGTGGTTGGCGGGGGACCGACCGGCGTTGAGCTTGCCGGCATCATTGCAGAACTGGCTAAGGATACGATATGGCCAGAGTTTCGCAATATTGATACGCGTCAGGCGCGTATTCTGCTTGTCGAAGCGGGTCCGCGTATTTTGGCGGCCTTCCCAGAAGATCTCTCTGCCTATGCGAAAAATGCTTTGGAGAAAATCGGTGTGGAGGTGCGTCTTGGCGTACCGGTCAAAGAAATCACAGGGGATGGCGTAACTGTCGGTGACGAATTTATTCCGTGCAAAACAACGATTTGGGCTGCAGGTGTAGCCGCCTCACCCGCAGCAGCATGGCTCGACGCGGAACGTGATCGCGCGGGTCGTGCACGCGTTTTACCGGACCTGAGTGTGCCCGGACACGAAAACATTTTCGTAATCGGAGATACAGCATGGGTCGAAGGTTCAGATGGCAAACCTGTTCCCGGTATCGCTCCAGCCGCCAAACAGCAGGGCGCTTATGTTGCAAAGGTCATTCGTAGCCGCTTATCAGGCAATGTGGCACCTGCCCCATTCCGATATCGACATCAGGGCAATCTCGCAACAATTGGCCGTGGAGCAGCTGTGGTTGATATGGGCAGGATCAAGCTCAAAGGTTCTATTGCATGGTGGGTTTGGGGCATAGCCCATATCTTTTTCCTGATTGGTACACGTAGTCGTGCAGCTGTTGCCTGGAGTTGGCTTTGGACATTTATATCAGGGCAGCACAGTGCACGTCTAATAACGCAGGGTAAGGCAACAGAAGACAGTAAGTAAACAAAAAGGCCCGCCAAAAGCGGGCCCTTTTCATTGCCTGAGATGTAAGACCTATTCTGCTGGCTGCAAAAAGCCCTCTTCAACCGGTTCCGGCTCAATCTCGATCGGTTGGCCATTCATCGCAGCGTTGAGACGCTCGGTATCAAGTTCATTTTCCCAGCGTGCAACCACTATAGTAGCGACTGCATTACCAACCAGATTGGTCAAGGCGCGGCATTCCGACATAAAGCGGTCGATGCCAAGGATTAGAGCCATACCCGCAACGGGAACCGCTGGAACGACAGATAATGTTGCTGCCAATGTGATGAAGCCTGCGCCGGTAATACCGGCCGCACCTTTAGAGCTCAACATCGCAACAAGCAGAAGCAAGATCTGATCGGTCAACGATAGAGGGATATCGGTGGCCTGTGCGATAAAGAGCGCTGCAAGCGTCATATAGATATTGGTACCGTCGAGGTTAAAGGAATATCCTGTAGGAATAACGAGACCGACGACAGAACGCTTACAACCCGCCTTTTCCATCTTATCCATAAGACTTGGCAGCGCCGCTTCAGACGAGGATGTGCCGAGTACGAGCAGCAACTCTTCTTTGATATAGCGAATAAGCGCGATGATCGAGAAGCCGTTATAACGCGCAACGGCACCTAGAACGATCAGGACAAACAATAAAGCTGTGATGTAGAATGTTGCAATCAGCATGGCCAGATTGGCAATAGAACCTATACCGTATTTGCCAATTGTGAAGGCCATGGCACCGAATGCGCCAATGGGCGCGGCCTTCATCAGGATTGAAACCAGCTTGAAAACAGGTGTTGTCAACATCTGAAGGAAGTCGGTGACAGGCTTGCCCTTATCCCCAACCATGGCGAGTGAAACGCCAAACAGCACTGAGAAGAACAGCACCTGGAGAATGTCGCCAGAGGCAAAAGCACCGACAATGGTGGTTGGAATGATACCAGACAGAAAACCTGCTATCGTCTGCTCATGTGCCTTTTCGGTGTAATTCGCAACGGCCTGCGGATCAAGCGAAGCAGGATCGATATGCATGCCAGCGCCCGGCTGCACCACATTTGCAACGATAAGACCAATAATGAGGGCAAGTGTAGAGAATGTGAGAAAGTAGATCATGGCTTTACCAGCCACGCGTCCGACCTTCTTCATATCCGTCATACCGGCAATCCCGGTTGCAACGGTCAGGAAAATGACCGGAGCAATGATCATCTTAACAAGCTTGATAAAGGCATCACCAAGCGGCTTTAGCTGGGTGCCCAGATCAGGGTTGAAATGTCCAAGCAGAATGCCTGCTGCAATCGCAACGAGAACCTGGACATAAAGTTGTTTATAGAGTGGAATTGGGCGGCGTGGTTCATCCACGGCACCATTTGGTATGGCAATCATGACTTCCTCCGTTTGGCTCTATCCGGATCAGGTCCAGCCTCCCGAGCCATTCGTTCTTCCTTCAACAGCATTTGCTGTCTCTCGCGCCATGATTTGCAAAGTCCGTGCCAGTTTATTAGATTTCATATAACATATTGAAAAATATGGACTTTATTTATTCACACCACAATTAAACCTTACTTTTGTGCGACTTTTCACACATTTACCTTTTCTAACTGTGTGATCTGATGCACAATATAAAGATGCAAAACCCGTTACGCACGACCAGAAAAATGGCATTTACCCGGAATACCGGCCACCTTACCTGGTGGGTGTTTGGTGTTGTATGCGTCGTCGTGTTTGCGCTGGCTTTCTGGTTTGTAGGGACCAACGCCCGCCATCGCGCACTGCAGTCCCTGAGCGAGCAAACGCGGATCGACTCCAATCTCAATGCCGCATTTCTTCGTGCCGTGCTCGAAAAGCAGCGTGCCCTTCCTCTCGTTTTATCGAAAGATAGAGAGCTTGCAGCAGCACTGGAAAATCAAAATCCTACCGCACTTGATATGCTGAACCGAAAATTCGAAGCGCTTGCTGAAGGAACGCAGGCGGCGGTTATCTATCTTATTGGCCTTGATGGTGCAGCGATTGCTGCCAGCAATTGGCGTGAACCGGACAGCTTTGTTGGCAATGATTATAAGTTCCGTCCTATTTTAAAGGTTCCCTGAGAGATGGTAGTACGGAATATTTCGCATTAGGAAATGTCAGCTTCCTTCCCGGCCTTTACATCTCGCGTCGTATCGACGGCAACAACGGCCCACTTGGGGTTGTCGTGGTCAAGCTCTCATTCGATCAACTTGAAAAAGACTGGCACGAAACTGGCCGCCCCACTTTTGTGACAGACGATCGCGGCATAGTGCTGATTACCAGTCTTCCGTCCTGGCGGTTTATGACGATCGGCGCGTTTCCTCCGAAACGGATTGAAGCTATTCGCCAGACTCTTCAATTTGGCGATGCTCCACTCAAGCCGCTTCCGTTGTCTATAAAGCCGCTTGCTGGAGAATCCGACGCCGTTCTCGTTAATGCCCTTCTTCCCGGCACAGCCAAAAACGCGGACTATCTGGCGATTACTTCTCATGTCGAGACAACGCCATGGCAGATATATAGCCTGGCTCCAATGAGAGCACCAATCGAAGCCGCTGTTAGAGAAGCGCGCCTCGTTGCTTTCATTGTTATAGCGGCGCTCGCGGCAATAATTGGTATCTTGCTGCGCCGCAGGCAGCGCATTATTGCACGAATTGCAGATGTGCAGCGGCGACAATCGGAGTTGGAAGACCGCGTTATTGAGCGAACACGTGATCTCGTCAAAGCGCGTGATCGCTTACAATCGGAAATCAGCGACCATCATAAAACGGAAACAATGCTCCAAGGCGTGCAGCAAGATCTTGTACATGCCAATCGACTGGCAATCATGGGCCAGGTTGCAGCAGGTGTTGCGCATGAAATTAATCAACCTGTCGCAACCATTCGTGCTTATGCCGACAATGCGCGAGTCTTTCTTGAACGGAAGCAACTGGATGCTGCGACAGAAAATCTTGCTGAAATCGCCGCTTTGACAGAGCGCATTGGGATCATCACCGGCGACCTGCGCACTTTTGCACGCAAGGGACATCGCCCGTCGGAATCCGTGCAGCTCGCAGATGTTATATCTGGAGCACTGATCCTGTTACGCAGCCGCTTTTCCGGCAATATGGATCAGTTTGATATTGAATTGCCGCCCATGGATTTGAAAGTCGCCGGACATTCACTAAGGCTTGAACAAATACTCATCAACCTATTTCAAAATGCTCTGGAAGCCGTTGAAGGCAAAGGAAATAGTGGCAAGATTAAAGTCAGAACGAAGTCTCTTTCCAAGACTGTTGTTCTGACGATTTCCGATAATGGCCCCGGTATCCCGCGACATATACAGGACAATCTGTTCACACCATTTAACACGTCAAAAGACCATGGCCTTGGCCTTGGCCTCGTGATCGTCAAGGAAATCCTTAATGATTACGGTGGGAAAATATCAGTAAAAAGCAATGCCCAAGGCACATCATTCCGCGTAGAATTCAAAAAAGCATGAAGAACATTCCGGTTATACTGGTCGACGACGACAATGCCCTGCGCCGGGCCACACGGCAAACGCTAGAGCTTGCGGGTTATGAGGTTCAGGACTTTGGCGGAGCAGTCGAAGCATTGACTGTAATCTCTTCCGCATTCGAAGGCGTCGTCGTAACAGACGTGCGGATGCCAAATATCGATGGTCTGGAGTTGTTTTCGCGCATCCAGTCCATTGATACGGATTTGCCGGTTATTTTAATTACTGGCCATGGCGATATCCCAATGGCTGTTCAGGCAATTCAGAACGGTGCCTATGACTTTATTGCTAAACCTTTTGCAGCGGAAAGGCTGATTCACAGCATCCTGAGAGCCGCAGAACATAGAAAACTGGTTCTGGAAAACCGCAGACTTCGGGGGCTGGCAGTCGACGCACAGAATGACATGCCCCTCATTGGCCAGACCGCTGCTATCGAAAATCTCCGCCGAACCATCCGCGATATTGCCGATACCGATGTCGATGTTTTGATCGCTGGAGAAACTGGAAGCGGCAAAGAAGTTGTCGCGCAGTTGCTTCACGACTGGGGCAGTCGTTGTAAAGGCAATTTTGTCGCGCTTAATTGCGGTGCATTGCCGGAAACAGTCATCGAAAGCGAGCTTTTCGGCCATGAAGCCGGTGCGTTCAGGGGTGCTAAGAAAAAACGCATTGGTCGCATTGAACATGCAGGCGGTGGCCCTCTTTTTTTGGATAAAAAAAAAAGCATGCCCGCCGCTACTCAGGTGAAGTTGCTCCGCGTCTTGGAAATGCGCGAGATCACACCGTTGGGCACCAATGAAGTTCGCCCCGTTGATCTTCGTGTTGTTGCTGCCGCAAAGATTGATCTCGGAGACCCTAAACAGCGCGGTGATTTCCGTGAAGATCTTTATTATCGCTTAAATGTTGTAACACTGACGATCCCGCCATTGCGCGAGCGCCGTGATGATATTCCGCTGCTTTTTTCTTATTTTCTTGAACGTGCTGCGCGGCGATTTAATCGCGACATTCCGATAATGGATAGCGCGACACACCGCTATCTGATGGAACATAACTGGCCGGGGAATGTGCGAGAGCTCGTCCATTTTGCTGAACGGTACGCTTTGGGGGTTAAGCCTGTTTCACAACAGCAAGTAAGCCTGCAGGAAGAACAAGAGACATTACCAAAGCGTCTGGAGCGTTTTGAAGCCGATCTCATTCGGAAAACGCTTGCTGCCAACAATGGAAATGTCCAGGACACGCTGGAAGCACTCGGCATTCCACGCAAGACATTTTACGATAAAATGCAGAGACATGGCATCAACAGAGCAGACTATAAGACCGGGAACTGATGCGGCCTTATCAATCAATCCGAATGCATTATACTGGTGCGGCGATCAGATGGCCTGTGGTCTTATGCTGCATGACGTCCATCGAGATTCCGTAAATTTCTTTAAGGCGATCAGGCACCATGATGCCCTCTGGGGTTGATTTTGCGATCAGTCGGCCACTGTGCAGAGCGAACACCGCGTCACAGAACCGGGCAGCCATGTTCACATCATGAAGAACTACAAATACGCTCAGATTTTTTTCATGTGAGAGCTTTTGCACAAGGGACAAAACTTCAATCTGATGCGCGATGTCGAGTGCGGATGTCGGCTCATCCAGCAAAAGACACTCGGCATCCTGTGCAACAAGCATTGCAAGCCAGACACGCTGGCGTTCACCGCCTGAAAGTGTATCGACCATACGCTCTGCAAAAGGAGCTATTCCTGTTAGTTCAATAGCCTCTTCTACTTTCTGTCGGTCAACGGCGCCGAAACGACCCAAAGCACCGTGCCAGGGATAGCGACCCAGCGCCACCAATTCCTTCGCCAACATTCCGGGTGTGGCTGCAGTTTGCTGGGGCAGATAGGCGAGCTTGCGTGCAAATTCACGGTCGCCCCATTCGTTGAGCGGTCTGCCTGCGAACCGCACGGTTCCGCCTGATGCGGGATGTTGTCGTGCGAGAATTTTAAGGAGTGTCGATTTTCCGGACCCGTTATGACCTATGAGTGCAGTCAAACTTGCAGCAGGTATAGACATGGTCAAGGGCTGCAAGAGGGTGCGCCCCGGAACTGCAAAACTGACATTTTCAAGCTCAAACAATGCGGCAGTCATAAGTCTATCCCGTGTGAAAAAGGGTTGCTGGTTGATACCAAAACATGATCGTTATATACATGTTATAATTCTCATGCGCTGCTTTTGTCGCAATCAACGACTGCAAATTCTGTCCGTGGAAAGATAAATTGGGCTTTCATCCAAACATGACCAGCCACATCGAAGATGTCAGCTTGCTTGACGATCTTCATTACCGCGTCTGGAATGGAGCGATTGCCGATGTTTGGACGGTTGACTGCGGCCCCGGTGCACGTGGCGAATATGTATCTCAGGCCCCACGCCTTTTTCTGGTTCTGGAAAGCCTTGGCGAATTGATAATCGGCCCCGATCAAAGAGCAAGACTTCCGGTTACCACACAAGATCGACCACGCCTTTGCTATATACCTGCCGGCATGACAGTCTGGAGCCGGGTCGCGCAACCCGGCAAGCTTAAACACCTGGATCTGCATATCGATAGCCGAGCACTCCAGCAGAGTTTTGGCAATACGCTCGATTACAATGCAATGGAGCGCCCTCGCCTTTCATTCTCAAACCGCAAGCTTGAGCAAATTGGCAGTCTGCTTGCAGAGGAATGTCAGTCGAAAGCTCCGCTTCACGATCTGTATGGCGAAGGATTGATCAGTGCGCTTATAAGCGAATTGTTTGAAGTGCGTCAGGAACAAAATCCACGGGCGAATAAACTTTCCCCCTGGCAATTGCGGCGCGTGACGGATTTCATCGAAAGCAATTGTTTTCGTATCATACGTTTAAAAGAAATCGCCGACTTAGCTGATCTCTCAGAAGCTTATTTTTGCACCGCTTTCAAAGCTTCCACCGGTGTTTCACCCCATACATGGCAAATGCAGCGACGCATTGAGTACGCCCAAAAACTCCTGTTGCAGCCAAATGCTTCGCTTCCGCATATTGCAGCAATTTCAGGTTTTTCTGATCAGGCGCATTTTACACGCGTTTTCAAAAAGCTGACGGGCTTGACACCCGCGGTATGGTCGCGGATGCAGGCATAATTCAACATTTATAAGTCACGTATATTATCAAAAATTCGTTCAATTCAGCGAAATAACGATCAATCCCGCACCTATATCATGATGTAAATACTCATATTAATTTGCAACTCGTTTCGAGTGTGCAACTAATGTGCCTGACAACACTCGAAGACAACATCTTCGTCGAAAATGACGGCACTCATCTGACTTTATGAGGGGCTATCGCTATATGACCACTTCGAAGAAGCACACAATGAAGACGGCTCTTGCAAGTGGAACTGCACTCGCCTTTCTGCCATTCGCAAGCGCGCTCGCTTTGGCACAGGATTCGAGTACAACAATCAAGCTCGATACGGTTACAGTGCAGACCGGGACAGGCAACCCAGCCGCTGGCATCGCACCTGTGGAAGGCTTTGTCCCTCAAGCAACGACGACCGGCTCAAAAAGCAGTGTTGCGATTGAAAAAATCCCGCAATCTGTTTCAGTTGTCGGGCGTGATCAGATCTACGCAATTGGCGCTCAGAAGCTTGATGAAGCCTTGCGCTACACACCCGGGGTTCTAGGACAGCCATTTGGCGTCGATAACGACACGGATTGGCTTTACATTCGCGGTTTTGAAGCCACACAATACGGCACTTATCTCAATGGATTGCAGAATTTCAGTTACGGATTTGGTGGCTTTCTGATCGATAGCTTCGATATTGAGCGCATCGATGTGCTTCGTGGCGCATCTTCCGCTCTCTATGGCGGCTCCAATCCGGGCGGCATTGTCAACTACATCAGCAAGCGCCCCAATGGTGAGCGCATCCGCTATCTGGAAACAGGCATTAACAGTTATGGCAATGGCTATGTCGGTTTCGATATTGGCGACAAAGCCACAGAAAGTGTCAATTATCGTATCAACGGCAAGATACAGGGCGGCGATAATTACACTGATTACGCCAAAGAGTTTCGCGGCGTGCTTTCACCAAGTATCGAATACAAACCCGATGAAGCAACCCGGCTTACCATCCTTGCGAATTATACGCATCTCGACCTAACGCATGATGGCGGCAGTTTTCTGCCTTATTACGGCACAGTTGTTCCAACAGAGTTTGGAACAATTTCACGCAAGACTAATCTGACCGAACCCGATATCGATGACTACAAGCGCGAACAGGTTCAAATCGGCTATGAATTTGAGCATCATTTCGACGATGATTGGACGGTTCGTCAGAATGTCCGCTATGGCTTTGCACATGTGAAGGAACATAGCCTCTATGCATATGGCTATAATTTCCTGCCACAGCCCACTCCCGGCAATCCGGAAGTTTCGCGCATTAACTTTAAGCACGACACAACAGTGCAAACCTTTCAAGCAGATAACCAGCTTGAAGGTGTCGTGAACACTGGGGCGCTAACCCATAATCTGCTATTTGGCGCTGAATACCGCTATTTCCGCATCAATCAAATGCAGCAAACCGGTGCGGACACGACTTCGATTAATCCATATGACCCGATTTATGGTGCACCGCAGGGTCCGATGAACCCACCCTATATTGATCAGGATTTGCGGCGTCATCAGCTTGGAATTTATGCGCAGGACCGCATCGAATTTGGCGACGGCTGGATTGTTACAATGAACGGCCGTTATGATTATGTCTGGACAGATGCAACTGGTTTGCCTTCCTATGAATATAATACAGGCCGTTTGTCCGGGCGCGCCGGTATCGGTTATGAATTTGAAAATGGTATTACGCCCTATTTCAGCGTAGCCACCTTCTTCAATCCGATTATTGAGACGCTGTATGATGGCACTTATGCGCAGCCAGAAACAGGCACGCAATATGAGGTGGGTGTCAAATATCGTCCTGAGCTTTTCGATGGCCTCATTACAGCCTCGCTCTTTGACCTTACAAAAGAAAATGCTCTCACGGGCAGTAGTTTTGCACGTGAACAATTGGGAAAAGTGAATTCCCGTGGGGTTGAGGTGGAGGTTCAGGCCAATATCAATGATGATTGGAAAGTGACGGCTTCGCTTACGGCCTATGATCTGAAGATCAAGGAAAATGACTCCAATCCATCCATCATTGGAAATCGCCCATACCTGCTCCCCGAGCAGCAGGCTTCGGCTTTTGTTCAATACACAGTACCTGAAGGTCAGCTCAAAGGCGTGACGCTGGGCGGTGGCATACGCTACTTGGGCTCATCCTATGCGGATGAAGAGAATTCGCTCAAAGTTCCAGCCGTTACTCTGGCAGACCTGAAACTGGGCTACGAAAAAGACAATTGGGGCGTCGATCTTAACGTCACCAACCTGTTCGATAAAAACTACGTTGCAGGCTGTCAGGGTGTCTTTGTTTGTGGATATGGAGAAGGCAGAAAAGCATTATTGCGCATTCATACGAAGTGGTAAGATATAAGAATAAGCACCGTAAATAACCGTTTCACGGTGCTTATTTTTTATATTTATCATCTATTTAATCATAATTCTTAATAATGTAATTCAAATTAAACTCATAAGGAATTTCCCCAATAAGATTGCTTGTAATCGTACTCGTCTTTTGCACCATAAAGCAAACTCATGTGCTTTCCCGCAAAGCCTTCAACAAGCTGATTTAGAGTGTCTATCTGATTGGATCAGATAGACACTCTATCCTTCTGTTTATCTCGCATCTTTTCCCGAAAACCGCTTCACACTTTTCGCGGCGCAATCTAACACCGGCAATCTGCATTTTAGCTTCCTCCATATATGGTTTGGTGAGAAGCAGTTTGCGGATTAACACGGCGAATTCAGGCCGACAGCAATCCATTGATCGATGTTGACTGTACGCTATGCAGGCGCTGATAACGGCCATTATTTATATTGAGCAATTCTTTGTGGCTTCCCTGCTCTACGATCTCGCCGCCCTCAACCACCAGAATACGATCTGAATTTACAATAGTTGCGAGACGATGCGCGATAACAAGTGTTGTACGGCCCACCGAAAGGTCTGCGAGCGATTGCTGAATTGCACGTTCGGTCTCGGTATCCAATGCAGACGTTGCCTCATCCAGAATGAGGATCGGTGGGTTCTTCAGAAAAATACGCGCAATAGCCAAGCGCTGTTTCTGCCCACCTGAGAGCTTTACGCCGCGTTCGCCGATAACAGTATCATAGCCGTCGGGAAGATTGGCTATTACGTCGTCAAGACGCGCGCGACGTGCCGCTTCGACAATTTCCTTATCGGTTGCTTCAAGGCGGCCATAAGCAATATTCTCTCGAATACTACCAGCAAACAAAAACACATCCTGACTGACAATGCCGATATTTGAACGAAGTGACTTTAGCGTCATATCGCGAATATCGATACCGTCTATGAAAATGCCACCATCTGTCACTTCATAAAAACGAGGAAGCATGGAACAGATCGTGGTTTTTCCTGCGCCAGACGCCCCGACAAACGCAATCGTTTCACCGGCTTTAATTGCAATATTGAGATGGCTCAAAATTGGACGTTTGTCGCTGTAACCAAAACTGACGTCACGATACTCGATATCGCCTTTCAGACGCGAAACCGATTGGGCATTCGGACGGTCTGCAATGTCAGGACGCGTATCCATAAAATCAATATAACGCTGAAAGCCAGCAATGCCTTTCGGATAGCTTTCGATAACGGAGTTGATCTTATCGATAGGGCGGAAAAACACGTTGACCAACAGAAGGAAGCCGACAAAACCACCCGCGGTCATTTCACCACGCACGACAAACCAAGCGCCGGCCAACATCACGACTACCTGCACAAAACGCATGGACAGATAAGAGAGCGACATCGACGCTGCCATGATTTTATAGGCGGCAAGCTTGGTCTTCTGATAGTTTTCGTTACTTTCGGCAAACAGCTTGCGTTCATGGTCTTCATTGGTAAAGGCCTGAACCACACGAATACCGCCGACGTTTTCTTCAATGCGTGCATTGAAGTCGCCAACCCGCCGATAAAGCGCGTGCCAATTCGATGTCATCCGCCCACCGTAGCGTAGCGTGACATATGCCGACAACGGCACGATAAGTGCTGTAATCAACGCCAGAGGAACATGTACCCATATCATCAATGCAAAAGCGCCGATAAGGGTCATAACCGCAATGAAGAGATCTTCCGGTCCGTGGTGTGCAACTTCGCCGATTTCCTCCAGATCTTTCGTCAAGCGTCCGACGAGATGGCCCGTTTTCTGATTATCGAAAAAGCCGAATGATAGCTTCTGGAGATGATCAAATGCCTTCCGCCGCATTTCCGTTTCAATGCGGATGCCGAGCATGTGGCCCCAATATGTCACAACAACCTGTAGAAAAGCGTTGAAGACGTAGATTGCAAAAAGCCCAACTGCTGCCAAACCGATAATACCGAGCTGACCTGTCGGCAGCAGACGATCAATAAAAACCGTCACAGCAATAGGGAACGCCAACTCAAGAAGGCCTGCCGCCACAGCGCATGAAAAGTCGAGCATAAACAAAGCGCGATGCGGCTTGTAATAACCCGCAAAGCGCTTCAACAATTCAGCCATGGCGAGGCTCCTTCAATCACAATTTATAGGGTGCCTAGCGCATTATATGGTTGAGCGAAAGGTTATTATGACCTCTTTGCTCAGCATTGTTATGACTTGATACTTTAACCGGCCATAAAACCGACCGCATCCTTGTGCCAGTAACCTGCGACCAGCGTTTCTTCACGGCTTTTACCGAGTTTTTCGCGCCAGTGCTTTCTGACAATCTTCGCTTGATCAGCCTCTCCTGCAAACCAGCCAAAACTATCCGGTCCCTCGGGCCACTCAGCTTCACAAAGCACCTGTGTCAACGTTTCCGCGGCACGTGTCTGGTTAGAATCGATAATCCAGTCCACAGAGATGCCCGATGGATGAACCAGATTCTGAACGTCGGCCTGGCTATCCACCGCAATCACAACACGCCCGGTCACGTCTTCAGGGAACTCTGCAAGCATACGTCCGATCGCCGGAAGGCCGGTTGCATCCGCACCCATGAGATAGCGTTCTGCCTGGCGGAGAGGACGCCCGACAGGCCCCATCAAACCAACCTGATCCCCTGCCTTTGCATTTTTCGCCCACGCACAAGCAAGTCCTTCAACGTCGTGAAGGTAGAAGTCAATTTCAAGCCAGCCTTGGTCTATGTCGAGATTACGGACCGTATAAGCACGAGATAGCGGCTTTCGAGAGTCATCCGGCCAGAAAGGCAATCCATTCGGCCCCATAATTGGCCAAACCGGCTGTGGAACCTCGTCAGTTGGAAGAAGCAACCGAATATGCATGGCGCCAAACATCGAAAAGCGCTTCAGGTCTTCGCCTGTTAGGCGCACGCGCAACATGCGCGGCGTCAATAGACTGCTTGACACAACCTGCATCAGACGAAACTGCGGTAAAACCTGGTGCCCTGCCCTGTCTCCTTGCCAGACAATTTCCGGGGCTTCTTCCTTGGTGTAAAGCTTGATTGCAACAGCTGCAAGATCTTTGAGACGATATAAGCCAGTATCGTCTTCAGCATGAAGCGCCACGCGATAACCGTCTGTTTTGTTATCAATCTCAATACGACCGAAAGAAAAATCAAACCTATGACTGTCACCATCCATATCATATTGAGCATGATATGAATTCAGGCGATCAATGATATTGGGCAGATATGAGCGGCCATTTTGCAGAGCGATATTTGCATGGCTTAGCAGTGCGTGCGAATTTTCAAGAGTTGACTGCGACAAGGAGTTTCTCGATTTATGTGTTAGATTGAAAGAATAAAGCCTTATGGTTTCATGCCTGATCGAAGACTTCAGCCGCCAATGCGGCCAGTAATCGCTATCTTGAAGGTTCGTCCCTTACCCTGGTTCTGATCCGACGTTGTTGCCCAGCCCGTCTGTGGGTCCGTATATGCCTTGTTGAAAAGGTTATCGACCCCAAGATCAAGCTTTACATTGTCATTAACCTGCCAATTAGCGAACAGGTTGACGAGATCGTGCCGCGGGTAAGTATAGATCGTATTACTGCTTATCCGATTAACTTTTCCAACGCTTTCATACTCAACACCATAGACAAGCTTTTCCTCAAATGCCTTGAGGCCGAGTGTAGCGCTTACATTGTCGAGCGGCGTATTCGTCAGGCTGTTACCTTTGTAGATGCCGTCCTTCATTTCAGCGTCCGTGAACGAAGCACCCAGATTGATGTATCCCCACCAGTTATCGTAGGTGGCTTCAAGTTCTAAACCGCGCAGGCGCGCAGTACCGACATTCTCAGAGGTTGTGTAAGTGCCCTTGGATACGGTCTCGATGTAGTCTTTCACATCGGTGTGGAAGAAGTTTATCTTTGCACGCACCTGATCGCCAGCGTCGAGCAAGCCATCCTGTCGCAAATTAATACCAGCTTCAAACGATGTTGCAACTTCAGGCTCGAGCAGCAGATTTGGCTCATACCCCGAGCCATGTGCGCCGTTTTGGCGGAACATGTCCTGCATATGCGGTACACGATAGCCCTGCGAATAAAGACCATAGAACTGCACACCGTCCCATGGCGTCACACCAATGCTTAAGCGTGGTGAGAAACGATGCCCATCAACATTAACATCCTGGGCTGGATTGGCGCCATCGGACTTGATAGTACCGTCAAGACGGTATCCGTCGTAACGCACTGCAGCGATCAATTCGAGCCACTTCTGGTAATCACCCTGCCACTGCAGAACGCCACCATAAGCCTGCTGATCACCGTTACCGAAGTTGTCAGTGTCTGACTCGCCGCGCATCTTATAATAATCAACGCCATAGGTAATGGTGTGGATCATAGCATCGGTTTCTATTTTTGAGCTGTTGTAAGCACGGAATCCAGCGGTGGAAACATTATAGAAACGCGTTTTTCCAATATTTGCTTTCGTCCAGATTTGGTACTGATCATTATCCGTCTCGCTGTAGTAAGCGTTAACGGACAGGTCCCAGAATGGGTTGTCCTCGGGCTTATAAGTGTAATTTCCGGTATAGGTATTAACGACTGTATCTGCATCATAGGTAGAGAGCGTTTTGGAGTTAGAACCGCTGCTGCCGGTCATAACGTCATTATATTTCTGACGGGAATAACCAAACTTCAGTTCGTGCCCCTCAGCTGGACGGATTGTGATCTTACCAAGCCCACTAACAACACGTTCACCCGTCCAACGAACGAAATCGCCGTCACCATTCTTATATGCACTGCTATCACGGTAATTCAGATTGCCGATGACATCGACATTTTCATTAAAGCGATAAGCGCCGACAGTGCTGGTCAGCCAGCCCTTGCCATTCGTTTCATAACGTAGTTTTTCACTTATCGCCCAGGTTTCGCTATCGCGTAAAAAGTCGCTTGCATCCTTGGTTTCGAAAGCTACCAGACCGCCAATTCCACCATTTCCATAAGCATTGGATACGGGGCCGCGAATTACGGTCACCTGCTTTAGCATTTCAGGTTCTATATAAAACGATCCAGAACCGTGACCAACACGCCAATAATCCTGACGCGCACCATCCACCGTCACAGCAACACGACCTTTTTCCTGAAGGCCTCGAATATTGATCGAGGTCGCCGGATCGTCACCATTAAGCGACGCATGAACGCCCGGCATCGCCCGGAATAAATCAGCCGCAGTTGTCGCCTGAATGCGATCAATATCCCGCTGAGTGAGCACACTTGTTGAAGCCATCGTGTCGATTGCAGCAGCATTTTGAATCGTTGGCGAAATGGTAATCGTGTCAAGTTGAAGCACTTGTTCCTTATGCTGTTCTTGTTTTTGCTTCTCATCTTGCAGCTTCGCTGTTTGAGCGCCTGCAGGACCTGAAACCAAAAATCCTAAACTCGCGACACCACAGAGAAAAGTTGTCCCGAGCAAATAACCAGAACGACCACGCTTCGATTGCATTTCGACCCCCGTGACGACCTTCATCGTCAACTCATTAAGATGATAAAAAGACTCAAGTTAATGGAGGCTATATTAATCTTGATTTACAGAGTCAACTTTATTTATGCCCGCAATATCAACGCTTTTTTGGCTGATAAGAAGCCATCTCCAATGCGGAAATCAAACACCATTAAATCGATTTATAAAATCGGCAATAAATTACAGTTTATGTAAAATTTTGCATATTTGTAAATTTCGATGTTCAAAAAATCGATCTGTATTGCGTGTCTTCTTTTATAGGATTTCCTGGGGCCAGTAACAAACTTTTTAAAGAGGTAGCTGGTTACATAATTTTCAGTAATTAGTGAAATATGCTCTGGATTATAAAATGGTTGCTTTTTAATATTCTCTTGTTATTGTCTCGCGACTTGGAGGAGTTAGAACCGCCCCAGCGCGTATATCGCAGCGGGGCGGTTTCTTTTTTTAGCTATTCAGAAATGCATATCTGCCCTGCAGCATCAGCGCTTGTAAATGTATCGCCTCGCACCTATTTTCAAATTGTTCAGTTTCACTCCTCCTCCCAGAGACTGAACTCGAAGCGCGGCACTCCTCCTCCCAGTCGCGCTTTTCAGATCAGCCCGCTGCACACTCCTCCTCCCAGTGCAGCGGGCTTTCTATTTCTAGCACTTATAAAAAGTTGCCTATTCTCTCGGCTATCTATCTTCAGATATTACTGGCGCATTCTGCTCTTCCGCGAGAAGTGACCATGCAGCTATAAACATCGCTGCAATCATCGGGCCCACGACAAACCCGTTAATGCCGACAAGAGATATGCCACCAATCGTTGAAATAAGCACGACGAAGTCGGGCATTCGCGTTCCCTTGCCGACCAATGGCGGACGAAGGAAATTATCGATCAGACCAATTACAAAAACTCCGACAAAAATCAAAAATCCAGCCTTGAACCATATGCCATTAGCGGCAAACCAAATCGCAGCAGGCGCCCATACCAATGATGCTCCGACAACAGGGAGAAGCGAGAAAATTGTCATCATTACGCCCCAGAGCAATGCAGCCTCGATCCCCAGCAACCAAAAAGTAACACCACCGATCGTCCCTTGAATAAGAGCAATAATAATATTGCCTTTTACTGTCGCGCGGATCACTGCGGTAAATTTTTCCACTATCTGTGTGGTGTATTCATCGCTAAGCGGTATGGCTTGACGAATTTTTACCCCCAATTCTGCTCCATCGCGAAAAAGAAAAAACAAAAGGTAGATCATGATGCCGAAGCTGACGAAAAATTGCAGCGTATTCTGACCGAGGCTTACGAGCCTGCCGGCAAAAATCTGACTTCCCTGCAAGATTGCGGAAGATATACGTGAGCGCCAATCTGCAAAATTGCCCAACTCGAAACGCACCATCCACTCTTCCAGAGATTCAGGCAGAGCACCCAGAATGCTTGTAATATAGCTATTCAAATCGAACTCACGCGTACTCAATCGCTGATAAACGGAATTGCCCTCCTGAACCAAAGACCCGAAAATTACGAGTGCCGGCAGAATAACCAGACATAAACACATCAAGACGGAAAGGAGTGCTGCAAAATTGCGTTTTCCATTGAAGATGCGCACGAACCACAGCTGCACCGGATAGAATATAATGGCGAGAATAACACCCCAAAGAACAGCGGAATAATAAGGAATAAGTAGCCACGCAAAAGCTATCGTGACCAGAGCAAGGAGAATAAAAAAGCTTACGCGCTGGACCGACATAACATCTCATTTAAACTGGAGTGGCAGTGTTAACTGTGAACGCAATTTCTTCCGCGCTCAATGAAGATAAAAAATCATATACGATATCCATAACTTATCCATAAGCGTAAGAACTATCCCTACTCCATTTTCATACAAATGCAGTTCACAAAAAGTCGCTTGATTAAATTCATCGTGGAAATCTCTGACTTTCCTCTAGAATATTCAAATCCATATGGTTTCGCATATAGCGTTCTGATGCTTTCTGTAGCGGCTGATAGTCCCAAGGATAATAAGCTCCATTACGCAGCGCCTTGTAGACCACCTGTCGACGAGCCTGACTGGCCCTGACCTGCTTATCATATGACTCGAGATCCCAACGCTTTTCTGCCTGTTTAACGAGTTCATTCAAAATTTCAAAATACGCAGGCTTAAACGCAAGATTATCCAATTCGTTAGGGTCTTTGGCTATATTGAATAGTTGTGGTGGATCGACCCGACACAAGTTGAGCTTCCATTCACCGGCGCGTAACGAGACCATCGGTGCTATCGTTCCTTCTGCAGCATATTCCATAGGGACATCACCACGCGACTTAATACCGGATACAACATCAACCAACGATACGCCGTCAGTCCAAGGCATGATATCGTTAAGGTCTATGCCTGCAAGTTGCGAAATCGTTGGCAGCACATCAAGTGTCGATACTGCACTATTAATACATTTCGGTTGCAACTGCGGAGCAGCAATAAGCAAAGGTACGCGGGCCGAACCCTCAAAAAAATTCATCTTGAACCATAGCCCCCGCTCACCAAGCATATCGCCATGATCTGATGTAAATACGATAATCGTATTATCCGCCATCCCACAACGTCCAAGTACATCAAGAAGAATACCAACCTTATCATCAATATAAGAAATATTAGCGAAATACGCCTGACGGGCAGCTCTGATTTGATCCTCGGTTAATTCATAATCTTCAGCTTTACACGCCCGCAACAGACGCTCACTATGAGGATCAATATCTTCTGCCGATAAGAATTTTATCTCAGGATCAAGCTGCGGTATGCCCGCGTAAAGATCAAAAAAGCGTTTTCTCGCAACATACGGGTCATGTGGATGGGTGAAACTTACCGTAAGACACCATGGGCGCTCGTCATGACCACGAGCGAGGTCATAAAGCTTTGCCTCAGCTTGGTAGGCAACCTCGTCGTCATATTCTAACTGATTTGTGATTTCAGCAATTCCTGCACCCGAGATTGACCCAAGGTTATGATACCACCAGTCAATTCTCTCACCAGGTTTTCGATAATCTGGAGTCCAGCCAAAGTCTGCGGGGTATATATCTGTGGTCAAGCGCTGTTCAAATCCATGCAGCTGATCTGGTCCCACAAAATGCATTTTTCCCGACAGTGCAGTTTGATAACCAGCGTTTCGCAAATGATGCGCATAGGTAGGTATCTCTGAAGAGAACTCCGCAGCATTGTCATAAACTCCAGTACGCGACGGTAACTGACCAGACATGAATGAAGCTCGAGCAGGCGCGCACAACGGGCTTGCCGTATAACAATTTGAAAATCGAGCCGATCTAATCGCTAATTTACGCAGATGAGGAACATGAAGGAAATTTGCAGGCCCATCGGAGAAAAAAGTTCCGTTTAACTGATCGGCCATCAGAATAAGAATATTTGGTTTTTTCATTTTGATAACCACTGGTAATAATAAAAATACAGAAAACGGGCGCCTTAACGCCCGTTGATTGCTCCATACAAAAAACGATTAAAGTCCCAGCTTTGCCCTCACGGCAGCAGCGCCCGGCTTACCATCGAAAGTGGTTATACCTTGCAACCATGCATCGATCTGTTCGGGGTTTTTCTTAAGCCATTCTGTGGCCGCTGTAGGCCCGTCAACTCCCTCATTCAGGATTTTATCCATGAGCTCATTTTCTGTATCGATAGTGAATGTTAATTGCTGAAAGAACTTCGCCGCATTTGGACATTCTGCGGTCCAGCCAGTTCGTGAAACACTATAAACTTCTGCACCACCATAATTTGCACCAAAGTAATCATCACCACCAGTGAGATACGCGATGTTAAGCTTGGTATTCATCGGATGAGGAGCCCACGCCAGAAAAACAACCCATTGCTTGTCGCGATTTTTCCGATCCACTTGGGCCAGCATGGCTTGTTCGCTCGATTCAACGATGCTCCAGCCATCCAGATTGAATTTTTTGTCTTCAATTATTTTCTGAATATTCTCATTAGCTGGCGCTCCCGGCTCAATGCCAAATATCTGTTTATCAAATTTTTCAGCATGTGTTGCAAGATCAGCAAAATCCTTTACGCCTTCACGTGCTACATAATCAGGCACGGCCAACGTAAATTTCGCACCTTCGAGGTTTTTAACCAGAACTTCAGCAGCATTTAACTTATCAAGATCATCTCTGAATTTCTGCTGCGCAGGCATCCAGTTACCGAGAAAAACATCTATTTTCCCGGTTTTAAGTGCTTCGTATCCAATAGGCACCGACATGGTTTTTATATCTGTTTTATAGCCGAGTCCGTCAAGCAGAACGCTAGCGATCGAATTGGTTGATGTAATGTCTGTCCAGCCTGGATCCGACAACCGAATAGTTGCACATGCTTCCGGATCGCCTGCGTAGGCTGCACCGGCGAGCCCGGTAAACGCCGCCAGCGTTAAAGAAATAAGTTTGAAAGAACGCATTGAAACTCCCTTTTCGCTTTAACGAAACGATATTTTCAATCAAAAATCGTTATGTCTTCTCTGGATTCTTTTAAAGAAACATCTTTATAGTGAAGGGGAAAGACATTCATTTTTTATAAAAGGGATAAAATTTTTTTATGGTTTCTCCGTTTTGGGAAGTCGGCAACCTCAGTGTATTCGAAGCTGTCGGCAGATTAGAAAATTTAACTCTTGCCGCGCGTGAACTGGGAATGACTCAACCTGCTGTCAGCTATCAAATAAAGCGTATAGAAGATCAATTAGGTGTTGCGTTATTTGCGCGCCGTGCAAGAGGCGTCGAACTTTTACCAGACGGCCGTATACTTTTAGAAGCTGTACGACATGGACTTGAGGGTATCGACGAAGCGATGCAGCAAATCTTGCGTAAAAAGCGAACACCCGGTCTTCGCATTGCAACCGATTACGGTTTCGCAGCGTTTTGGCTGATGCCGAGGGTAGCGCAATTCCGCTCTAAACATCCAGATGTGGATGTTCGTATTACCGCATCGTCCATGCTCCAGCCTTTAGATAACAAAGAATCTGATATTGCGATTTTGTTTGGCGCTCGCGAAGATTTTCCCAAAAATTCCATCCCATTTATTCCAGAGGCAGTTACTCCTGTCTGCTCTCCAGCATTTCTCCGCCAACATGGTCCATTTCCCAACGGAAAAGGACTTAAATCATCGGCGCTCTTGCATCTCGACACATTGCAAGGTGATCGGTGGTATACGTGGCAAAGCTGGCTTAACAAGATCAACGAAGAAATCGACGACAGAAACTACGGACTGATCTTTAACACTTATAACTTGGTTCTGGAGGCGGCCATCGCAAATCAAGGAATAGCGCTTGGCTGGTCAGGTCTTATTGACGGCGCCATCAAACGAGGCCAATTGGTTCCTGCATGTGATATTACCATTACTAGCACTAAGGGCTATTGGCTCGTGTGGAACCCCGAAACTTTTGATCATGTACAAACTTTGTGCATGGAATTGCTCAACGAGAGTATCTAATACCCCCCCTATTAAGCGCAGACAAAACAATGGCCAGACATACTTAGAAATGTCTAGGTTTCTTATCATGTCATGCTTTTCTACTGACCGGTTTCCAAATTGGCGTAATAATTTTTAATAAGCAGGCTGTAATTAGCGATCCCAGAATGAAGCCAAAAACACCATCCGCGAATGCTGTTACCAGCCAGCTCGTTGCACTACGAAGGCTCAATGTTACTTGACCTGCTAAAATCGTGGAAAAAGATGAAATCCAAGCAAACGGCTGGTGAATGCCAAGCTCATGCAAACCATGAATAAATATATTACCACCTACCCAAAGCATAGCTGCAGTGCCAATAACTGTCAATAGGGCAAGCAATTTCGGAACACCTTTGACGATCCATCGCCCAAATACTCTTGTAACATAAAAATATCCTTTTCTTGCTAAGAATACGCCAAAATCGTCAATTTTAACAATAAATGCAACAACTCCATAAACCATAACAGTAATAATTATACCTACACATATTAGCGTAGCCAGCTCTATCCAAATTGAATCTGTTTCAATCATAGAAAGAGCTAAAGTCATAATTTCCGCTGAAAGAATAAGATCTGTTTTTATAGCACCCGCAACACGCTTTTCTTCAAGAGCGGTGGGATCATTCTCTTCACTCTTGCTGTGTCCATCATGCTCTTCAGTCAGAAAAAACTTGTGCCAAACCTTCTCAGCACCTTCAAAACATAGATAAGCGCCACCGATCATAAGTAGCACCGTTATTGCGACTGGTAAGAAATAATCTAGCGCCAAAAGCGCAGGTATCAAAAGCGCTTTATTCCGCAAGCTTCCTAGCGCAATTCTTCCAATCATAGGCAGTTCACGCGCCGCGGCTATTCCGACAACGTAATTCGGCGTCACGGCAGCATCATCGATCAATACACCAATGGTCTTGCTACCGGCTTTCATAGCATTAGCGGATATATCATCAACAGACGCTGCCGCAATTTTTGAAATTGCTGCCACGTCGTCCAGAAGGGCTAACAAGCCACTCATTGATTTTTCTCCGCTATATTAAATGCCAAAAATAATATAACCGATTTGGATAAAAATCAGCAACGCGCTGGTATCGGAATAATTGCAACTACATCTCACGTAAATGACGTGCTTCTTCTGACAATGAATACAGTGGGCCAGAAAACTCACTCTTCAAACCAGTCGGCAGGAATTCCATTTTAACACCGCCGCCGTTCAATTCCATTCGGACAAGTTTTAATCCAAACCCAATTCGCTCGGGTTTAGTCACCTGAGGACCATTTGCTTCTACCCATCTAAAAATCAGTGGGTCGACGTCATCTCGATTAGCAATGTCGATCTCGATGCGTGCGTGGCACCGGCTGATTTCAGCAATGCGTTTTTGATGGTGGTTTCAAATTTGCTGTGGGTTTTAGCATAACGAACCGCCGCTTGCTTCTGAGTATCACCCAAAAACTCGGTCAATTCTCTTTTGCCAATGGTTGCTCTCAGTTCCTCGGAAACCCGCCGACGATATCGGAATGTTCCAGCAGCGGTCTTCTGAACGTATTTCAAGATAAGCCCCATGTGTATCCCTCAGCGTACCGCGCTGTGTACTGAAAGGAAGCCTTAGGCATTGAAAATACTGAGAAATAAGCAACCTCTGAAGAGAAGTGGCTCCCCGGGCCGGATTATTCAGGGAAATCGAACCAAACTCTTTTATCAATAATTTCAATTATATATGCAACTTAGTTACCTTCAATAACAACCTAAATGTAACCCAAAATGTAGCCTGTATTTTCAGTACAAATCAAGCCGTTGACACGCTCCTAAAATTAGAACACAACAAGAACATTAGCAAATGTTAATAAGCTATGGAGTATGCCATGAATGGAGTATTGCAAAACTACGACGCCGAGATTGATCTGATATTAGCTTACCATAAGGGGGACGTGCGTGCGTCAATCGAATCACTGCTCAAGGATCGGGAATTTCTGATCAAGGAAGTTGAGTACGCGGCCATTGCTGTCACCCACGGCAAACGCACCAATTCTTTTAAGAGGGCGGCTTAATGAAGACTTTCCAAGTAGCTCTTCCTGAAGCGTACGCACTGAAGTGTGCTCGACGAGAAGTTCATAGAGACGCCGGTCGCCTTGGCGCCCATCTACCTCATCGCATGGCGCGTAAGGCTGGAATCGACTTCTGTGTATTTAGCTTCCCATCAGAAAGGCGAATGAGCGTCTTTATGAATCGCCATGGCGGTAAGCCTTTGGATGATGGCAATTGGGACCAAATCGTCGTTCGGTAAAACGTATGGCAAGACCACCTACCTATGAAAAGATCACTGCTTTCACATGTCTAGCCGATTTAGAGCCGTGGGCTATGCTTTGCGGACTATGTACGAGGTGCGGACACGTTAGCGACATTAATAAAAAATCCATCGGGCGCAAAATTGCTGCGCACGACCCATTGAAAACTCATCAATGGAAGCTGCGCTGTGAAGATTGCACCATGAAGGGTGAAAGCGAATTCGTAGTCTATCGAGCGCCGAGGTAAAGAATGTCAGGATATAAAGCTGATAGTGGTGTCGCAGTAACAAGTGGTGGCAAGTTTGAGCATTGGTGCGATGCTGACGGCTGCAAAGCTTGGGGCACATACGGATACAAAACAAAATATGGACAGCTTTGGTTCTGCTGCGAGCACCAGCAGCAAGGCGAAGACGCGTTAGCTGGACGGCGATAAACTGCGCCCTATTCTCTTCGGAGCAGGAGGAGCGCATGTGCAATCTTTATAATTTAACCACCACACATGAGGCTATGCGCCGTCTTTTCCCAAAGTTTGGCGATGTGACGAATCGCGTTGATCCTCAATTGGATGTGTACCCAGATTATCCCGCTCCTGTGCTGCGAAATATAGCAGACGGTGAGCACGAGCTTTCGCATCTTCGCTGGGGAATGCCTACGCCGCCAATGTACGTTAAGGGCGAAGCCGACAGCGGCGTGACAAACATACGCAACCTCACCTCTCCTCATTGGCGGCGCTGGCAGGGCATTGAAAGTCGCTGCGTTGTGCCCGCCACTTCATTCTCAGAATACGGGCAAGAACCCGACCCAAAGACAAAACGCAAACCATTACACTGGTTCGCTCTGAACGAGGAAAAGCCGCTCTTTGCCTTCGCTGGCATTTGGACGACTTGGAAAGGTGTGCGGAAGAAGAAGGAAGGCCTAGTTGAAGTTGATATATTCGGCTTCCTGACAAGCGAGCCCAATGCCGTGGTCAAGCCGGTCCATCCCAAGGCGATGCCAGTAATCCTGCGCACGACAGAGGAAATCGATACCTGGTTAAGTGCGCCATGGGATGAAGCCAAGAAAATGCAGAAGCCATTGCCTGACACTGACTTGATCGATCTAACGCCAAGCAATGACAATGACGGCCAGCCTAAGCTGTTTTAGGAATTTAATTCCTCAAGAATGAATAGTTTATCCTATCTGCGTCAAAATAAATTAGGTTTCAGCCGAGGAACCAAGAGCATCCAAGAGCGTTGACTATCCATGCAGGGGCATAAACTCTAATGGAGAGAAAAATGCCAACTTCCAAGGAAAAAACCCTCGACGATCTGTTCTACGACACGCTCAAGGACATTTATTACGCCGAGCGAAAAATCGTTAAAGCGTTACCAAAGATGGCAAGGGCGGCTGTAGCGCCTGAACTCAAAACAGCATTCGAAAAACATAAGGAACAAACTCAGGAGCACATTGAACGGCTTCAGCAGGTGTTTGAACTTCTCGGCAAGCGCGCTCAGGGAAAAACCTGCGATGCAATTGAGGGGATTATCGCCGAGGGCGAAGAAATTATCGACGAATTCAAGGGTACAAAAGCGCTTGACGCCGGGCTCATATCGTCCGCACAGGCTGTCGAACATTACGAAATTACACGATACGGCACGCTCAAGCGCTGGGCCATTGAACTAGGTCATAAAGATATAGCTAAGCTTCTCGATGCAACACTCCAGGAAGAGGGTCAAACCGATCATGATTTGACCAAACTGGCAGAAACCAAAATTAATTTGAAGGCTGCCTAACTTCTTGAACCCCGCTTCGGCGGGGTTTTCCCATTTCAGGAGTGATTAAATGAATAAAAAGAAAAGCCCATGGTCAGACCATGATCTTCATCGTGAGCACCAAGCGACTGACCCTTCGCCAATTGAACAAAGAGATCATCAGGAAAAGCCTACGCACGAGCAAACCAATGCTCCAGGTAATCCGAAGAAAAAGCTGCCGAATGAGCCCTATCCAGATCGATCAAAGGATTGATAGCTTAAATAAGTTTAGCAATCACTGAAACCTTTTACTGACTAACGAGTTTTGTCAAAGAGAGAGTAAATCCCGACACATAATATGCCGGCCAGCCGGACACTGTTACTATTTAAAGGAGATAACCAACATGAACTCCATCATCTATTTAGTGGGACTAGTAGTCATTGTGTTGTTCATCCTCTCTTTTCTGGGATTACGTTGATGGTAGATCCAACTGTCGTAGAAAACGCACCTGATCGCAGCTATGTCGATTGGGCGGCTATTTTTGCTGGAGCAACGGTCGCATCAGGTGTAATGGTTGTTCTGACCACATTTGCTGGTGGACTTGGTTTAAGTTCGTTCTCCGTCGATGATGGAGGAGACATTAGTGCAGTTTGGCTAGTGATTACTGCCCTTTTTATTATCATATCAATGGTAGCTTCTTATATGCTCGGTGGTTATATCACCGGAAGAATGCGCCGCCCGTCTGGAACGGCAACGCGCGATGAAGCAACCGTTCGAGACGGATTGAATGGCCTAGTGGTTTGGGGCCTTGGTACAATCGTATCTGCTCTCATGCTTATCAGCGTTATTTCAGGCGGTGCGAAAGCTGTTGGAAGTGCCGCTGAAACAGCAGTCCAAACCGCAGGCACTGTTGTTGGCGGTTCAGCTCAAGGAGCTGGTCAGTTGGCAGGTGGCGTCATTTCAGGAGCTGGACAGGCAGTATCAGGTTTGGCTCAGGGTGCAGGACAAGCTGCCGCTCCATCTGTCGAACAGATGCTGCCTCAAGGATTGAAAACCAATCCGTTAGATTACCTCACCGATACTCTGCTACGCACAGATAGCCAAGGTAACTCTGTTGCCGGTCAGGAAACGCAGAATTTGGCGGATTTTCAGCGGCAGATAAGTGGTATTCTTGGAAACTTGCTTACCACTGGTGAAATCTCCGATACAGATCGCGCATGGCTCACCAATCAGGTTGCCGCTCGAACCGGCTTAAGTCAAAACGATGCTCAAACTCGTGTAAACCAAACGATTGAACGCGTTCAGACTCTGCGCACTGACGCTCAAAAGAAGGTTGACGAAGCTCAAAAGACACTTGCTGACATACAGGCACAGGCTCAAAAAACGGCAGAAGAAGTAAAAGCTAAAGCAGCAGACGCTGCTGAAAAGGCTCGGATAACTGGCATTCTCACTGCATTCCTTCTTGCAGCATCTGCACTTGTTGCCGCAGCTGCCGCATATATCGGAGCCGTACACGGTGGTCGTCATCGCGATGAAGGCAGAATTTGGGGTGGCTTAGCTTACCGCAAGTAAGATCCGACGATTAATAAAAATTGAGAGCAGGGCTTCGGTTAAATCCGAAGCCCTTTTCTTTTCGACTGTGGACTACGAGGATACTACCGGTGCCGGGAGGGACGGCGTTTATTGCGCCCGTTTTCGTTCCACAGCCTTCAACCGCTCGGCAAAGAATATGATCTTGTTCAGATCATACATTCGGCTGGCCGCGTCCTTTTCGCCAAATCGATAACAAGCCTTAAAGATATTCCCGAGCGCAAAGGACATGCCCTTGTGTTCGATCAGATCATTGAGCTCGCTCGCGCCCTCGGGCAGCTCGTAATAGCTGGTGGAGCCGCCGTCACTCACAACCATCACACATCCTCCCTCACCTTACGCTTCGGCTCTTCGAACTTCTCTGTCACAGGCCCGTCAGCAAGCAGACCGCGCAACGCTGACAACTTATCTTCCACAAGCGGCCGGAAGCGTCTCGCGGCAAAAGGCGGGTTTTCATAACCAAACTGCGGGCAAGTTCCGCGATCGACGCTCTTGAGGCGTACGCCGATGTAGGAGCCATGAATATAATGTTCGAAAGGTCCGATCCACTCGATTTCGTAAATCTCGCCTTCCTTCACCTCAAGATATTGCTCAAAGCCAACGACTGAATCGATGCAGACCACTTTCTGGCCAACGTGGAATTGGTTCATGCTGCTGCTCCTGTATCAATGCGACTGCGGATCTGTGATATGGCCTTCACTATGTCGAAATGCCCTTGCCTTTGCGCATCTTTCCAAACGGACTTTGCTACATCCGCGCAACGCTGGCGCTCTGCGAGGATGGCTTTGGCGACATTGTTAATGCGGTCTTGCGCCGTCGTTGGACGTAAGCACGCCTTTTCTGCTGCGGCCATAATGTCTTCTGGGATCGTCATGCGGATTCCTCTGATGCATATAGGTCTTCGGCAGTGTGACCAGCCACCATGTGAGTGCGCACCAACTCCTCGACACACGCCGCTTTCTCGCTTTCCTTGTAAGAGCGGCCAAATGTTATTCCGCTTTCATGCCTTTGCGGCGTGTAGCTTCCAAACAGCCATTTGTATTCGATCGCAGAACGAAGGGCGTCTAATTCCGACACAGTGTATGCTCGCTCAGTCATGCTGCTGCCCTCGCATCAATGCTTCGATACTCAACTGTCACATCGTGCTGCATCGCTTGAACTAGCCCCTTTCTCATTCCACCGCTGATACCACGATCAGTGTAAACAACGCATTTCGTTGCAACGCGATACCAGGCAAGGCCAGCCTCAATGCCCAACGACCGTTCATCAGGCTGCGTGTCATCCAGCACTTGAGTATGTAGCAAATGGCTGGCAATCGGTGCCTCACCTCGTTGCAGGCTGTCTAGAAGGCAAGCTCGTGCATATGCGGTGTTGGCTTCCACATCGCCGCTGTAAGGCGTTTCGATGATGACGAGGTCGGCAGGCTGTTTCACAGGCGCGAGATTGAATATCCACGGCACACTATGCCAGACGCCGTGCTCGTCTTTTGAGCTAAGCGTTATGCCGCTGGCACCGAATGTAATGCGCGTAGCCGACTCCGCTATGGGACGCCCTTCAACAGCTGCACGCGCAGCTTTGTCTTCTGCTTCTTCAAGCATATTCACTCCTCATGTTGTGGTGAAACGCCGCTTGGTGGGCGGCGTGGGTCGTTAAGCGGCGACCCGTTTCAGAGTTACAGTGAAGCTTCCCACGTCTAATCCGCCCGTTGTAACGCCTGTCAGATCTATAGTGGCCTCATCACCGACGCGAAGACTTTCATGCATCGCGCAGCATAATGAGATCGCTGCAACGGTCATCGGAGTTGACTTGCCTCCACGTTGCGATGCGACTTCAGCCAATTGGTTATTTATTCGCATGGGCCATGACTTCGCATAATAGGTAACGTTCGGAGTAAGATTGGCCGCCCTAGTCAGAATCCATCGTACAATTTTTCTCAAGCCACCCTCCTCTCGCTTGCCGCATTGTCATTCGCAGCCTGATATTTTCCTGCGACCATCTCGGGCCGAAGAATGTCGCGGCCGACTTCGCCGAATTGCTTGCTGTAGGTAATCCGCTTCGCTGATCTGCCCGACAGCCAGCCGCCGCCAGCTGCATAAGCGTCTGGTGCCGCCAGCGTTTCATGCTGCTCGACGTACATCAGAGTACCTTTTCTTGCGTCGTCGCTGTGTCTGTGTCCGATATGCACATAAGCTTGTAGCGAACGTCCAAACATCCCACGGAACATGCCAGCAATCGTGCCCTCGATATTTGCGACACCTCGCTTGTGCCCGTGATGATAGGCAAGCATCGTGCTGCCCCACTCGAATGCGTAATAGAGTGACGGTGAATTATCGACAGTGATGCGCGGCTCGTTTTCATACATAACGGCCAGCATTTCGCGCAGCCATGCAGATGAGGCCGGGTCGTGATTGCCCGAAGCCATCACGACATGAACGCGCTCGTGCTTCTGCAACAGCATATCAATGATGCGCCTGATTGTGCGGATCACAATACGAATGACTTTTTGAAGCCTGCTGTCGGCGTCCAGGACATGCTTGTGGGCGGGCGTGACGCTTTCAAGCGCATCGTGATGCATAAGGTCGCCGAGCTGCGCCAGAATTGCGGTGTGAGCGTCAGGCGCTTGCGCTACAGCGGCAGAGAACCAATCCAGCAATAGCTGCTCGGCAATCCGCAGATCGTAATCGCTGCCAGTCTCTTCGCGCCACGACATCATTCCGAAATGGTTGTCAGTGATTGTGAACTGATTCAACAGATCCTCGCGACATCCCTTCGGTGCCGGCATGATCGAAACACGGGGCAAATCCTCTTTAAGCGCTTCAACCATGGCCGTGATTGCGGCTCGCAGTTGGTCGGCGTCCGCACGCTCTATGATGTGCTGCGTAACGATCCGACCTTCGCTGTTTACGAGAGTCGTCTTGCCTTTCACCGCCAGACCGGCAGTCGCCTCATAAACAGGGCCAGCCTCTTTCGTCTGGCGCATGTATGTGCCGTTAGGCGTCTCGGTCAGGCTTTTGATTGCATAGCCCGGCAGCGTTTCTTTCGGGCCCATCAAGCCAAGCTCAGCCGCGCGTTTGATGCTGTCGTGAAAAGCAGACTTCTTGACGCCACAAGCCGCAGCGGCCTTTGTTATAGTGCCGTGCTGCTGATACGCAGCAACACGGCGGGATAGTTCTTGTTTTGAGAGCATTTAGTGTCCTCTGGCAGCAATCATGGCGTCGGCGTATTCGCAGGCTATGATGCCAAAAACCTGCATAATAGAGACGCTGCGCACCTTGGCTATCTTGTCAAGAATAGAAAGATCGGCGTTTTCGATTAGCGCCGGAAGTGCTTGCCCAGCAAAATGATCACGCAGCGTCATGCCATGGCTGGCCTCTGGACCTTTCCAGTCGCCGTTCCAGTCTGGTGAAGGAAAGGCGTTACCACCCGTATTTGCGCGCGCACCCGCGCCCTGTGCCTGTTCACACATACAGTCTCCTCGTGTTGGTTTTGTTCTGCTTGGCGGCAGAGTCGGATTGGTTGTCCGACGCGAAGGATGGAAAGGGTCTCGAGACAACATGTCAAGAGACATTTACACAATTTTCATTGTGGTGGAAGTGAAAGGGGCGTCAAGTGTGTCGACGAAATAACGGCAGCAAGTCCCTAATTCTCTGAGTGGCAAATACCGCAGCTACCCGACTTTCCAAAGATATTCTTTCGCAATTTTTAAAATAATTAAAGAATAAATACATGTAAAAAATCTAACTACGATTGTCACCTTAATAACAAAAATAAATATAATTTGACAAAAACAAAATAAATCTTTATTCATTATTTATCGATATTTTCTTGATGTGTTTTGCTTATTGCGCGTTTAGCAACGCGCCCTGAACGAACCCCCTTTTAAAAATCGTTATCAATTTGCGTCACGCAAATGCGTGCTGCTATCTTTATTGCTAAGAAAGGGTTCATTATGAGCACTGGCACAGTTAAATGGTTCGATTCCACCAAGGGATTCGGCTTTATTCAGCCTGATAATGGCGGCCTCCATGCGTTTGTTCACATATCTGCTGTCGAGCGCGCCGGAATGCGCGAACTCATCGAAGGCCAGAAAATCGGCTACGATCTGGAACGCGACAGCAAGTCGGGCAGGATGTCGGCTGGCAACCTCCAGGCTGCATAAATATTATCCTTCTTTCCTTTGACCACGGATGTACTGGCACTGTTGAAAGAAGTTTGCTTTAGAGGTCAGGCAATGACCTAACCTTTTTTATTTAAAAAGGAATTCTTTTATGTCCATTGAAATGCAACCAACCTACACAAAAGAGACACTATTTAAGCCAACCTCATCTGTTAGAGAGTCGATCGCGGAAAGAATAGATCGTACTGCACGTTCCATTCAGAAGGTCGAGACAGATGCTCGAATTGCAAAGACCTTGCGCCTCAGGAAAGCTCGGATGGAATATGAAGAAACTATTGTTCCTCCAGTGGCAAAAAAGAAGAGGGCGCGTAAACAACATTAGTGAGAAGTACCACGATCCACACGAGATGAAACAATAGCTTGTTTTTTTGATCTGGCGGGAAGTCGCCGCACGATGTTTTACTTAGCTAATGTTGATCCATTACGCGAACTCATTAATTCCTGTCGGGTTACTGCCCTACCCCCTCGCCCGCGTTGTCTTAGGCTGCATGAAGGTATCCAGCCGATCATTTGTTCGATCGATCTTGGAGCCAACGCCGTCGATTGCCTTCATGATCTGCGCTGTTTGCTCAGACATGCCTGCCTTTGTCACATAAGTTTCAGCGACGTGAAGCTTGTGGGCTGCAAGGTCGGCTCTATTTTTGTCTATGCCACCGTTTAAGCGATACCAAAAACCACCGATTGCGCCGAACAGCATCACCATAAAGCCGACAGCCCCCATAATTTCGGCTCCAGTCATTTCGTTTTACCCATCAGTTCGTTCATTGCAGCATTCCTCAAGGCCGTACCCCGCACAGCTTTTCTATTTTCTCATTCTCGGCCAGGATCTGGCGCTTGGTTTCTGATGTGTCGTTGTGGCTGGCATAGATCGCCCGCGCCACGTCGCAGTAATTACCGCTTGTCGCGCATCCACTTAGCAAGCCGAGCGTCAACAGCGCTGTCATCAAGACGGCTGACTTCATTTTCTATCTTCCGTGCTTTGGTTGCCGATTGCGCGTCTCGTGCGGTCTGCGCTGTTCTGCTGTCAGACCGGCCTTTCAGATACGCGCTGACAAGGACGGCCAGCGCCGCGCTAAGAGCAACGGCATAGCCTGTCAGTTTGGAGCGGAGGGCTAAGAGGAAGGTCATGTCTGCTCTCCTGTAAGAAGCAAGGACTTAGAGCCGTCGCATTCGCGGCGGATCAGATACCCGTCGCGTGTTTCGGTGATGTCTTGCGCTAGAGTTAGCCTCGCATGGGTCCAACGCTGTACCTTCCCATCAATTGCGACTTCTGCAGTCTGCGCTTCAGCGTCGTATTCAATTACGATTTTCACGCCGCCACCCTCTTCAGTTCCAGCCTGCCTGTATGCCAGAGCCAAAAGCCGCCACCCAATGCCACCACGATTAAGGCTACAGTCAGAAATGCCCACGGATTTGAAACCGCACCAATAAGGCCGGTCACAAACGTACCGCCGCCGGCTGCAACAATGGTCTGCACCGTCTTGTCCTTGAGCAAAGGCACGTCGTCTGGCTTGGCGTCATCAGGAGCAGCGGCTTTCATTTCGCGCGCAGCGGTCAGACTGTCGAGGAAGTTGCGATAATACCCAGCGATAAGCGTGGCCTTATCGGTTCCGTTGACGATGACTCGCGCGCCTTCTGGATCTGCTTTGCCATCGCCAAAATAGTCACTCAGTTTGCGGCCGGTGAACTTGCCCAACACCATGCCTTCAAAGAGGATGCGGATTGCCGTGGCTAGCTCCAGCGCTTTCTCAGGTGCATCAGCAATGCCGAATTTCTTGTAATTATCCTTGCCGGTGATCTGAGGCAGACCACGTCCGCGATAGGTCCAGCCGTCGTTGACATCGTTGTTCCCCATGCGACCGCCGTAGACCTTGTTAGCAAGGGCTTGCGGGTTCTTAACATAAGGCTGGGCTGCTGCGATGGACGAAAAGCGCTTCGGCCATGTTTTCCGAATTTGGGCCGCACTTGTGTAATTCAGATTCTCGACAACAGGCTGCATCTTGCCGCCGGTCTCATGAAAGACGGTCGCCAGAATATAAGAGATTTGCTCGTCGGGCAAATTACGGCGCTCGGCTTCGGCCAAGATAGCCGATGTGCCATCAACCTGAGCCTGGCTCAAACGGCCGCCAAAAGGCGCGCGCCTCGCATACGCGAAGAACGTTGTTTTGTTCATTTGATTGTCCTTGAATTAGCTAAGCGAAAGCCCCGCCGCATTGATGCGTCGTGTCTCGGAGCTTTCCTTCCGGCAAAAGAAAAGGCCCGTAATGCAGGGCCTCAGATTATTAGTACTGTCACCCCACCACATTACCCTGCGCCAGCGTGACGGGGATAGGCGCGCATGAAGACCGCCTCATAAGGCGGCGCGGTCGACTAGATCAATTGTGGATGGCTTATGGTGCCAGCAGTTCAGCCGCTCTCTCTGCGCCAAAAAGCTCGTTTGCTATCTGATCTAGAAGCGGCCAAAGCTCATGGTCTGATCGGAATGTTGCGGCTGTCTCAAATATCTTACGCGTGCGGAAAGGCTGCGTCGCCATCGCTTCCGCCACTTGTTTGGCCTCAGCTTCCGTCATACGCTCCCAGAGGGTGACGGCTGGAAGGATTGTAATGGGATCAACTTGCGGCGGATCGTAAACAACCACCTCGCTACCATTCCACTTGCGCAAACCGGCGTTGTTGATGAATTCTAACCACTGCTCGTCTGTCAGACGGATGGCGTTTTCAGGAATTCGACAATCGGGATTTGGACCCATTACGGGAGTAAAACCAATAACAGGTGCAACCGGATGAGGATCATCTTCAGTTGCTTCCGGCTTCTCACCATAAATCGGCGTTTCCGAGATTACGATTTCTTTGTATCCGAGGATCTCCTCGGAAAAGAAGGCTTCAGGAAACCCATGCTCATCAAATATCGCAAAATTTGTCATGTTAATTTCCTACCGCCCAAAAATTCACTCTCACAGTTCCATTTGCAGGAACCCCGTTACATGCAAAACCTATATTATTGTTTGCTTTGCTAAATGTCACAAATGTTCCTGCTCTAGCGTTTGCAACGCCCCAATCACCGTTTGATAATACATGTGTAAAGTGATTGTTAGGAAAAGTAGTCGGTAAAACTATTGTTCCGGCACTACCAGTGTTTAAGGTTACTATAGGTCTACCCCATTGGATTATTAAATCGTTAGGTAATCGACACCAACCGTTATCACCGTTAAATCCTTGCGTGAAGTCGTTTGCTGATAAACGTAACCAATTCGTCCAAACATTATTATTGCACACCCTTCTGTATGTGTCCGCACCATTTGAACGATCGAAGAAAATTTGTGTTCCGTAACCGGAAATCTGAAACAAAGTTAACAACATACCAACATTTGATGTTGGTTTATTTAGCGCAGTTCCTCCAGCGTAAGACCATCCACTAGACTGCACAGAATTACAATCGGTAACAGCGTTTGTTTGAGCGGCTCTAATTCTTTCGGGAATTTGCGCTTCTGGAACAGTTCCCAAATCACTATAGACCTGAGAGCCGGACGACCTTCCTAGCAACGTCCTTGCGTATGAAGTCAGATTAAACGTATCAACCGTTCCGGCACCAGTGAAATAAATTCCTTTGTCGGCGGCACCTGTCAGACCCGCGATGGATTGAAGATTGCCGTTGCCCAAAAGTTCAATCAGTGTGGTTGTCTGCGCAGTCACACGCGCACCGTCTGGCAGATAGCGAGCGCGGTAGACTGCGTTGGTCAGCGTTGTTCCTGTCCACGGCGAGGTCAGTGTCAGCGATGTATCACTGTTGACACTCGCAATGACAGCGGTCAGGTTCTGGATTTGAAGTGTGTCACCAGACTTGAAAGCTGCGAGTTGAAACGCCGTCCCTGATCCGGTCACATTTGTTGAGCCATTGGCGAGTGTAATGGTGCCACTGACATAATCAGGCAATACAGCCATGAGTTACCTCCCCGCGTATTCATGCGGTGCGAATGATTGAATTTTGATGATTAGCGGTTCCAGATCAGGGCTTTCAAAGCGCCCGATGCGTTAATGCTGCCGGTTCCTGTGCCATTCCATACAAACATTAGTCTGTAGACATTTTGACCAACCACGGCAGAGCTATCGATAGCCATTGAGTTTCCGTTAAAGGACTGTCCCCCATTCCCATACTGTTGAGTGAATGAACGAAGCACAGTGTTTGTGGTTAGGTTTTCCAGTCTGATCGTAACGGTATTGCTACCGCCAGTCGTCGTGAAGGAAGTGGTAAATTGACAATCTATGAGAGCTGTATTTCCCTGGCCACTTGTCGTGTTCAATGTGACGAAAGCACCCGCAGCCGAGGCGGAACCAGAATTGGAATAGGAACGCGTGACGGCGTTGAAGTCGAGGTTGCTCGTTCCGACGATCAGATTATCGACAACAGCCGTACCAATCTGCGCCCATGTGATTTCAACATTATGGATTTTTGCCCAATCCATAACAAAGGCATCGCCATACATCACACCGTCTTGGATCACGAAGGGTTTGAAGTAATCTTCGCCATTCGTGAAAACGATCTGCTCTGCAATCATGGCTATCCGAGCGCCCGATGCATTGGCATCAAGAAACAGCCCTGCACTTTTCCAGTCGCCGACCGTCCCGCCCTCAACCTGCATACCAATACGAGAGTTCCAGCCAGACGGTGCGACAGACGTTGCCATGCGGAATGTCGCATTCGCGCTGACATTATTGACGACCGCCGTCAAACTGGTGATTGCATTTGTCTGGGCCTCAATCTCATCCTCAACACCATCAACACGTGCCTGTAAAAGTTGGGTAATACTGGCGCCAGTGCTGTCCCACAGCTGCGCGTTTATAAGGGTTAGTTGCTGACCAATCGCACTGTTTGGGCCAGTTGCAACGAGGATCTCTTCTTCCCATTGTGCCTTTGCATTGTTGAAAGTGCTGGTCAGTTTCCTGCTAAGGGTTTGGATATTTGAATGGGTCGAGTTGTGATTGTCGGAAGTCAGCGTTGCGAGTTCTTCTGCCTGACGAATGATTTCGCGTAACTGGGGACCGATCCATCCCAAATAGCCTTTCAAATCCTCAGCAAGCCCACTGTAATCGATCGGGTTCTGCTCACTCTGTGCATTCAGTGTTCGGACCTTAATAGCTGTGGACCAAGAAACCGGACGCGTGCCAGCGGCTACGCGTAACCGAGTGCGAACCCACCAATCTGACAAACTGGTAAGGCCGTTGACGATCTGGAAAACAGTCACATCACGCGGCACGTAGGCCGTGAATATCTGGTCCGGGTCATTCTCCGGCCAATACTGGATTTCTACGCCTTCGACTGTCGTGTCAGTGATTTCATCCCAAAACAAACGAATGCCGGGGTGTTCCTGACCGTCATCGCCAATGACCTTGTTCGGCACTGCATTGAAGTTGACAAGTTGCGACTGATAATCTGGCTGTCCATTTGGGACTAAGACAGGCGGATTGGTTTCATAAGCAGTCGGATCAAAGATGCCATCACCGACCTCCTGCCAAGAGATAGAGACATCGCGAACGCTGTCACTCCCCATCGCTCCAAGAGACTTGGAATGGATCTGCATCCTGATTGTGCGATTGTAACGGGCAGAAACCCACTGCACCCATTGCCCGACCTGAAGTGAAAGAAACTTCGGACGTATCGTGAAGCCGCCATTCGGCTGATAGCGCGATGCACGGATTGCAATGTCTGCCAGCCGGTCGCCCACACGAGGGTCGGTGACAGCGGTATAATCAACTTTTGACGCCAGACGCTCCCGATCTTCAGCCAGAGCCACTGCATCAATACGCGTGGTGAGTGAAGTCGTCTCATAGAACAAATCGGGGCTGACATAGGAAGCCGCAACTGTGTTCACCAATTCTGTACGGGTACGTGAAAACGAAACCTGAAACGACTTTTCCCATGCAATGTCATCATCGGTGATCGTCGCAACAATAGCCTGATTTGCACCAACGAGCGGGTATTCGCCTGTTACACCTTCAATCCATGACCCGGCACACGCTTCGCGTAACGGTGTCATATTGGTTTCGTGCGTTACGCCATCGCCAGAGGAAGCGATCAATGCAGCTGTGTAGCGCTTGCTGCCGTCTGGCATGGTTTCATCGCAGATATTCATTGCGGTGAACCATTCAGACAAAGGCAGACGACTTGCTGCCACGCCTCGCCCTACAATCTTTTCAGCGCCGTTAAACAAGCCGCGTTCAAGATTATACATCATGACGGCGTTGTTGTTGCTGAATTCCCATGTGCTTTGATCGTTCCAGCGATGCGAGCCAGAACCGCCGACCGAGCTATCCTTGCGAGGATCGTAAAGCGGTGCGCCACGCACCTCGAACATGAGGTTCGGAACAGATGTGAGATTGTCTACGTCTGTTATAGTCGTGACGATTGCATAGCAAAGGCCGGCGCCGCGATGCGCAGAAGCCCAGCGGCCTGGAGGATTGGCGAAAGCAATAAAAGCAGGACCGGCAGTCTGGTCTAGCGTACCGTGATAGAAGCGCACGAAGCACTGACCGCCGTTTTCTACACCAAGGATACGCTGCCCATAGATGCGGCCTTCGTCGCCCTGCTGATCGGGAGACAGTGATTTCCATTCACCATCCATCTGAAAGCGCAGCAGTTCAAGACAGCGAAAGTCAGACAGCTTGAACACGTCCTGGACAATATGATTGCCCTTGTCGAACGCGTTTCGGTAGACGTGATGGCCCATGGTGCCAAAGATACCGAGCCCGACCTCACGCACGAGGTTTTCGCCGTACTTGGTTTCCGTAGCCGATGCGGATGACTTCGGCGTCTGTTGGAAGATTGAAGTCAGGGCGTATTTAGCCGCAACCAGAAGTCCACCCAGCACGATATTCGCAAGAACCGTACCGCCGAACAGCCATGAACCAAGGCCGACAATGCCCGTCACAATAGAAACAGGGTCCGCCACCGCTGGCGAGGCCAGAAGCGCGAAGAATGCCACCAGAATGTAAATCATCAGGAAACCTTGAAAGCTCGCTCAGCCATCGTGCGTGGCAGGAAACGCAACCCGTCCTCGCCTTTCACAGCGAAGCCATATTCACAGAAGTAGCCGACCGTGTTCTGGTAAATGCCAACATCGCCGCGCCCCGCCATTGCAACCGGGATTTCGGCAAATCGATCAGCCAGAACAGCACCCAAGCTGTCATAGCCACGCTGTTTAATCAGACGATAAGCTCCGGCCGTGCTCTTGTATTTGCCACGAATATCCGCAGCCGGATCAACGCCAGTCATGGCTTCTATCGCGTCACAGGTGGTCAGGAGACAATCAGACTTCCCCCAAACCAAAGGCGTGTTTATGTGCGCCTCCGTGACTGCCACGAGGCGTTTTTCCCATTGCTGGTGCATATCTGTTGCCTTAGTTGGAAAGGGTGTGCTTATCTGCCATCGCACTCATGCGAAGTGGAGCCGCATCGATGGAATTCATTATCAAAGACATTACCAAATTCGATATTGAAAGCGGCATTATTGGCGGGAAAGTCGAATTCAACCTACCCGACGAAGCCGGTGACGTGGCAGTACATCAAGGCATTTCAATTGATCTGCGGATACAATCCCACGACGATTTAACGCTTTCGCAGATCGAAGAGCTTCTTCTGAAAAAAGCGATGGATCAATTACGCGCCGTTGTGTCCAATTACGCAGACACACCAGCACATGACCTTCGTGTGCAGTCAGAGCAGCTTTCATTGACGATATATCCTGATGAATAGGCTTATTGATAAGGCGTGATGTAGAAGTTTTCGCGCTTCACGGTTGAGGCATATTCAAAGAACTTGTCGCCGGGTGAGATAAGCTGCTGATCTTCGTGCGAGGCGGTGCGGTAACCGTCACGGTGGTTTTCCAGTGCTGACGTTTCAATGTTTGCTTTCAGCACCATTTCGCCATCGTCAATCACATGATCAATTGTATCGATATATCCGCGATACATCGGCTCGACGTGAAGTAGTTCACGCGTATCAGGATCGAAGTAAGCATCATACAGAATGACCGTGCGGCCTTTGTAATCAACGCTTTCAATCTCAGCGAGTTTATCCGGCGTCACACCGTAATCCGCCGCTGTCGGCATAGTTATGGTGATTGGCAAAGCCTCCGCGCCCATCTGGTAAGGCGGCTCTTCAATCGCAATAAGCTGGTTCGGAATATAGGTATTGCCGTTCCAGACCAGTTCCGACGATCCATTCCACATGTACCAGAAGCCGGTTCCGAAGTGGAAATCACCAAGGGAGCGCACAACAATGCGCCCCTCTTCCAGCAATTGCTGTAGACGAGTTGGGAAAGCCATAGTTGCTATATTCTTTCTATGACAAACGACTATGTTGCAGAAATCGAGTTTAACAGAGGATATCCAATGAAGCTCATATCTTGTCTGATCGTCTTCATGATCTGCATAGGTGCAAATGCAGCACTTGCAAGCGGACAGCCAGGCCGTGATGAGGCATGGTCTTTGGCTCAGCAGATTAGAAGATGTGTTATTATGCCAATCAAGCAATCAGGTGAGGCAACGATTGAATTTCAATTAAACTCTGACGGTACGGTCACTGATGCGAAAGTCGTAAAATCAGGAAATTTGATCAACTACATCGTTGGTGTATTCGCGATACGAGCAATCAAAAGATGCGAGCCATATAAAACTTCCATATCGGGTCCAATTGTTGTTCCATTTAAGTTTAATGAGAATGAACCAACACGAGCTACTTCGGCACCTCAATCAGTTGGAAAGATGCTGTAGGCCGTGGGCCTTTTGTCATTTGAAAGCTGTCTTTCACCAGACGCGTGTTCATCTCCGGCTGCTTGAACCGCACCGTTGCTCCGGTCGCGATATAAGACGCAATTGGCTGATCGACCTTAACGGTTATTGTCGTGCCGACAGCTGTAGCGCCTCCGCCATAGGCGACCTGCAAGAACTGGCGATAGTCGCCGCTCTTGAGCGAGAACATATCACCGTCCATAAGCTGCAAGCCGGGAGCAACTCCGGTTAATTGAACCGTGTATCCGCCCGTCACAGTGCCGCGTGATCCGGTGCCAGTGATGTGCGCATTATCAGGATCGCCCCAGTATGCACGAGGGATGCAGATATGCTTTGGACGGTAAACTATCGTTTCCATGCCACCCTGCGCCGCTGCAATGAAGGCTTGAAGCTGTACGGCCTCACTTGCCTTCATCGGCAGCGTTTCCATGTCCACGGTGCGATACCGATCAGCATATTCAACGGTCGAGATTACCCGACCGCCGAATTTTGTCTGACTGACAGGAATAGTCAGCTGCGGATAAGAAGGTGCAAAGCGGATATTTGAAGGAAGGTCGATCATGAAAACCCCAATAAAAAAAGCACCGCTGAGGATGCCTAATTTCTAAATTCTATGTTTCAAGCGATTTACAGATCAGTCTTTTTGACAGGTAAAGCTTCGCATTCAAACGATGCGAGCGCTTTAGCCTCATGGATTACGAATTTAGTTCCCGGATATGAACGGGCGTTAAACTCTGCTTCCTCAACTGCATCCTCATAAGTGAGGAAAGCTGAAACGTTCTGAGGTGCTGCGGCAAAGTTGAACTCGCCATCATCATCGCCTGACGGATCGTTCGTAACAAAAAACAGTTTCATATTTACCTCTTTGGGTTGAACTCTCAGACGATAACCTCGTCTTGATGCCTCACGGCTATCCCGCTTAAAGCGATATGCACCGCTCTTGTCATACCTCCCAACTTCCTTCTTGCTTTCCGCCTTCGCTATGTCTTTGACTTTAGCGAGAAGATTGCCCTTCTCATCTACGCTAACGCCAATATCAATTCTTGTTCTGTCCATAACGCCCTGGCGCTGCGGCGCCTGCAAAACCGGCATGGTTGGAGCACGAAGCGAAGCCATACCGCCACCAGCAAGCGCTAGTGATCGTCCACTGTTGATTGCCTCAAGCAGCGCGCGGTTCTGCTTTGTAGCCTTGGCATTAATGACGTATTCGCCATCCGAGAGCATTGCTGGAATACTGTCTGTACGCGGGCCACCGGGGCCACGGATCAAGCCACCAGTTGCAGCTTTGACAGGGCCACCGTCCTTACGGAATAGACCGCCAAAGATTGAGCCCGTTTTACCGAAAATGCCATCAAACAAGCCATCGAATGCGAAGCTTAACAGCTTATCGAGAACCTTCTGGAGCGCATCGGCAAGGGCGTCGGCCATATTCTTCCCAGCAGCAAGATCAGAAACGAGGCCACCCAATGCATCCTTCTCAGCATCGCGCCATTCTTCCGCCTTTTGACGAAGTTCGCCTTGAGCCTCTGCAAGCTTATTCGCCTCAACGGTTGCTAGTGACCACTGTTCAGCAGTTTGCCTGATTTCTTCCTTGAGGGCTGGTGTAAGCTCGATACCGGCCTTCTGAGCAGCATTAAGAAGCTCTTGCTCAGTTCGAGCCATTTCAGCAGCGAAGCCATAGTCGTCAATCAAAGGATTAAGCTGACGCAAAGCCTCGGTTTCAGCGACAAGTGCGGCAGTGCGATCCGTGATGGACTGAAGGTCGCCTTTAGAGAATTTTTCCTCTGGCGTTTCTTTTTCCTTCTTCTCCTTCTTCGGCTTCTTGCCTTCGGCTGACCGTGCCGCATCACCTGCGATATTAGCCTTAGCAATCGTCTCGATCTGCTTTTCTGTTAGCGTAATACCTTCTTTGAGGGCATCATTGCGAACCTTGGCAATCTCGTTTTCAAGTGTGAGTTGGCTTTTACCAAGTGCAGCCCGGCGAAGAGCTTCTTTCTCGTAAGTTCCCGCAGCAATCTCGTTTAAATCGACTTTGATAACGTCATCTTTGGCAGAGCGCCCCATATCGGCACGCGTGTCCGCCAGCCTTGCCTGTAATAAGCGAGCGGCTTTCTCTGCTTCAACCAGCTTACCAACGAAAAGCTCCACGGAACTTGTGAGAGATTCCCAGGCAGGGTTTGCGCGTGTGATGCCGTCAAGCTCTGATGCTAACTTTTGCGCTGTAATTGCACCTGAACGGAACTGTTCGCCAAGTGATCTCACCTTATCGACTTCATCTTGCGGGACGCCTTCAAAACTAACATTTCGAAGATTATCGAACTGATCTGTAACGGTTTGAGTGGCTTGTGCTATTTCTTCCAACGAAAAAGCGATACCGCCCTCAAGCTTCTCAGGGAGTCCGCGGGCGACTTTTCCGCCCGCCTCTTCGACTGCATCGCCTGTGTTTTTTGCAGCGTCCTGAACTTCTTTTAGGGCCGCAGCATAAACTTCTGACGCCTCACTGGCCTTGCCCACGGTGTTATTGTAGAGAATGAGCGATGAGACAACTGCGCCGCCAATAATCATGCCTACTGGGCCAGCAGCTGCGCCAAGGCCACCAAAAGCAGTGGCCAAGCCGCCCATCGTCTGAGCAGCGGCAAGTGCTTTTCTAAATTGACCAAGAGCCGTTATTCCAAGTCCAAGTGTACGGATCATGCCAAGAAGCGATCTACCAACCAAGGCGCCAGCGATAACTCCTGCAAGCCTTAATCCATTGTCAGCAACCTTGTCGAAGTTGTCAGCAATTATGACCAGTGCTTCAGAAATCTTGGCCGAGACACCAGCAGCACTGTCGGCATTGCCAACGTATTGCAACAGAGCATTATTCAGTAGAGTGAAGCCGTCGCCGATGGTAGCAGGCATGTCAGATGCTTCTTGCCGCAGCTTCTCCATCTGGCTCGACAATCCGCGAACAATGTCTTGACCTGTGATTTTACCTTCTGCGCCGAGCTTGCGCAGCCCGCCAACGGTTGTTCCAAGGCCTGCGGCTAATGCTTTAGCAGCACGACCGCCAGAATCAATCACTGTGTTGAGGTTGTCGCCTTGAAGCTTTCCAAGAGCCATAGCTTTGGCAAGAGCATCGATAACTCGTTTAGCTCGATCACCCTTAGCGCCTGACACGACGAGAGCGTTGTTCAACGCTTCGGTGTAGTTCAGAGATTCATCGGTGTTGTAACCAAGTTCTTTCAGTGCTGTAGCATTCGATAGGTAACTCTCAGCAGTCTGCGAAAAATCCAAATAGGTACGCCGAGCCATCTCTCCGAGACGGCCCATAACCTCAGTACCCTTATCGATAGAACCTGCTGCAAGATTAACGCGGGACGTCATATCCGTCCACGTATCAGTCATCTTGCGAAGCTGATCGACACCCAGTGCAGCGCCGATTCCGGCGAGCGGTGCCGTGAGGCCGCTAAACGAGCGCGTGAAAATACTATCCAAATTCTTGTTCATCTGGCGGGCGCGTCGTTCAATCGCATTAAATTGGCGATTAGAAACATCGTTGGCGCGCGCCAAGCTTTTTTCAAACGACTTGAAGTCAGCAGAAAGCTGAACAACCAGACTTTCAAGGTCGGTTCTTGCCATGGTCAACGATGTCCTGATAAGAAAAAAGCCCGCACGAATGCGAGCTTGGGGAAGCTGATGAAATTATTGATTGGTGCAGCCTGCATCGCGATTATCGCGTTCGTTGGCTACTATTTTTGGAATGGGCAAAAAGTTGAACGACAGCAATTCGCTGCCAATTGTCATTCAATTGCGCAGAACGGCCCACCAGATGAGACGCCAAGCGACAAGCGCCTAGCGTCAAAAAGAATTCAAGATTGCGTTGATTTTCTCAAAACCGGCAAACTGCCTACACGGCACTAACGCGCCGTTGCCAGTAATCTACGCCATGAACGCTGCATCCAACCTTCTCAGCTATTTGCCGCTTTGAAAGGCCAGTCCCTAACAACGGAATGATACGATCACGGTAAGGCGCTTTCGGCTTACGTATTGCTTCGTGATCGATTGTTTTGCCGTGATGCACGATTGAAGATTGGTCGCTTCGATTCTCAATCACCATACCGACGACCGCAACAGAGTTTCGGCAAGTGCCGCCATATGGTGATCGGAATCGCGGACCGAGCGCTGTGCGCTCTCCAAACGGTTTAAGATTTATCGTTTCGCGCTCGACTGATTGAATACGCATGCGACCGTCGTGCTCAATCACAACGGCACGTCCATCTCCATCATATTTGTTTACATCAACCCAGACTGGTTCGCCGTCGATTATCATGGCGCACACATTTTGGGGCTTTAGTTCGGGTTGCTGCAAGGAAGCTGCAACCCTCTCTAGCCGGTCGACGTTCTGCTTGAGACGAAGCGCGTCATCAATCTTCGTAGATGTGCGGCGATTGTGCGCCTGCACCTTGACTGGCTTTTCGATTCGTCCAAGTCGGTATTCCATAAATACGTCGATCAGAGCCTTGCGAACTGCTGCGGCTGCAACTGTCCTCGCAAACATGCAAATCAGTAGCGCCTGTGGTTCATTCAAATAATACTCTGTAAAAGCATTGCCGCGATAAGCGCCCCGCCGTGGGGCGCTAGAGCCATACACCTCTATTTCTTCGAGGTTTCTTTCGATAATTTCTCGTATTTTACGCGGTCTAGCAAAGCCTAGAGCCTCGCCGAGACGCACGTCAACAACACGCGGCTCTTTGTCAATTTCGGTATTTAGGTCTGCGACAGAGATCAATCTTCTGGTATCAATTGTTTCGGCTCTGGTCATTTTTTAATCCTTCTGGGGCCAGCGGTGAGGACTGCTACCAACAGCCTCACCGCAACTTGTGCAACATTCACACTTGCACAAGTTGCCATGAAGAATTGGACATGTCAACAAACTTGCCCAAGTTGTAAACTTGGGTTATTAAATCGGCATGACAAAAGAGCTTAAAGATCAGCGCATTGCAGTTATGCTCACGCCTTCAGAGTTGGAGGCTGTTGATGACTGGTCTTTCGCGCACAGGATAAGGTCGCGAGGCGAGGCTATACGGCAGCTTCTACTTGCTGGCCTTGCAACGCAAAATGCGGTTGAGTCGGGCAATATGGAAAAGTCTATCTACGAGCAATTTATCGAAGACTACCTTTCCGACAAGAAATAGAGATTCCAGAATAAAAACTGGACAACCCCAAATTGTTTTTGCAAGTCTAATGCATCACATAGTCGGGGGATATTATGCTTTGGTTTTTAGTTGGCGTCGGCGTTTTAATTGGAATTGTGTGGGGTTTAGCAAAAAGCACTAAACACGACGACGGGCTACCCGCACTTTCGGGTCAGATTATAGTTTCAGGCGACGGTGATTATGACTTTAATGTTGTCGGAGAATCTAACTATCAGCATGCGCTTGAAGCCATCGCTGGACGAAGCGACGAATCTGCTGAATATTACTGCACAGCTCAGCTAATCCCTGAACCTACTAATGAATACGATAAGCGAGCTATCCGTGTGGATATAGATGGACGCCCCGTAGGTTATATTCCTCGGGACGAAACATCTGATTTTCACAACATCCTAAACGGAAGATCCGCGTCAGTAGACGCAGTCATTGTAGGAGGATGGGTAAGAGGTCGTCGCGGCGACGGACACTTCGGGGTTAAACTTGATGTGGCGTACCCATTACGGTTGCAATAGCTAGTCACCAGCATCACCCAGCCTTAATCCAATCCCAAAGATCGTCTTTTTCGGATTCTGAAAGCTTACCTGGCTCGTCTGGGGTATTCGCCTTGATGTAACCATCAAGTGCAGCCATGTACTTCCACATAGACATTTTACCAACGTCTTGCGGACTAAAGCCTATTGCAGCTCCGTTTCCGTAGATGGCGGCAAATCTGATCTTTCCGTTGGGGAGACTGTCGATTTGCTCTGACTTGCCGCTCCCTGCTCCCCCACTGGCTCCTCCGGTACGCCTTGAATGCCAGCTTGCAGGATCGCGATGGCAAACAAAAGGTTTTCGGCAGGAGGACGGCTTTCAACATAACGTTGCACGAGCTTTGTTGCATCAGTCGGCTTCATATCGCCGCCGATAAGCCCCTGCCTGATGACATGTGAAATATCACCAACGTTACACTGTTTCGAAATCAAGCGCTCAAGAATAACCCAGGGGCCCGCGTTGCAGGCCTCCTGAAGTGCTTCAAGTTCGCTCCACCCAAGGCGGAATTTGTAATCATCATCTGCCCAGGTTAGCTCGATCGATGCGTCCCGGCTCATTATGGTGTAGCCACGCGAACCATAACGCCGTCAGACTGTAGGCTGACGTTGTTCGTGGCACGCTGGCCGTTGGTTGCACCAACTTCCATGCTTTCGACATGCATCGACCCAGTCCATGTGATCGTCTTCAAAGGGAATTCCCATTCAATCTTCACCGGCACTGAATCAATGCTATCAACAGCATCTAGCCATGTATCCACACTTTCAGCAGCAAGAACACCCTCGCCGCTTACACTCATCGAAAGGCTGGTTGCGTCGCGACCAACCCAATCGACCTTATCAGGATCGGTGCAGTCGGGAACATTGACCTCTTCGAGGCCCTTGGTGATAGTGATTGATCGCTGTGTAAAACCGCAAGGTGCGGAGTAAACTGTCGGGGTGGCGTCATTGCCGAGCAAGACGCGGATCTTGCCCGACTTGATCGTCGTAGCTTGGGCCATATTGGTCCTCGTGTTTTGGGGGTGGTTGCGGCGCGAACTACGGCGTCTCGATGATGGCCGTGTATTGGATCGAAACCTGATTGATGCCGGGAGCGCGGATGTAGTCAGTCCGCCAATAATCGAAGGTGACGAGAGCGTTCACCGCGAACGGCGGCTCCCATCGTCTAAGTGCCTTGGTGACGGCGTCAGCGATTTGCCTAACCTGTTTCTGGCTTGGCAGAGACGACCAGCAATTAATTTGGAACGTAACGTCGACCGCATCGACGCAATCGGCACTGTCATCAGAAGACGAAGCGCTGCCGAATGAAACATACGGATAAGTTGCGGCCGGTATATTGCCATTAGGGTCGGCGGGAGGATTGTCATAGACCCTGTCCGCGCCGATTAGCGAGGTCAGCGCAGCATTCTGCGATAACCGCGCATAGATCGCGGTTTGAAGTTCCCATACAGGGTCCATCCATCAGCCTCCTGCGGCTACTGTTTTCGCTGCTTTGGTGATGGCTCGACGAATACGGCGTTTTGTTTCTTTGTCTTTTGCGCGCCACGTCACGTAGAAGAATGGTTGAGCAGGGGTAGCAGCATGAGCGGCCTTACCTTGCGTCATTACCTTACCAGATTTATATCTGCGATCCACGCGCGGTGCGACAGACATACTAGCTTGCGTACCGAACTCGACCCATCGAGCGTAGAAAGCTTCTTTGTTGCCAGCATAGATCGTTATCGTCCAGTCAGCTGCAAGGCCAGTTTCCATTGTTGCGATTGCATCGCTGCCTCTGGGAGCCTTCTTTCCCCACCGCCATCCAATGCTGTCACGGAGCTTCCCGTCGTCGACTGGTGCGAGTCGCTTCATCATGTCGACGATATCGTCGGCGCCCTGCTCCATAGCACCGCGAACCATGTCGCGAGCGATTTTCGGCAAGCGCTTGAATTTCTGTTCGAGTTTAGCAAGCCCCAAAACACGAGCGCCGATAGCCATCAACCACCGCCCTGCACAACAGCGCGCATTTCGATGTACTGATTAACTTCGTCCGGGTTCGCACATGACTGGATCTCGTAAAGGACTCCGGTTCGCTTGTTTCTGGCCCGCCAAGACGGCGTGACGCCCCTTGTTCGCGGTTCGCTTCTTACAACGAGCGTATAAGGCTGGATGCCCTGCGTGCGGGCCGCAATGTCGGTTTCAGAACCAAGTCGGGGTTGTAAACGAGCGGCAGTTTCGAACTTGTCTACCCAATCCTGGCTCGTGCCCCCGCCTTCGTCCCTCACCGCTTCGCGCTGCTGAAAGACCACGATGTTATTGAGCGCACCGGCTCCTTTACGTGTCGCCATCCTTCTCGCCCTTTTTGGGAGTTTTCAGCCGCACAGCCTTATTGATTGCGACGGCAGAATTTGCGCAAGGTGTAGTAACAGGGCCGGACCATCCAGCCTTATAAGCGATGGTGATTTGCGGGAGCGGCTTCCAATCGAAGTCTTCGAAGAACCTAATCCAAGGCATTAGCCGGCGGCGTCTTCGAGCGCCTTAACGCGCGCCGACAGCGCCACAAAGGCAGCCTGAATATTTGCAGCTGCTGCAAGACTACTCCCAGCGTCAGCTGTCACTGCGTGGTTGTGGTTGCCAGCGGCGGCAGTAGAGGCTGTTGCACCAATCGTCGGCGCAAAAGTCGTCGGCTTTCCCGTAATATCGGCCCATGCGGTCGAACCGCCGCCGCTGCCCTCAAGGCCTTCAACCGTTGCACCGGCTTCAACTTTCAGAGTGCCGCCGATGACGAGCGTGTCACCGCCGTCGGTTCTGTAATTCTTTGGTTGCATTCTTTAATCCTCATCTGGGATTGATCGCCAAACACGCCACGGAGCCAACAGCGCGCGAACGTGTCGAGGCAATACAACCTCGCTTTGCGCGCTCATATCAGGCTCTCTGTTCTCGTACAGGTCGGCTGCGACCAGTAAAATCGCCGCGGTAATGGCCGGGTTCACTACTATGCCATCAGGCAAAGCAGGAGTTACGCCAGTAGCAACGACTTCTCGGTCGAGATATTCCGTAACGATAGATTCCGCAGCAGCCGTGTAGATTTCAATCTGGCTGTCTTCGTCATCATGAAAGACGCGTAAGTGACGTTTGACTGCTTCAAGCTCTAATAGCGCCATTAAACCCTCCCAAAAGGGAGGGAGGCCGAAGCCTCCCAGCCGCTATTATTCCTCGACATCGCCCTTAACAAAGGCTTCAGGACGATAAACAGCAAGAGCAAGACGCTCTTCCACGCGGATCGTCAGCATGTTCTTGACGAAGTCGTCTTCGTTCTCGCTCGACAGCAGAACTTCAACATCCTGGCGGTCGAAGATCTGAGCGGCAAGATTGAATGCTCCAGTCAGGAACTCATTGACTGCCATGGCCTGCGTCTGAACAACTGGAAGATTCCAGAGGGTCGGAGCGGTCGAGCCCTGAGCGTTGCCGATGATGTAACGACCTTCGCCATCCTTCGTCAGTTCCAGCTTGGCCCAATCAGTAGGATTGAGAACAAAGCCGGTCGCTGGATATTCAGCAAGAATGACTTGCAGCACTGCGAGGCGCAGACGATCAATGCCGTTTGCGGATGCTGGCGTAAACGCTGGAGCAAAGGCAGTAGCCTGCGGGAGAAGACCGTTCAGGTTCTGACCAGTGCCGTCACCGTTGAGAAGCTGATTTTCTTCAACGAACTTAAGTCCGTACGTGCCCCGTGCATTGATATACGAAGCAAGTGCTGGCGCGTCGTCCATGATCTGGCGGGAAGCCTTAAAGATATGGGCGATCGTGCGAACAGGCGTCGTTTCAAGATCGAATGTGATATCCGACTTCGGCTTCGGCGTAGTTGGCGCTTCCGCCACCGGAGCGGCGTTGTTCGTGAACCCAGTTTCCTTCACGTATTCGATGCTGTTGCTCGAGGTTTCACCCTGTGCAAGCAGATCACGGATCGTGAAGGTGCGGTTAGGCGGTGCAATGATGCCTGGAACGCGATGACCCGACACAAGCGACGTTGTATCCGAACGACCGGCACCGACAGTTGTGTTGGCAGAAGTGATATCCGCGCGCTCTGCCTTCACTCGAACGGAACCACGACCGCCCTTGTCCATGGCGAGGAACTTCTCGGATTCGACCAGGTAGTCGCCGAGGCCCTTAAAGCCAGCGGTTTCGACTTCCTTTTCGCGAGCAGCGCGCTTTTCAAGTTCACTGATACGAGTAGTGGCTTCACCAAGCTGCGATAGCGCCTTATCGGTCTTGTCCTTAAGGTCCGTCGAAACCGCGCCGGCCTGTTCCAGCTTTGCAGTGTATTCCGAACCCAGATTACCAACCTGTTCTTTGATGGCAGCAATCGACTGGCCAAGTTCGCCAATCTTTTCAGCAATATTAAATTCAGGCATAAAGCCCTCCTGATGTTAAATTTTGAACGATTTTGTTTCAGCGATGAGCTGATCTAGCGCCGCCGAAACAGCAGCATCCGCATCGACATCAGGTTCCCCCTGATCAGACTTGAGGTAGAGCCGAGCGGCCCGCTCTGCCTCTGAATTGGAACAGCCAACAAGCCCCTTGAGGCCGTTCTCGAATTCACGTTTTGAAACTTCGTCACCAGCACGGATCTTCGCGATCAGGGTGTCAGCATCCTGCGCACGCGCCGTGTTTGCAGCCTTGATGCGACGAACCGGCTGAGGTGTTGCATCGGAACCATACCGCGCCAGCGTTTCGTCTAGCGTGGCGATCCGGTCAGCCATTCCACGATCAATAAGTTCCTGTGCGAAAAACACGCGGCCTTGGCCGAAGCCGTCTTCTACTTTAGCCTTTGTGACGCCGCGACCCTCCGCCACCGCCTCAACAAAACGACGATAAGAATAATCAACGCGATCCTGAATAAATTGTCGGGCATCCTCACCCAAAGGCTCAACTTCGTTGCCTTCGACCTTGTATTTGCCCGCTGAAATATACGTGCGCTTCACACCATTCTTTTCGAGATATGCAGATACATCATCATGCGATGTATAAACGCCAATAGAGCCAGCCCGGCCGGAAGGCGTGACAACAATCTCGTCAGCCGCAGATGCAATCCAGTACGCGGCACTTGCCGCCAAACTGTTGACCTGTGCAATGATTGGCTTGTCACCGCCGCGAAGGGCGCGGATTTCAGAAGCGAGCTCGTCTGTTCCCGGGACAGCCCCGCCAGGGCTATCAATATCCAGAATAACGGCTTTCACATCGTCGTTGGCCAACGCTTCATGAATGCTTCGTTTCAAAGACTGGTATGACACGCCGCCACTGATCTCAGACATGAGATCCATGCGCTGCGCAAGTACACCATAAACAGGGATTACCGCTGTAGCGCCTTCGGTCTTTGCGAGTTCACTCGCGCGCTTGTTGCTGATACGGGCCGCAACCTCATCTGGCGAAAAGCAACCTCCTTCTGCCTTAAATAGAAGGAAGGCGGTCATCGCTTCGAGTTTTTCAGGCGCAATTGCCCAAGGCTCGGCAGCAAATGCCGAGAGGATATTCTGATACTTCATTGAAATCCCTTAAGCAGCGCTCGTTTCGGGCGCGTCATCAATCGATGGTCCGCCGTTGTGGCCGATGCCGTGCAAAGGTTGCATTGTTCCGTTGACGATGAGCTGATCGCCCCCTGGTTTGGACGCCTTGTTTTCGTAACTGCGGGCCTCATCTGGCGTATAAATGCCGGTATTGACCATCTTCTGCAGGAAGTCAGCGCGCGCTTGGCTATCGCCTCTCAGCAAGCCTTCCATATTGAACTTTACAACAGTCGTTTTGCGCGTCTTTGCGTCCAGCAAATCGCGATAGACTGCCGATTCAATACTGCGCAGTAACGGAGTGAGGCATGTCTTGGTAAACTGCAGGATTAGCTGCTCAATCCCGCTGCCCCAAGTGGTCGTCCCGTTCGACGCATGGCCAATCATGACAGGGGGCACGCCGAAGATGCGGCAGATCTGCTCAACGCTGAATTGCCGCGTTTCGAGCATCTGTGCATCTTGTGGATTGATCGTTAGCTGCTGGTATTTAAGTCCAGCTTCGAGAACGGCAATCTTGCCAGCCTTATCGGACCCTGCGAACTGGCTAAGCACTTCACCAAGCTGCTTACGTTGATCCGACTTAAGGATCTGGTCAGATGAAAGAACGCCCGCAACCTGCATGCCGTTGGCAAACATCTTGCCAGCCGTCTTTTCACCCGCAAGCGCGTTGCCGACAGTGTTCCTGACAACGCCAATTGGCGAAAGACCACGATCACAACCAGGAATAACCATGCCCCGAACGTGGAACATCTTATCTTCGCTGATACGGCGGATGGTGCCTGACTTGCCTTTGGTGGTTTCAGTCACTTCGTAATAGCGATTGTTCCGATCGTCACGGCAGACCTTAACAGCTAGTGGATGAAACGGATTCAAAGCTGTAAGGCGACCGCCGTTCATCTTCTTTTCGGCGAAAAAGTTACCGTCCAGACAAAGGCACATGGCCACCATCGCCCAAAAATCAGACGCTGTGTCATCAAGATTGGGCATATCGTGGAGTAGCTCATAGAGAACGTTTTCACGATCAATGGTGACGCCGTCGTCTTTGAACACGTTGCAGGGCAGCGTCTTCACAGAATTAGCTATGAGATTTACGCACGCCCATACGGCATCGAGCTCTAGAGCCTTTTCATAAGTGACTGTTTCACCTGACGTAGTTCCAAGGCCGAAGAAACCTCGCCAGAACTCGCCGTCGGTGAGCTTGATGGGTTTTCCGACCCATCTATCAATGAAGCCCATAATCGCTCCGTCGTGAGTTAGGCGATGACGACCATGTTATTGATAAAGTCATCGAGGTTTTCCCGCTCTTCGGGTGTAACTTCGCGAGCCTTCAGGCCGATCGCCATCGCTGATGCGACGGCGCCGTCGATACGAAATCTAGTTTTGCTCTTATCGAGTTTGCGATTACCGGATGCGTCAGTTGCCACGATCGCGTTCGCAAAGCAGAAAGTCAGCACGGGATTGCCATCGTGCTTTAAGCGACGATGAATCACTGAAGCTTCAAGTGCTTCAACCGCTGGTGACATATCGCGATATCCCTGCCCCCACGGAACAAGGCGCAACGCGCCATCAAATGGCTTATCCTTACCGTCGATATAGACGTCGACACCAATGCGCTGAAATTCGACAAGCAGCTGTTCGATGCGCCAGCGATCATATGCCAACCCGACAACATCATATTCTTCGCGAATTTCAGCTATTCGCTGAGCAACATACGCATAATCAATAGCACGGCCCGGAGGCGTATCTAGCCACCCTTCCGCTGCCCAAACATCGTAAGGTGCACGATCGCGTTTTGCATGATCTAGCAGAAACTCTTGTGGCTTCCAGTTCCACGCCTTTAACCTATCCTCACTCGCGTCGGCGCTCACACCGACAAGAGAGGTCAGATCATGCACGCCCGAAAGATCGAGGGCAAAAAAGGCTCGTTCTCCAGCTATAAGTGTTCCGCCTGTCTGGCACGCCTTCCATTCGGAACGAGGAATCAGCGGGGACGTCTGATCTACACGCTGGTTGAGATACAGGTTCCGAAAACTCGATTCCATTGTCTTCATGCGAGACGCCTGCACAGCAAGCGCCTTGAGATCTTCAATAGACCTGAAGTCTCCTAAAGCCGGATTTGCTGCGTTCCACGCATCTACGTCCATGATATCGGCGTCGTCATCTGCGCAATACAGGTGAACTAGAACGGTTTGATCGTCGGCTACAAGGCCATCATCGATCAACTTTGAAAGCGGATGTTCAGGATCTGGCGACTGTGTAGAAATGACGATCCCAAGCGGCTCTTGCCGAGCGCCCTGAGAAGTATTCATTACCTCATAGAGCTCTTGATTTTTAGACTGGGCAAGCTCGTCGTAAATCCAAACAGATGGGTTTAATCCGTGCTTTGTGCCTGCTTCGGCGCTCAGCGCCCTGTAAAAGGAGCCATTGCTCTTGCACACAACAGTTTTGGTCGACGGTACGACGTCAAGCGCTTGGCTTAATTCTTCATCAGCTTCCACCAACTGGCGAATAAATTTGAAAACCTGTGCCGCCTGCTCTCGATCATTAGCGGCTGAATAGATTTCTCCATTCTGTATAGCCTCAGGCCCGATAAGATGAGCCAGTGCAATGGCAGCAATAATCGCCGTCTTGCCGTTTTTACGCGCAACTGACAGCAAGGCCCGCCTCACGCGTCGAAGGCCTTTCGCGTCATGCGGCGCATACAAATCGGATATGAACTGCTTTTGCCAAGGTCTAAGCAGTAGTTGCCCGCCCTGTCCTTCACCGCTCGGTACGCGCAACAGCTCAATGAACTGGATCACACGTTCTGCACGGTTCAGCCCCAGTTGGGTTACGCCTTCACCGCGCTTTGCCCAATCAGGCCTGCGAACTTCGATTTTGGCTTCTCCTCTGGCGCAACAAGACCAGCACGCGATTTTGGATCCAACCCTAAGCGGTCGCCCATCGCCATCATAATGCGTGCAGCTTCATTCTTGATTTTGAACCATGGGTTTACTGACAGATTCCCGGTCGACCCTGGCACCAATGCCGGTAATGTTTTTAACGCTTCTGTCGCGCGCTTATGGTCGGCCCATGCGGCCGCGTAAACGGCAATACCGCCCGCATCTGTCGCCGCGTAAGTGCTTGGCGGCATAGCCGAGACGATCATCTCGAAGCACTCGCGGGCATCGTCATCTAAATAGTTTGGAATATAAACATCGCCGTTAGGACGTATCGACGGGGCACGCTTCTTTCGCTTGCCCGGATTGCCCTTCAGCGCCTGAATTTCAGGCGTTTCAGGCCTTGGCCCTCTTGCGCCCATTATTCACCTGTAAAAAAACTTTGAAAACTTGCGGGATCGCGTTCGACAGTCCCTCGCCGTTCCGGGGTTTACGACCTTCGTCAACTTTTTGATGCCCCCAGGGGTCAAATCGGCCACCCGTCGGCCCCGAAGGTCACGATGTCCTGGCCTCGCTCCAAGCGTTGCTTGGTTCGGTCATGGCACGTCTTGCAAAGTGACTGAAGGTTGCCTGCATCCCAGAAGAGGAACTCGTCGCCCTTATGAGCGATGACATGATCGCATACCGTCGCCGGTTCAACGTCGCCTACCTGTAAGCAGAACATGCAAAGCGGTTGCTCGGTCAGTTGTCGCTCGCGCATTCGCTGCCATTTGGCAGTCTTATAGAGGCGAAGCCATGTGCGTTGTGTCATGATGCCAATTTGTCAATGACCTTTGCCGTTTCGCTGCTGACACGCCGAGCCTTCGTGACAATATATGGCTCATCACGATCATTGACCAATCCGCCTAGTGTAACCACGTCAGCAACTACTGCGACAGGAGTTGTTACAACGTCAGTTGCAATTCGGAATAGACGATCAAACAATTAGCTATCTCCACTTGCTTTTTTTTACATCTCAATTAATGAAATTCCGTTGGCGATGGGTGACACCAGAGGGCCCCAAATACCTACCGGGCCTCTGTCCTGCTTTTGGCAGGCACGTCCTAAATAGGAGAAGGCCTGAGGGACTGGGTACCCATTTGGATCCAGTAGGCATCGCCAGCGCTTGATCGGCGGGGAGCCCACAGGAATGAGCTCAACCCGCCGTATCCCGTCTGCCGGAGGAGAAACGGCGCCGGGGATTTGAAGACGAGCGTCACTGATCATACAAAGCATGCTAAGCGATAATGACTTGTCTTTTGATAGTTACCCCACACTCAGAGGCTGCAACGAAATGCAGCATAGCGCAGGGTCCGTTGCCGGAAATAGGTTGGGGTCGTAATGCTTCCATCACGACCCCTTCACATCTAAGAACCATAACTATGCAAAATATGGACCTAAGCAGAAAATCTTTTTATATTTTCTTGGAGGTTATCATTCGCGGCTGTCAGAGCCTTCCGCCCACCCCTCCGTCTGGAATATTCTGGCTTGAAGCCCAAAGATATTCCTAACCCTTCGTAGTTCCTCACCTTCCCATGCGCCGCAGAATTCAGCGCCGTCCGATCCCTCTCTGATAACGCCTCAATTGCCTGCGCCCATATCTCTCGATCGACCAAGGCAGTAGAAACGTCTTGCCACCCCATTGATCCAGATTCACCAATCGTCGTTTTCTTCATGCCCAGAAAGCTATCAGCGATCTTGCTACCAGCATTGGGCAGCCCCGGCGGGCAGTAAGTCACTGGCGGCAGCTGCGGCGTGTTTGCGTACGCCTTCGCTAGTTCCTCTTTCGCTTGGTCATGCGTTTGATATGTTCGCTTTGTCTTTTTGCCTGATGGAATACGCTCTCGGCGCTTCAATTCGAACGCAGCTAGAAAGTAGCTATTACTTGCTGCAACTTCAGATGGGTTTTCTTCTCCGCCTAGCGTTCTGCTCTCCTGTTCGCGGCATCCAAGCATTGCACCAGCTGGCATCCGATGTTTGGTGGCGATTACCTCGCCACCGGGTCCATATTTGTTTCCAGCCTCAACCTGCGTACCATCGCTGAATTTGAGCCGACCAATACGCACTATCTGGCCTAGATCATTGCGCTCGATGTCCTCACTGCCGACATTCCGCATGATTTCCTCAACGGTCGGAAGTATTTGAATGCGTCGCTCAGTATGCATCTGCGATATCACTTCGGGTTCGTTGCTATTCTCAGGCACCACATTCCAGTTTGTTGAAACGGGTGTGATTTCGCTTTCAGGCCGTTTTTTGTAAGCCATCAAAGCAGCCATGGCTCCGGCAAGAGATTTGTGTCTACTCATGCTGCCTTCCTGACTGCTGCCGCCGAATTATCATTGGCTGCTAAAGGATAAAGGCGCTCTTGTTCATGCCACCACGATAACCCCTGCTCCGCCCTCCAAGAGAAATATTCTTTCAATTTGCCAGACCACAGTGCGGAACCGTAACGGGAAGCGTCTTCTGATGTCAGTTTTTTGGCTTCATTCGCGTCGTTCTCGACAGGCGATATTTCTGCAAGTACCCGCCTCAACAAAGAATTTGGGGCCATGTTGTGCCGTTCTACCGTGACTGGTGACCCAATCTGTCTCTTCCTTAAAGCCATTCCGCACAACTTTGACCAATAGAAGCCTTCAGGGATGATTCTGTTTGTTACTGCATTGCTCATAAAATTCTCCTCGTGTTTGGTTCGTCACTTACGCGGCTTGGTTTGTCGCGCTTTCACTCAACCAGCCTTTAACCAACCTGACTGCCTGCTCTGCTGCATCTTCTTCGGTGACAGCCCTGACGACCACGACGGGAAAGCCGAGAGCATCAAGCAACGGATGGCGGGTTATCTGGCTTGGTTCGAGTTTGGCCTTGCCGACCTTGTTTTCGATTTGCCTCAGTACGCCACCGTAGAGGTATATCCGGACGTCTGCTTCTCCCGGCGTCAGTCCTGCTGCTAATGCTTCGGCTCTTGCCTTGGGGCCACGCTTGGCTGCGTTTTGATCTCCAGCCAGTGTGAATGTTCCCGGTCGAACGTCTCGCGCTGTGTGAACGTATTCTGGCAATCTGCGTAATGCCCGAACCTGTGCAGCTTGCAGTTCCCATTCCAGAGGCAGGGCCGCTTTTGTCGTCACCTTTCCATCTCGTGTCGTGATGATTGTTCGAACGCCATTGATGCGGACGGTTTGCGTCGTGGCTTTTGTTTTTGCTGCAGGCGCGCGTGAGCGGTTGCGAGCCATGTGTTCTCCTCGTGTTTGTTGCGGTGGTAATTCATGCCGTTGGTAGCGGCAGTGTGAGTGTGTACCGACACAATAAATCTGGTGTTAATGGCCGACACCGCGCGTTCAAATATTTCAACCAACCTCAAATCAGGTTGTATTTTTCAATCAGGAAATTTTCTCAAAAGTGCGTAGTTCTCAAACGCATAGAACTACGCGCTGCGCGCTTTGTGCGTAAGTTTCTATATAAGAACTCTTACGCACTAAAAGCAGCGTGCTTTTGCGCAAGTCTTTTTAGGTTTTTTGAGACTTACGCAGCATGACTTACGCGTTACCTATGGTTGTATTTTGATTGTGACAGCGGGTTGTGTATTCGTTTGTCATAGCTATCGTGCAAATGACGATTTTCTTCCATCAAAGAAACAAGAGGCGCGGTGAACTCGGCAACAACTCCCGTTGGTAAAAAATCAAGCTTAGCGACGCCGCCTCCACTTAACCCCATTCTTATGAGTTTCGAACCGAACCCCTTTCTATCAGGTTGAACCACCAGCGGCCCACCAAACTCGCTCCATCTGAAAGCCAGCGTTTCAATACCATCCACTAAATCCGAAGATATTTCGATACTGACACTGCCGATATTATTAGAGAGCGCGCCGTACTTAATTGCATTTGTGCTGAGCTCATGAACCAAGAGGGAAAGAGCGGATCCTCCCTTGGGGCCTATAAGTATATCAGGACCGTCTACCTTTACACGCGATTCGATAGCCAGCGCCGCCAATGTGCCGGCAATCAGCTGCTTGATGTGGCCGTTCGAATGTTTGCCTAAACGCAAAACATCGTGTGCATTGCTTAAAGCTCTTATTCGCTCGGCAAACACCCTGAGGTCTTCGGGGTCAGAATGGACGAACGTTTGACTCGCAATAGAATTGATGATGCTAAAATTGTTTTTAATTCGATGTGCCAACTCGGCGTTAAATACTGCCGCATTTTTTTCAGCTTCAACCTTTCCAGTGCTTTCGACAACTGTATCCATAAAGCCTCCAACGCTGCCATCATCATCGCGAATGGGACTATAGCAAAACGTGAAATAGCACTGCTCAGGGAAGCCATAACGATCAATTACTAGAGGAAAGTCCTCGATAAATGTAGCTTCTCCCCCATACGCCTTATCGGCGATGGTGCTGATGTCCGACCAGGCCTCCGCCCATATTTCACTAAACGGCTTCCCCATGCAGCCCGCTTTCTTTCCCAAAATAGGACGGAACGCGTCATTAAATAGTGTAATGTAATTAGCACCCCAACAAATCGCTTTCGGAAAATGTGAAGAAAGCATCATCTGAACAGCGGTTTTTAGTGTAGGTCGCCAGTTGGCGGGGTCACCTAAAGGCGTTCTACTCCAATCGACTGCTTTAATCTCGTCGACCGACCGGCCTTCTGCATGCAGAAAGGAGAACTTTTTGTCCATATTGTCACCTAAAATCCAGTAGCCAGCGCGAGATAAAATTAAGAAGATTTGCTACTAATACCTTATTCAATATAAAACTTCCTATAAGGATAGATAGATGCCTGTGCAGGAAAACTTCGGAGGCTATAGATGATTTCTTCTACAAAAAAAGCGCCCCGTAGGGCGCTCTAACTCATTACGATAGGATGATCAGAGGCTGTATTGCTTGCGCGCAATGTCTCCAAGACCAGCCGCGTCTAGATTCTTCAGTGGCGCTAAAAAAGTAACCTGAATTACACCTGGGTCGCGCCCAATCTCAATGGCTCCGTTCACTGTGGCCCGATTACGGACTTCAGCAACAGTCATGCCAAGAAGCTTTGATGCACGCTCCAAACCGTTGATGATTGCGGCATTCATATTCTGTGCCGTTCCAATAACAGAGATCGGCGCCACTTCTTCGGCTCTTTCAACGCCCCATTGTTGCGCCAATTTGAACGCCTTCTGCCTCTCTTCCTCGGTGAATGGACGGGCCAGTGGAGGAAGATCTTCCAGCAGTGGAAATAATACAGGTCCGTCATTGTTATATTTTTTCAGAACTTCAACCTGAAGCGTAACACTTCCTGCCACGTCCATGGTGTGACCAGCGATTTCACCGTCCCCCTGCGACGCATGCATGTCGCCCATATAGACGCCAGCACCCTTAACTTTTACAGGACAAACTAAAACCGCACCTGCACGAACAGCGTCGATATCCATATGACCATCGGTCTTATGCTCCAGAAGCTGTTCTGGAGTAAGCGCGTAACTGTGAGGCGCTCCGACAAGGAAGGAGCCAAAGTCACCTGCATTGTGTGAGTCTGGCATAGCAATAGACGGAGTCGTGCCTAGCTGCCCCAAGAATGGACGCATTCGAACGATTGCACCAACAAGGTCCGAAGGAGCATAATTCAAGATTGAGTGCTGCACCGAGTTATCCGGCAGAGATGCATAGTGATCAGCATTTTCGGCGATCTTGCGCGCTGCATCTTGAGGCAGTGTTACACCTACTGACTGCGTATCATCAAAAACAACGGTGTAACCGTGCTCCATGGTGAACGGCTTTATGGCCTCTCCACACTTATTACAGCGGACAGAATCTTGCCCCACTCCTTCTATGTGCGTTTCAGGCCAGACTTCGTCACAGGTAGGGCATCGTGCGGCTACAAAGGGGTCACCCAAGCAAAACTGATTGGAAACCGTGTCATGACCGGAAGCTGTAGCTAACGACGTGACCGATACGTCTCGAATACGAATGACAACTCCGTCCCCAACCTCAGCTCCTTCAATGAAAACGGGCTTTGTCACCTCATGCCCACCGCGCAACCGTGGAGTTATCATTGGCCCCCAGCACCCAGGAGCAGTATTTGCAATGATTGTGCCGCCGCTTTGCAATGGCCCGAGCATTGGCTCTTTCGGGTCCAAAACACTATTCGTGAACCCATCAACCACAACGCTACGTTTAGCGCCAGAAAAGTTGCCATCCGCCATAACAGTCTCCTTTTAGTTTTGGGCTGACTGTAGCTCTCACGAACGTTTTTGCTACCCAATTTTCTGCGTCTTTACGCCGCTCGAACAAACGTCGTGGCCCTGCGCTGAACAGGGTCCCGGTCTTCCACCTTCATTAAGAAGCCCTCAGCGAACAGCGCCTTGGTGATCATGCCGACACGCTTCTTATCTGTCTCCTCGTCAACGTCTAGCTGCAGTGCATATGCAACGGCACGCCCTACCCATTCCTTGGCCTGCGGCGCCGGTTTGTACATGCCGCCGTTCACAACGCCACGGATTGCGTCGCGTTCGTCTTCGGTAAGTGTTTCAGCCACTTCCTCGCTCGTCGGCCACGCCCACGACGTCACAACTGGCGCATGGTCTTGAGGCTTGGTTAGGCCCTGCCCGTTGCCCAGAGCGACACTTTCCAGCTTGCGCCAGTCAGCCTTGTGAGAAAGCGCCGACAAGTTCGATTTGCCATAGACCACGCTGAAATATGAAAACCGCGCCTCGTGTGTAAGTCCAGCCTCACTGGCTTGCGCTTCCGACATGCGGTTCAGCACGCGCACCGAGCGTGCCGCACCGATCAGGGACACAGCACCACGAGCGTCTTCGACAGTCGCTTCACGATCGCTCACCTTACGCAGATGATGCACGATATCGATTGAGCAGTTCGTCCGGTCAGCAACCTGCGCCCAAAGCTTGGCCACCTTGTCGATTGCGCCGTTGTCGTTTTCATTGACCTGATGCGTCGACACGAAGGGGTCAACAATCATCACGTCAATGCCAAGCTCAGAGATCGTTTCAACGACTGCTTCAACGACTGGCTCCTGAATGCGCACGCCTTTCTTGTCGTCGATCGCAATGACCAATTCCTGCTCGCGACCTGTGTCTAGAAACAGATGTCCATCGATATCAGCTGGCTTCAGATTGAAATGAATACACGCAGCCATGATGCGGCGCTCAAGCTCGTCGCGGGGATCTTCCGCATTGAACAACCAGACCTTCAGACGCTTCGGAGGCTTCGTGCCATTGAGCGCTTTACCCGAAGCCATGGCCAGCGCCTCGACGATACTGTTCGCAGTTTTTCCGAGACCGCCCGGCGCAACCGTCACTGAAACATACTTCCGGATGAAGTGCTTACCGAACGCAAACTCACGCCGTGGCAGGGTCGAAGGGTCTTTCCAAACGAACGGCGTCGCGATGATTGCTCTTTTATTTTCAGTGGTTTGTTCCGGTTCTTTTTTAGATGAATCAAATCCCGAAACCGACTCCGGAACACCATCGGTGCGCGCCTCCGCTTTCGCCAAGCCATTGGCAATCATGCGGCTGATATCTACCAGACGCGTGTTGTCGTTGTCATTCTGCGGCACGCTGCGAGGGCTGCGGGCACCAGCAGCAAGGCCGTTGTCGATCGTCTTTACGCAGCGCGGCCAGTCGCGGCCCCATCCTCGGGCTACATCCTGCAGCAGAGCACGCGCTTCGGATTCAGCCAGAGCTCCCGCCCCGACGAAAGTTCCCAAACGAAATGCGGCGTCGTTCAATCGATTGTTGCGATTGCCCATCGGTTCAAGTGCAAGATCGTCAAGCTCCGATTGAACTGCACGCTCGACATAACGGTCGTTGATCTTGCCGCTGACAGACGGAGCTGCGGCGTAAGTGCTTTCGTATGAGCGTGGCAATACAAGCTCAAGTAACCAGTCTGGCGCGTCGACCGGCTCTTGCTCGGATACCCATCGATAAGGCAAGCCGACCTCCGGCACGCTCCCGGCCGCAATAACATAACCGCCGTCACCGCGCACGTCGACGCCTGAGCCAAGCGCGCCGCGGTTTCGAACGCCCTGACGATGACGAAAGAAATAGTGACGGCCTCCGCTGGTGGTTTCTGCGGTCAGCGTTGCAGGCAGCGCGCCGTGTGCGGACTCGAGCGCCGCAAGCGTTTCGTCGCCGCCGTGTTTGGGATCGATATCAAGAACCCATGCACCAATAGGTGCACCGGTGGGCACGCCGATCATCGCGGAAGGATTACGGCGCCAGTATTCGCGAACGATGCGCTCGTTCAGTGTCGCGCCACGGAACCCGTTGCTCGTGAGCGGGGTCTTAGTGGCGAGGATTTCGATTTCGCCTGTCTGAGGATCAATGATTTCTTCGTCGCAGTGACGGCACGGAAAAACGGGCCAGCTTTGCGCCTGATAAGACAGGGCAACGTCGAGCATTGGGTCTTCTGCAAATTGCTGAGTGGTGATATTCTGCATGAATAATCCTTGGAGCGCTGCCATGGCTGAAACCCGCTATGATATGAAGCAGATGCCAGACGGAACCTGGGCTGTGATTGATATATTCACTGGCCTCGTGGTGATGGTGAACGAGACCTACATCACCAACCTCGATATTCAGGAGGCTGATGACATGGTCGATCTATTGAACGGTCTCTATGTCGCCAGACGAAACGGGCCGTTGCAGTGAACTAAAACGGCGCATCCTTCAAAGCTTCCCGCATCCCTCGTCCACACCCTTCCCATGCGGCTTTCACCAGCATGCGCGCTTCCAGCTCGTCGCATTCCGCAAGGTCGGTTTTCTGTATCGAGTGCAAAAACTCCCCAACCGCCTCAACTCCGGTATCAAGCGCGCGAAGTTCGTACGGATCTAGCCTGCGGCGTGTGCGGATATGCTCGGCAATGTCAGCGCATTCCTTGCATAGCCAGCGGATCGGTTCTTTGTTTTCCTGCACACCGAGACCTACGGAGTGACGGAAGCAGACGTGGCAGATGTCGTCAGGCTGCATTTGCAGCCCCGACGTTGTCGTTATCTCCAAAGAGGCTTTGGCACCTCGCCAACAGCTGCGGCGTCGCCTAGATTTTTCACGGCCTGTTTGAAGTAGTTTGGATTTAATTCTGTTCCGATAAAGCGGCGGTTATTTTGCAGAGAAACGTATCCTTCAGATCCAATTCCCATAAACGGCGAGAAAACGGTGTCGCCTGCATTTGACCACATACGCAATTCGCGCTTTGTGATGTTTAGAGGCATGGGGCAAAGGTGCTTTTCGTCCTTGTCCGATCTGGCAACCTTAACATTCAGAACATCAGTCTCGGGCAAATCCTGCTTGCTAAAGTTCCATACTGGCGATGCATGATCCTGCCAGTCCGTCACTGGAAAACTCTCCTTAGTGTGGGTTACTGGTTTAACTTCTTCGCCATCTTTCGCCCACTTCCGAAAAACGAGCAGGTACTCAGGCATACCCATGCGACTAAACGTGCTGTCAGCTCTAAGTGTTTTCCAAAGAAGCCCATGAGCTTTTGTTTTTTGCATTTCCCGCACTGGATCGCGCCAGATTGTGATCCGCGAATGAAAATCCCAACCTTCCTCAATGTGAAGGCGAGTGCAGTCATCCGAAAACGGGCGCAGTCCTGCTGTGCCACGTTCACTGCTATTCTGGTAATATACTAGGTCTTTGACGTGGATTGCAGTGAGGCGTCCCGGCCTAGTTACGCGGAATTTTTCGCGCACCAAGTAACGGTATTGCTCAAAGAACTCATCGTCCGTCGCGCAATTTCCCATGTCTGCAACGCTCTCCGAATAAATGTAGAGCGAAGAGAAAGGCGGGGAGTAAACACTGAAATCTATAGACGCATCAGGCAGTCCCTGTGTGAATGGCACGCAATCTGCATTGTAAGCCGCCCATTTGTCACCGGCTGCTTGGTCTAGGACATAGGTCATACAGAAGCTCCCTTCACCCAATCGGGCAAGTTTACAGGCGTAGTTGGGTGATAGTTGATTTTGACTTGGCGTTTCTGATGGGCTCGACGCATCGCTGAGTACATCTCGCGCTTCATTTGCGTGATCGCCGCTTTTGCGATTGATTGTGTCCCATATCGCTCGTTCGGTATCTGCTAGCGCAATATGCACATAAACTGGTCGTTTCTGCCCAAATCTGTAGCAGCGACGCACGGCCTGGTAATATGCCTCGTAGCTGAACGACAGTCCGACAAATGCCATTCGAGCGCAGTGTTGCCAATTTAAGCCAAAACCAGCTATTGACGGCTTACTGACGATTACGCGGATATTTCCTTCGCTGAACCCAACCAATCGATCTTCTTTTACCTTGTCCGTCATCGATCCCCGAACCTCGACTGCATCAGGAATACGGCTTGTCAAAGCATCGGCTTCATAATCAGTGTCGCACCACACAACCCAAGGCTCGGAGCGCTCTGAATTGACCTGCTCCGCGATTGCCTCAGCTCGTGCGTTGGCAGTTAGGCGCTTTTCTTTATGAATGGCTGTTGCGCTAGTATCCGGAATGCGAAACAACATTTCTCCCGCGTCGACACTCAAGTCCGCCCTGATTTCGTGTCGAAATGTTTCCAAAGGTGGCAGTCCGAAACCATCGTCGGAATAACCGAGATCTGATGGCTTTGAAATGCATCTGGCCCAACTCGCAACCCAACTCCAATATGGTTTTACGGCGTGTCCCTTGAGACGATAGCGGCCCATATTCGTTTGATCGGCGATAAACCACCGAGTTAGCATCTCGTTGGAATTCATTACGCCCAAGAACTGCGAATGCTGGCCCAACTCCATGTGGTCATTCGGTGCCGGCGTTGCGGTGCATGCCAAACGAAATGGTGTGTCTTTCCACATCGCAATCATTTTACGGGTTGTCTGGCCGGTGAAATTCTTGATGACGCTGGACTCATCAAGCACCACACCTGCAAACTCGCTGGGGTCGAAATGATCTATTTTGGCGTAGTTAGTGACGTTGATACCCGGTCCAACATCGTCTTGCGAACGAACAACTCGCGCGTCTTCGTATCCGAATTTCTGCGCCTCACGAACGTGTTGCGGCGCAACTGCTAGCGGTGCCAGCATCAAAACGGGCTTTCCGATCTGCTCTGAAACTACTCTTGCCCATTCTAATGCGACAAAGCTTTTCCCAAGTCCTGTATCCAGGAACGCGGCACCCCCGCCTACACCGAGTAGAAACTCGGTCACGTCACGCTGATAGGCAAACATGCCTTCATGTAGTGACGGAATAGACGACAGGCCGCGCAGTGGTGCATCAGCGCTTTTACGCGCCAACAACTCTGCGTAAGACATATTCTCTCCTCGTGCTGTGGTAACCCGCCAGTTGGTGGCTGGCGGGGTGGTTGCTATAAGTGAACAGCGATTCTTCTTCGGCGTGGGGCCTCAATGGAAAAGTTGAAGTATTGGGCTATCGGCATTGCATCTACATGGGCCCTGCTGGCATTTGTTGCATGGCACTATGAGAGCACATGCGGAATGTTTCTGAGTGGCGCTTGTTTCAGTGCCTATTTTGAAGGCGCTAGATGGATACTTTTACTTAAGTGGGTTGAACCTTATCAAACATTGATTGGCGGGTCCTTAGCTCTAGGAGCTGGGGTCTTTGTGTTGGTAAGCGCTCGAGAACAAGTTAGAGCATCGGAGCAAACCGAAAACAAGCGACGCAAACAAGCAGCGATCATTAGCTGCGCAAATGTTTCCTCCGAGTTTTATGATCTGATATCTGATCTAAATAAGCACCAAAACCATACACGCCGCACTTACGGTGTTAATTACAACTCGACAACAAAAATGTTCAACCTGAAAGCTACTTCATCCGCCCAGCTTAGCGTAATCAACGTTGATCTCTCCAAAAAAGCGTATTATTACTATCGCGCGTCTCAGACACTACTTGTAAATAGTTCCTATTCATTGTTAGATTACAGTAAAGCGAAAGCCCATTGCTTAGTTTGGGCCTATCTTTTAAGGTATATCTCACAAAACCTATCTGACGACGCAACATTTCAGATCGATCAAAGCCACCCAATACCATTGAAGGAGCTAAAAGAAGAGGCAATTAGATCCGGCATTCTGTTACGATTGGTCTTGCGAGATTACCCATTTATCGAACAAAAAACTGACTCAACCTAGTTACCGCGCCACCCTTTCCTCACGCACATTGAAGCCTGGCACCTGCCGCATACCGGCGCGCACGGTTTCTTCGGCCATTGCCTGTACAACAGCTTTGAAACGCTCTGGCGCACGGCCGTATGCCCAATCAAGCGCAACGCCTTCGTCGACCAGATCGCAATGCCATACCGAACGAAGGCCAGTGCCAGTCGTTGCTGCCTTGTCTTCACGCTTCGCCCAACGGTCGGCCTGTTTCGCTTCTTTGACCAGTTCCTCTGCCTGCTCGCGTGCTTCCAGATTGCCCTTGCTTGCTTGCATAGCTTCATGCGCTTCACGAATGACGTGGTCAGCTTCTTCTCTTGCCCGCCGAGCAGCCGCTTCCTTTTCAGCAGCAACCTTATTGCGCCATGGAGTCAGTAGCCCTTGAAGCACTTCCTTGCCAAGCACGACCTTGCCTTTGCCTGATGTCTTAGTATTGCCGATCAGCTTGTTGTAACGCGCCTGGATTTCAGTTTTGGCGTCGTCGTGCGGCTTAGCCTCTTCTTTTCGAACTTCTTCGGCGCGCTTTCCAGCCTCATGCAACTTGTCATGGAGCTCGGTCACAGCGTCGGCGAGAGCCTGATTGTCGATGGCTTCGCCGTCCGCGAAGTTTTTCGCCTCGTCGAACAGTTCTTCGATTTCCTGCTTGATCTCTTCATATGCAGAGGTCGGCGGGTTGTTGTGGCCCATCCCTCTGGCGTTATACGGATCGTAAGTTTCTGCATTATTCATTTGATGCTCCTCGTGTGGTTGGTAATGCCGATGGTGCGGCACTATAATAAATGGTGTGTTAATGGGTGGTCGTGCAACGCATCATCGGCAAAATTTTAGAATTATCTTTGGAACCTTTTTAAGCCCTTCCGCATTTGTATACCGACATTAACGTCTAGATTTCATTAGGAGAATTCACATGCGTCGTATTCTGTTGGCTGCTGTCGCTACGGTTGCACTCGCTTCTTTTGCAAACGCTCAAACTGCGACGACAACCGAAACTGAAGTGTTCGTTAGTGCGAAGCCGACTGATGTGATCACTAACAACATCCTGAACCTGGACATCGTTAATTCTAAAGATGAAACCATCGGCAAAATCCAGGATTTGGTAATTTCTGATGGTGCGCTGACTGGGTATATCGTTTCAGTTGGCGGTTTCCTCGGCATTGGTGAGAAGTATGTTGTAGTGGCACCCCAGAACATTGAGATTCTTTATTCTGAGAATGACAAGAAGTGGTCAGCCAAGATGGACACGACCAAAGAAGATCTCGAAAAGGCCCCTGACTTTAAGTATGAAGGTCGTTGGGCGAAGTAATTCCTAACCAGTGATTACCAAAAGAGCGGTCTTCGGACCGCTCTTTTTAGAACGGTATTTCGTCGTCTAGCATCTCCGAAAGGCCTACCGACACATTGTCGTTCGCAGGCTCCGGAGCGTTGTCATTGTCTGCTTCAAGACTAAGGCCTGCCCGCACGTCTTTCACATTCCAATATTTACCATTCGGAACGACGCTTATTTCGTCGGTGGTAAGCAACTCGCGCTGACGCTCAAGCCATTCCATGACTGTCTTTGGAAACGGCCGCTGGCCTCCGTGCTGCGTCCACCATCGATGCGCCTTGGTTTGTGCGAAACCAGTATGCTGAGGGCAAAGCCATTCATTGATCTGCGTATAGCCAGCGATGTAGCTGCACTTGACCGACGGTGGCTTGTCGCCCTTACCTTCGTGGAAATGAAACGTCCGGCCGGTCACCTTGCGCCATTCTGCCTCGGCAGTGCTGACAATCGGAACGTCAGCGGCTTGTCGGGTTAGCTTCTCGTCCTCGTTAGGAGGGAAGTCATAGCCGCAGCATGGACACTTCATCAGCGAGATGTGCACCTTCTCACCGCAACCGACCGCCCCATTGCCGTCAGGTACGGTTGGGCAGATCTTGATTGGCGGCTCGCCAGTGCCAGCGCTTGGCGCTTTCGGCTCGACCATGTCGACAGGGCCATGCCGGTCGACGAGTTTCGCGAAGTCGAGTACCAGGCAATTCTTCTTTGGTCCTGCCGAGATAGCAGCAAGCCGCTCCTCAACCGTATCTAGTGGCGCACCTGCCTTGTAGAGCGGACGAGTGCCACGGCCGGCCATCTGTACGTACAAACTCAATGACAGGGTTGGGCGCATAAATGCAATTAAATCAACGCCCTTATGATTGAATCCTGTGGTAAGAACTGAGTTGTTCGTCACACACTGGATGCGGTACGCTTTGAAGTCCTCTAGTATGCGGCGGCGTTCTTCCTTCGGCGTATCGCCCGTTACGGCTTCACATGTAATGCCGCGTGATCTGAATACGTCGCGCACGTCCAGTGCAGCTTTTACGCCAGCACAGAAACAAAGCCAGGAGCGACGATCAGTGCCCTTTGCAATGATCTCAGAAACCACAGCATCATTGAGGTCGGTTCGGTTAATCGCTTCCTCTAGCGCGCGCTGCTTGTAGTCGCCCCCGAGCCTTCCTACGCCTTTGACGTCGTATTCTGTAGCGGTTGGCTTGCTCGTTAGCGGAGCAAGGAAGCCATCACGGATCCCGTCAGCAACGCCGTATGTGTAGACGATCTGGTCAAACAGGCGATCTGCGCCTTCATCTAATCGACCGCTATCCAACCGATAAGGCGTGGCAGTCAGTCCGAGGATTTTCATATCCGGATTAACCTCAAGCAGCGCGTCAATGAACTTGCGATACATCGTGTTGCTGTTGACCGGGATGAGGTGGCACTCGTCGACCATAAGCACGTCGACGTGACCGATTTGCTGCGCCTTATTATGAACAGTCTGAATGCCAGCAAACACGATCTGACTGCGAGCGTCACGACGGCCAAGGCCAGCTGAATAGATACCTGCAGGCGCGAATGGCCAGACGCCCAGCAATTCCAGATAATTCTGTTCGATCAGTTCCGCGACGTGCGTAACGACCATCACGCGCATATCAGGCCAGCCCTCGACAAGGCGCTGGATAAGTGACGCCATAACCAACGACTTGCCGCAGCCGGTCGCAAGATCAACAAGCGGATTACCTGCCTCCTCTTGCCAATAGTCGAAAACGGCGTCTATTGCTTCTGACTGGTAGTTTCGTAAGGTTAGCATGTTGGGGCGTTACCTTGTCTGATAAAGAGAAAGTAGAAAAAGAAAACGAGCAGTTTTCTTCATCGATTTTGTACGTGGCGACTGCGGTCTACGTCGGTGTTTGCGCGATGGTCTTCGGTGCGCTCTATGCAAAGCTGCCGACCTTTGGGGAAGCGTTCTTGGTGCTTATGAAGGACTACGGAACGATCCTTGCGGGCATCCCGGTTTTGGTTGCTGTCGTGGTTGCCAAGCAGCAGTTGGATGCAAATAGACGACAGCATGTGGCGACGGTAAAGCGTTCACTGAAAGAAGAACTAGATAATCTAGATAGACTCAGAGAGATTTATCGTTCTGTCGCTTTTGCTGAAAATTCCTGGTCTACCAAAATAGGTCGAATATCGAACTCGAACTATATTCAATATCCCAAAATATCAGAGGAAGAAGTTTATAAAATAACTCGTCAATTTCCCTTTGAACTACGTCAGAACGCTAGACTGGCTGCTATCTTTGCGAACAGAGTTAACAAACTAACAGAAGACGGAGACTACAAATCCGATGAATTTCTTAGCGAGAAATCTTTACTGACAAACGCATTGATATACTTTAATTCATCTATTGATCGCGAAGAAGACCGCCTCTCCCAATACTGGTCCTAACCCTTATAGCCATCCACCCAAACCTCTCCCGACTTCATCTTATAAGTGATCGTCTCGGCCTCCTTGTCGACGTCGATCTGTTCGCCATTCACCATGCCCGGTAGGTAGAGATGAGCTGGGCACCCGTCGCGCTGTTCGTCGATCGACAATGGCTTTGCCCATCGCGCGCATGAGATATGGCAATCTCCGCCGCTTTCAGGCTGAGCATGAAGGCAAGTTCGGCAGTTCACTCGCGGCTGTGCATCGTGATGACAGACGGCCTTGTGCTTGCAAAACATGCATCCGAAGAACTCCGGGTTTTCGCTAATTCTGCTCGATGGAGTGTCCGAAAATACGATGCGTTCGCAGCGCGCTACCAGCCGAAGGCAGAATTCCAGATCGTATTCGATGCGCTCTGAATAAAGGCTGTCGCTGTCCTTGCATGAGACAAGATAAAGGCACCGGCTCAAACCGAAGGCATGCATTCCAAGCTGGCACTGCGCATAGTGCAACGGCTTTGCTTTCTGACAGCCGCCCTTAACAATCAGCGCGAAGCCCTTGGCATTGCTTGATTTAAACTCTAACAGGTGTTCTGTCTTCGACGCCTCCGGCACATTCATTGCCTTGCCGTCGCACTTGCCGCGCACAAAGCCAGATACAAGCCGGATCTTGTCTTGCTGCCCGTATACGTCGACGCCGATGCGCTCGAGATCAGCAACGAGCCGATCTTCTTCGATATTACCCGTTTCAAACAAGCGCAGCTGGCGTCCGCTATGGACTTCGCGGGCCGAGGCCCACCTGAAACCGTACCAAAGCGCCCTGTCGCATTCCGTGCCAGCCTCGCCCACGCTGATGCCCCACGAGTCCCAGGATTTCGCCTGGGCCTCGTAAGCAGCATAGATCGCGCCGACGGTTGTCGATTGAGGTTTGGGGAGTGGGGCCACGGTCTAAACCCGCATCGGCATAATTACGCACCTATATCCCGGCTGACCGGCCGACGTGATCAGCGCAGGCGAGCCGGAGTCGGCCATCGACATCGTGATTTCATCCGCACCAAACGCCGCCATAAGGTCGGTGACATACTGACCATTGAAACCGATCGTCAGCGGCTCGCTGCTGAAGTTGACCTCCATTTCCTCAGTTGCATCGCCGCGATCTGGATTAGCGACATTCAGTGTCAGAGCATCCGAAGCAAATGAGAACCGAACGGCCTTACCGCGTTCGCTTGCGATAACCGACGTTCGGCCGACAGCTTCGCGTAGTGCTTTTGCCGATAGTGTAGCTACACGCTCCGATGGCTTTGGAATAACGCGCTCGTAATCCGGATATGTGCCGTCGACGAGTTTCGACACGATGACAGTCGAGCCGCTCTCGACCATCACCTTGTTTGACGACAGCGAAACTGACGCGACGCCGGTCGGCAGCAATGAGAGCAACTTGTTAGGCAGAATGACCGGAGCAAACGTGGCTTCCTGCTCAATGCGTGTCGATGCGAGACGATGCCCGTCTGTCGCCGTGGCAACGATATGGCCGTCCTTTGCTTCCAGAAAGACGCCGCAGAGGTAATACCGGGTTTCTTCGGTGCTGACAGCGAACTGCACTTCCTGCACGAGTGATGCCAGATCGACTTCGATTGTGGTGTCGAAGCTTCCGTGACTGAAGGAAGGGAAGTCAGCAGCTGGCAATGTATCTAGTTTGAAACGGCTCTTTCCAGATTTAACGACCAGATGATTGCCGTCGGCTTCCAAGTTAACGTCACTTGTGGCGCGCTTGGTAATATCCAGAAGTAGCTTACCTGCAACCGTGACAGTACCTTCCTGGCTGTCCAGAACCGGCAAGCTGGTGCTGATTTCCAGATCAAGATTAGTGCCGGTGATGCCCAGCTTTCCTTTGTCCACGGACAAAAGCACGTTGCCAAGAATTGGAGTTGTCGTTCTGGCCTCAACTGCCTTTGTCACGGTCGACAAGGCGTGCGCAAGCTGCGCTCGATCAAGCGTTACCCGCATGGGTTTCTCCTCGTGTTGGTGGTAGGCGCGGCTGGTGACCGCGCCGTGGTTGGTTTTAGGCTGCTAGAGGCCAGCCGTCTTCATCAAGCTCAGGCGGAACAAATTCGATGCCATTGAGATCGGCAAGTTGTTCAAGCAGCGCTTCTGCATTGCCCGGCATGTTATCGTTGGCCGGTTGCACCCAAGGTTCACTTTCGGCATCCTCAACAGTAAGTGCCTTGATGGCCGCCTCAATGGTGAAAGGTTTGTCCTCATTTCCGAGCACAACCTTGTCACCGTAAGCGCCACCGATCTGGTCCTTCAGGTCTTCCCAAGTTTCGATCTTCACGCCACGAACGACCAAGGCAACTTTCATGATGTCGCCTTTCCCGATGGTGTAGCCACGCTGTTGATATTTCAGGACGCGGGTAGCTGACGCTAGTGGATAGCGAGTGCCAGCATTGAATTTCAGAAAGCGCTGGCTGTTGTGCTTCAGAAAGTCAGGATGAAACGCAAATCCGGAATCTGGACTTTTGGCGCCTGCATCCAGATCCACCGCTCCCATGCAAACGGTAAAATCAAAGGCGTCAAAAATAGACTGGGCACTTGGGAAGAAGTCAAAATACATCAGCTGAGCAATATTGTTGCTCTGATCGGTGAAGGTCACGGCGCGCTTACTGGCAGCCACGCACCATAGGCCTTCCTCATACGCGTCATAAATAGCTCGCTCGAATGCGCGGCGAGATTTGAAATACAAATCGACGTCATTTATGTCAGTACCGGTAAATACGCTCGTTACTGCGCCGCCAGCAACAAACGCACCGTCGAAGCGTATTGGAAGCGCACCATCGATCTGTCTGCGCTCGGATTCGTATGCCATACAAAACTCCTCGTGTTCGGTTCGGTGGGCTACCGGCGCGAAAGCACCGGCAGCTTTTTGGTGCTTACTTAGACCAAGGACGGCTTCCCGCAGCTTTTGCAGGCTGCGATGGCTTGTTGTTGTTTGCCGCTGCAGGGCGGTTGTCATTGGCTGATCGCTGCGCTGCCGCCGCAGGCTGTTGAGCGTCAATGCTCGGCTCAGGCACGTTGTTTTCGTCAGGGAAGAAGTATTTCTTGATCTCGGCGCGCGCGGGATACTGCCCGTCCTTTGAAGGTTTGCCGAGGGCCACTCGCACCGTGAACGACTTAAAGAGCAGGTCGTCGGTGTCTTCTACCGAGGACATCTCGAGAGCGCGGCAAAGGCTGGCAAATTGCCTTTGACCAATTTCTTGCGCGGTCGGGTTTTTGTTCTCGATGTTGTAGTTGTTGAACAGCTTGCGTTCGGCGTATTCAGCGGGCTCGAGCACCTTCAACGTTGTTTTCAGGATAGTGCCGCTACCGGTCGAAGTCGGCACCACGTCGGCCGCCTCGATTTCCATCTTGTATGTGCCGTTCGGCAGCTCGGAATAGTCCGACTGCGTCGTGTCGTGTTGGGTGGCGTCAAACGCCGTTCCAAGTCTTGCCATTTGTTAGTTCCTCGTGTTGGTGGTGTGGTTAGTGCGCAGATTAAGACTTTGCGCGAAATACAGTGGGTCGGAGAAACCCACCGATGAATCCAAGCGCAGCGCCAATCTGCCAAAGCGACAAGTGACCAGCATTGACGCCCAAAGCGGTGAAGAATGCCTGCACAGTTTCAGTGAAGAAGAAACCGACCACCCATCCCGAAAACGCGCCAAATAGAACGCCGATCAGCGGTGCAAAGAAAAGGATGGCGGCAACCGTAACCAGTCCTGCTAGTGCTTTTTCCATTATGCGGGTTCCTCTTGTTTAGTAACGGACGCAAAAAGGCTGGGAACAGATAGTTTGTCGCGAGCGTACTCACGTGCTTTTTCTTGTGCCGCTATGCGCTCGTTGAAGTCCTGTTGAATTTCTTCGCACAATTGAGCTAAACCAGACGCAAAATTGCTTGTATTTCGACGCCAAGTTCGATCTTTTCCGCGGTAAACAATCCCGTGAGGGCCTACAAAATGATACTTGGTTGAAGTCAGAATGCTTTCTGAATCGGGTTTCAATGCACCAGAAAGAAGCGCTCGGATTGCCATCTGATGGACAGGTTCTCCAAACTTTAGCTGCATAGGATTTGGACTGAACCACCCCATCACGCAGCCTCCTGCAGCGTGACCGGCCAGTATTTCGCCAGCTCGGTGAAGCCCTGCCCTTTGCGGTATGGAACGGCGTCGGGCATTGAATACCGGTTCTTGGCGTTGAAGCCTGCGCCTTCATTCAGATGGATCTGGCGCTCTTTGCCGCCCTCGGCATGGGCGACCTTTGTCTGGCGCGCGACTTCCTTTTCCTTGATGGAAACACGGTAGTTCATGAACGCCACAACGTCAGACTTTTCGCGAACAAGTGCATTGGCGCGCTTATGCAGTTTCGGCTGGTACCTCGAATAAGGATCTGTCGTCGGGCTGTCGAAGCGCACAATCTCGGGATGGGCGAGGATGACCACATAAATGCCAGCTTGAGCGAGCGCCGACAGCGCTGACATAAGCTCGTTCCATTCGGTGTCGGCTTCCACGTAGCCTTTACCGAATCCAGCCTCCTCAATACTATTGATACCAAGGCGGGCACATGTAGCAGCCCAGACAAGCGGTTCGAGGCCGTCGGCACTGTCAATAATGACGGTGCGCCGATCATGCTCGACGGTCAACAGCTCGCCGATAATGTTGAGCAAGTCGTCGAAGCTTTCAATCGTGCCTGGCGTTGCCATTTCGATATCAGACGGCGGACGCTCGCCTTCTGTGGCCAAATAGATCGGGTCTGGAAACTCAGCGGCAAGGCTGGTCTTGCCGATACCGTCGACTCCATACAAAAGCATGACTGGCGGGTCGTTTCTCTTAGTAGATTTGAGGCTTGATAGGCTGATAGCCATAAGTGACTCCTCGTGTGTTCTGGTCGGTAGTGGTGTTGGCGGGACAAACCCCGCCAAGTTTGCTTATTGAAGCTGAAGCATTGGAACGGAGCCACTTGGCAACATCGTGGTCGGAAGCTGGCCGTTCCACTTCTCGGCTTGTGTCAGTGCCACAAGGCCGGGATTCTCGCGAAGTGCGTCGCCGCGCGCCTTAATAGATGCCGCTTCTGCGTCACCCTTGATCCTTATTGCCTCGGCTTCTGCTTCTGCCTGCGCGCGCACAGCGTCAGCATTCGCCTTTGCTTGGGTTACCGTTATTTCAGCCTGCACTTTTTCGCGTTCAGCATTTTGACGAAGTTTTTGCACTTCAACTTCTGCAAGCATGCGTTGCTCGATGCTAGCTTCGTATGCGTCGGAGAAGTCGATATTCTCAATCTGTACGCTGTCGATGATGACCGGGCCTTTCACGGAGTTCTGAATGGCTGATGCCACTTCAAGATTTAGGCGTGAACGATCCTGAATCGCTGCAACGGCTGTGAATTGACCGAATACGGTCTTTAAGTCTTCATTCACCCGCCGATCTACAAGACGAGACAAGAGGCCTTCTTCACCGCCGTAGACACTATAGACTTCTGTGACTTGATCGGCAGGGATTCGATAATTGACTGAAAGAGATAAGACCGCTGATTGCTGATCCTTCGAATAGGCTGGAACTTCTGTGTAAAGCTGCGCACGCGACTGCACGGAGACCTTCACCACTTCCTCAATCCATGGCAATTTAAAGCCTAGCCCCGGCTGAGCAGTCCCTACGAGGGCTCCGTTACGAAGCAGAACGCCACGCTCACCTTGGTCGATGGTGTACCATGAGCTGAATGCCACTGTTAGCGCTAAGACGAAAGCAAAAAGCCCTATAATAGGTGCGAAATTGCGCATCATTTACTCCTCATTTTTTCGGATGATTGTTTTATTGACGATCTGGACGATGCCGACTGCGATGATGCCGGATAGTACAATGCCGCCGATTAGGGCAAGAGCGCTCATAGGAATTTCAATCCTATAACGATAGTTAGTAAAAGCAGTGATCCTATCAGCCAGATTGGAGCGGACATGGATAAAGTGGGGAACCAAGGATAGGTCATTGGCCACCCCACAAATAAAGCAAGCCGTAGAACGGCAGAACTGCATTCCAGAAGATGAGACCTGCCACGATCAGCAAGAATCCAAGGGTAAAGCCCGTCAGAGCTAGAGAGCGCGCAATCTTACCGGTGCCATTGCCGGCTGACGTGACAGCGTTCACAACAACACCCACGAGTAAAAGCCGATGGCCAGCGCTAAAGCTGCGACAACCGCCAGCCCCATGACGAAGCGATCACCAATGCCCAGAGTAGTCTCGCTGGACAAGATGCGGTCGTCTTCGACGACGTAGTCTTTGAAGGGGCTCATAGGCTTGCCTCCGTCTCGTCTATGTACTTACGAGCACCGTCGAAAGACAATCGTTTTGATATTTTCACACTTGCAAGACAGAGCATTCCGATAATCGCACCCACCCATTGCAGTGCTACACTCTGCAGTAGGATTCCGATGCCAATTAGCCCGAGAAACAACGCGAACGTACTGGCATCACGCAGCCAAGATTGCAGTACAGTTTCATGAAGGATTATGATTTGTGGCCGATCCTTGGAAGTTGAGCTTGTCATCACGCTACTCCCCTCGTCTTTGTCGTTTTGGTCAGTTTTACTTTCTTGGTGAAATCGACCGGAATGACATTGTCTTCTTCAGTTCCTACCTCAGAGCCACCACCGCCGTCGCCATCATTAGCGGGTGGTTCAACTTCGAAACGCGAAACTTCGATCGTCCCAAGGCCGGTGCCTGGTATCCAGAACCGCACTGTGAGGAACATGCAGCCGTCTCGATCTCCGATAATGATGCCCTTCCAGCCTGTCAGCTTGTGGGTCACAATTGAGCCGGGTAGGTCCCAGCATTCGCCGCATTCGCAAGTCACGCTGCACCCCGCTTCGTTCTGCTGAAGGACACAGGAGCGTTCGAAACGTACCGACCGTCTTTAAGGACGGCGGTGTCGCGGGCATGCAGCTTCTGCGCGGCTGTGCGATAAGGCTTGCGGTTCGTCGTATCCCGCTCACCAGTCCGCGTGAATTTGGTTTGGTAAGCCTTGTGTGGCTCACGCAAGTTGTGAGATTTCATTGATATTCCTCCTCTCAGGAGGTTGATCTGTGGCCGGTGCAGAGCAGCACCGCCGTCGTGCCTTAAAGGCTAGTGGACTGTGGCGCCATTCAATGCAGCAGATCCGATAAACGGGCCGTCCAGAACTGTAATACGCGGCATCGCGATAAAGACATCGCGACACGTAGATGAGCATGAGCCTCGGTTGGTGCGTCGTTTGACAACAACGCCTGCGCTCGGCTCAGGAGGCTTAGACTGCTGTGCGCGTTCAGCCAGTAGTGACCAGACGTGCCCTTTGGTTAAGCCCATGATTGATGCAATCTTGCTGTATGCTTTTCCTGCATTACGGTGGCTTCGCGCCTCCGCCTGCAAGACAGGTCTGCCTTGTAGCTGTGGTTGATTCATAGCTCCTCGTGTTGGTTAGTATTGACAAATGGCATTGGTGAAGCCATCTGTCTTGTCGGCTGGGGTGGTACCCGGCAAGGAACGTCAGACTTTGGAAGCGGCGAAAGCCCTCCTCGTGTGGTCTGGCTATTACGAGGCGGAGCGAGCAGCGGGTGGTGCCGGCTCTTAAACTCCGCCTTTAAAGTTTTCAGCATTCGGGAACGCCGAAACCGCCACTGACCCTATTCAGGTCAGCAGCGCCCTATTGATCCTATGGCGGCACCTCAACGAGAGCCGGTTCGCTTCTTTTGGCGGAATTGGTCATTTGCTCTCTCCTCAGTTTCAATTGCGCTTCAGCGCGGTGTCTATCTATTGAGTGCCGATATCCTTGGGAGGATGTTCTCTGGCATCATGAGGTAGGCCCTCCTTCGAAATGTCCAGCGTCTTATGCGCCGGTTGATGAAACCTATATATGACAGATTCGCATACTTGTCAACACGTGGTGACATTTTCGCACGTTACATTTTCACAACAATATGCGAAAAGCGCATCATGGATAAAGATTTCGCGCAGCGCCTTCGTTCGGCGCGTGAACTTAAAGGAATGAGTCAGGCTGACCTTGCCGCTCTAATTGGGCGCGACAAGTCGTCGATCAGCCTTCTGGAAGGCGGGAAGCGCGGCGCAAGCGTCGACTTTGTCGCCCGCTTGGCTCGTGCGCTGGATCTTAATGAGGATTGGCTTGCTTTTGGTAACGGCGAGATGGCCGCCACATCAGCTAAACCAATATCTGACACCTTCAAACCGACTCTTATCCCCGGCGATCAGCTCGTAAGCCAAGAACGTGGCTTGCCCGTTTATGCTGCGGCGAAGGGCGGCGATGGACACGTCATCATCACCTTTGATCCAATCAGCTATATGAAAATGCCTGCAGTACTGCAGGGTGTTAAGGGTGGCTACGGCCTTCTATTGTCCGGGGAATCAATGGTTCCTGCCTATCGCCCCGGCGAAACCGCACTCGTAAACCCGAATTTGCCGCCAGTTCGTGATGAAGACGTAATTCTTTATCACACCAGTGCAATGGACGAGAACGAAGCGATCATCAAACGACTCGTCGGCTTTAATGATCGCGAATGGATGTTAGAGCAGTACAACCCGCACAAGGAATTCAAGGAATTTCGAGCTGATTGGCCTGTCTGCCATCGCGTTGTCGGGAAATACAACACTCGTTAAAAACTAGCCACTAGCTACAGCTTCAAGCGCGCTATCAGGTATACGCCCGATAGCAGCGATGATCTGCGTCTCATTATTCCATCTGTATAAAGCAAGGACGGCAGGCTTTTCGCAAGCTAAGCGATGAGCCAGCCTCAGCGCGTGATCTTCTGTATCTACTTGGATAGGAGCATCGGGAATTACCCCCCACCTGCCCTGAGAGAACCCTAGCACAATAAACAACGGAAACATGACACCTCATACACGCTATTCCTAATTTAGGATTTCATCATATCACGAACATTTCAAGAACATTATTCACACTTGGTTAACTCTGCGGATTCTGATGATGTGTTTTTGTCATCATCAATGTTGACATATGATGACGGATAGACATATAAAGGTGACACAACAGCACGAAGACAGCCTCACCAGCTTGATCTGCTGAACCAACCCACACGAGGAGTACCAATTATGACTACAGTTTCACCGAGAAGAAGAAGATCGCCAGCGCCTCGCAAGAACGAAGTAATCGGCGGCGGGTTCTTTGTTTTTCGCCGCGGCAAGAAAACGGGACGCGTAGCTCCCGGCTCTAACATGCCGTATGAACACGGATCTTTCGAGCAAGCCTTGGCTGAGGCGACGCGCCTCGCCAAGCTATTTCCAGGCGAAGTTTACGAAGTTTTCCAGACCAGCGGTGCAACAGCTGGTCCTATTGAAGAAGTGTCCAGCAAAGAATCCGCTTTGGTGCTGGAGGCTGCTTAATATGTCCACCCCGTCCATTGATCTGCAGGACGCACCTCTGCCAAGAGGACAACGCGCCATCGTGGAAGCACTTGCTTCCGTTCATCCCCGCCGTATGTACATCAACGATCTGGTTGACAATGTTTACCAGCTTGACCCAAACGGCGGGCCTGAGAACGCGCATCATACTGTTCTGATCCAAATTCACTATCTCCGCAAGATTCTACCCGCTTACGGCTGGACGATTCCAAAGCGTCAGCGGGGTGTTGAGCCAAACGGCTACTATCGCCTTGCACCGGTAGCGAACGACAATGTGCAGCAGGAAAGGAGCGCAGCATGAACCGCGCCCTACTGGAAATGCTCGCCGATATGGAACCAGACCTGCAGACCGACGTGCATCGTGCAGGCAATGATGAGCCGATGCGGCGCCCGGATCACCGCGCAAAGAAGCATGCCCGCCCAATGCCTTGGATACGGTACGCAGCGCGTGAAGCTGTTGAAATGACGGTTATCATTGGATTTTGCGTTGTTGTGGGCGTCGGCGCGATGGGTCTCGTCGTCACTTGATTTACCGCGAAAGATAGCGACGGGGCGCTGCGCCCCAGGATTTCCCAACCATCGACGATCCGAGCGTTTTCACGCCACGGGTCGTCACGCTTACCAAAACCACACGAGGAGCACTTATTCATGTCTAACAGACACACGCACATCCTTACCGCCGACGAGTTCATTGCTCAGGGCACCACAGTAGCAGCAATCCTTTCGATTGCCCGTTGGTACCGCGTGAGCGACCCGGCAACCGCCGCAACAATCAAAGACATCTCATATGATGTATCGCGCAAAACGGGCGAGAAGATCCGTATGCGCCGCGTGCGCCCAGCCAACGACAATCGCCGTCCTTTCAAGCGGAGGGCGGCGTGATGGCCTACCTGAAAGACATTGAACAGGCGGTCTACGAGGCCGATAGCGCACCTAATTGCACCCCGACCATACCAGAAGCAGCAGTGCAGAACGCGCTAGACGCGTTTGAAAAGACCGCAACAACACGTGATGGCGTCATCGCTGCCCTCACCGCCGCTCTCCCCTTTCTCACTGGCGTTACGGTCAAGAAGCTGGAGTGGACGGAAGAAACATATTCAGTTGAAGATAGTGAGGTAATCGGCTGGACAGCCGACACCAAGTTCGCGACGTACTATCATATCAAAATTAAAAGTGACGGCTTCCGGGTTTATACTGACGGAACAATGATTGGTGTTTTCTCGTCCGAAGAAGCCGCCAAAGCCGCAGCACAGGCCTACTATGCAGCTCGCATCTTGTCCGCAGTGGAAGCAACGGAGACGATTGAAACCTATTATGCACGTCAAATCGAATGGTCAAAGAAGACCTTTGGCCCTGCGCTGCGTACTCTTGGTATTCTCGAACATATCCGCAAGGAGTTGAAAGAGATTGAAGCCGAACCTCACGACCTGTCCGAATGGATTGATGTTGTCATTCTGGCAATGGATGGCTTCTGGCGACATGGTGGCAGCGTCAACGATCTAATGCCGCTCCTTCTTGCCAAGCAGACAAAGAACATGGCCCGTGATTGGCCTGACTGGCGCACTATGTCGGAAAACAGTGCCATTGAGCATGACCGATCCAAGGATGATGAACCATCGCCGCGTGTGCAGGCGTTGGAGGAAGGCGACTTAGCTGATCTTCGCAACCTCATTAATTACGCGAAGAAAATCGGACACAAAAGCTTTCCATCGATGTCGATCTTTGACGATTTTGTTCTATCGGTGGAGGGCGCAGAAAAGATTTTCCACACCCTCTCTCAAGGCACAAGCTCAGAGCGTGCGCAGGCGTTGGAGGATACTGGAAACCCTGTAAATTACGATCATGCAGAGGCCATGCAGGTACTGGCAAAGTGCGCTTGCAAGGTTTGCGGCGGAACTGGTGAACGCAATGACGCTGACTGTGGCGATATGTATTTAAACACATGGGTTTGTGATGGATGTGACGGGCAAGGATGGGACCGGCAGGCTTATTTTGAAGCTTTCCCAGAAATCCGCGCCCTGTCTCACCCTGTATCTCCTGACATGGGCGTAGAACGGCCTGTAGAGGGTGGGTGCAGTAACCTTGAACATTTTTGGCGTCCAATTTCAGAAGCCGATAAATCCATAACATTCAATCAAGATTTTGATCTTGGTGACGGCGAGAAAATGACCGTTCGGAGCTCGGATGATTATTGGGTTCGCGATGATGACGGTCGCGTCTATCAGGCCACGTGGACCGATCACAAGGGCGGCTATTGGTGGGACATTGAAGGCGAAAGCCCTGTCGATCCGGTCGAATTTATGCCACACCCGCTTTCCCGACATAAAGCACCGGGGGGGGCGGTATGAGAAAGCTCACCACAGCACGATTACACGCCGCTTGTCGGCTTGCGCAGAAACACACCAAGACTAATCTCGAAATTAACCGACTTTTCGAGCAACGTTATGGCACGAGCTATAGCGAAATAGACGAGGACTGGATAATTGACAGCCTCGACTACGGCACGGGCAAGCTGCTCTCTTTGAAAGAGTGCGACAAGCTTATGGCTGAAAACGGATATCCGCCGCTCACCCACCCTAATGGAGGCAGTGATGCAGACGCTTAAGCCTTGCCCGTTTTGTGGGGGAACTAATGTTGACGTATCAAATACGTGGACACCGTCCTTTTGGGTGGAGTGCGACGATTGCAGCGCTCAGGTTCACGGTGAAAGCTTTCAAGGCCCGGAACGTAAAGATCGCTTTTCCTATTCCAAGAGCCCAATCAATTCGTTCGAAGCAACATTCGAGCAATTGCATCCAGAATACCAGTCTGCCGCCAAGTCAGCAATTGACGCTTGGAACACCCGCCCCGGCGCGCCTGTGGATGGGTTGGAGACGGTGGGGGCAACATACCTCGGGTATTTCTACTCCAAGGCTAATAGAGCCGTTTGGCCTGCTAAAGCCCATGAACTCGTCACCCGCTCGCAGGCCGTTGCCATCATTGCGGCGGAACGGGCAGCAATCCCAATATTGAAAGGCACTGCTTTTAAATCTGGAGATGGCTGGAAGGATACGACCAAGGAAGGCGAAGTCTGTTTCGTTTGGAACAAGATGCATCCAGCGCCTTATGAACCCGGCCAATATCCGCGTGTTGGCAAAGAACATTGGAGTGCCAGCGCTGAAAACTTCACCTTTGAATCAGCTTCACCGGACGAAGTTGTCACTTTGTTTTCCACTCTCATAGCCGACAAAGCGGCGCTGACTGCGCGGGTGAAGGAGTTGGAGGCTGAATTTTCTGCCCTTATGGGAAGCAACACCAATAATCTAACTGCGGCTGATCGTGCATACCTCATCGCTCATTTGTCTTGGGAGTTGGAACCTGTAGGCAAGCGCCCAAGCTGGAATATGCTTGCTATGGAGATCGTTCGACAGGGCAATAAACTGAAAGAAGTTGAAACCCTCGAAACCCAACTCGCGGCGGCGAAATCCGAAATCGCGAAAAACATTATCGAAAAGAAAGCATTTCTTGAGAACCGTGGATGGACTGTGGGAAAACGCAACCCTCAGCTCAATACTGACCATCCCGGTAAGTTCATGTGTGTCGAACCATTTGATGTATCGGAGTTGCCTACCAAAGATGGTGCAAATGGTCCGTGGTGTGTGGTTGGAGATGATCTGAACGTACTTGTGGCAGAAGCGTTCTGCTTCGTGACTGAGTTAGAGGCCAAGCCATGACCCTCATTGACAGACTATCCAAGCTGGAAGGGCCTGATAGGGAAGGCATGATCCGACAAGTTGTTTCTTATGGCTTCACCGAAAGTCAGGCAAAAATCATCGTAGACAACGATCTGCTCAATAAAGAACGCATCGCCATCTTGCGCGCAAAGGAGGCCAGCCGCCAAGCCCTGAAAGGCGGTGAGTGATGGGGCGATCTTTTAGTTTGGCCGATCACGAAGAGTGTGTTCGGAACACAGCAAAGCTTGTGGTCAGGTTCGGAGACGCCGCAATTCCTTTGTTGGAGCGTGCAGAAGCTGAACTTCTAGCCGCCCAAAGCCGAGAAGACGCCATTGCCCGTGCCCATGCAATACTCCGCGCAGCCTAGCTTTGCCATTTCAACTTGATAGACTCCAATAGTTCCCGTCGCCGCTTCATTTCGGCGCCATCGCCGTATTTAGGGCGTCCGAATTCATGTCCCATGAGGTCGGCTTGCATGCGATCGGATGCGCCCACGTTCTCAATTCGATCCTGAAAAGTATGCCGGAGCGAATATATTGTGTGCTTCGGTGACGGGAATAATTTTTTTGACCTCAAAAACTTATTGATAGCAGCTGACGCTGAATCTGATTTGTCAGCATATCGAGCAAACCCATCCGGCGCCTGTTGCATAGCCCAGAGTGCAACGCCTACCAAAGGAATACGGCGTACTGAATAGTCGGTCTTCTGTCGCCTGTCTTCGCGCTCAGCAACCTCTACATGAGGCACTTCATCATCCAAGCGAATGTCCTCGGGACGAAGATTGCACACCTCGCCCAAGCGCATACCTGTTTCAATCATTGTATATATAATGAGCCGTGCATCTTGATTGATGTCGTCAAGCGCACCGCGCTGCAGTAAGCGGTCCTGTACCCATTCGACCGAAAATGGCGGTCGCTTATCCAGTTTTGTCGCGTTGGTCTCTTTTAGGCGAATGCCCGCCCATGGTGCGCGAAAGTTGGTTTGAAGCGCATCGTCGATAACAGACAACATGCCTTTCATATCACTAAAGCTGCGGTTGGCGCTGTAAGCCTTAAGTTTCTCGGAAGCAATTTTATCTGTCCACCATTGGCGATATCGAAGCACGTCAGCGCGCGTAACTTCGCTTAACCGAATATCTTCGAGCAAGTCGCGAGCGTATTTAATCGCGCGTTCTCGAGATACCTTGTGTTTTGAAAGCTGGCCTTCAGATAGACCGGATAGTCCAGCCTGGTTGAATTTTTCATACATCTGCCAGACATTTGAGATGCGAGGGTTAGGGAAATCAACCAGACCAACAATTGCCTTCGCCGCAGACGGCTGCGTCTCTAAGACGTCTGCGGCGTGTTTCGCCCTCACAAAGAGCTCTTCATATGATCCTGATGCGATCTCCGACGCCGGTTTGTACGCAAAGCCCAGCGACTGTGCAGTTCGCACAGCAGCCTCGTAGCGCTCCCATTCCGGGCGATTGTCATTGCCTGATGACATTGCAGCCCAAAGACGCTCAATCGCGTCATGAACGCCCTGCGCCTTTTCCAGTGCCTCTTTATGATTCTTAGTTTTGAGGCTTACTTTTATGAAAGTGCGCTTGTCGTGATTCGACACTTCGATAGGCACGCGCCTATAGTAACGGTAAATTCCGCTCGGCTGTCGCTGCACATATTTCGTAATATCAACTGACAAGATCAACGCCCACAATGTAACCCAGAATGTAATCTAGATTGTAGCCGATTTGGATCGATAGTTATATTGGGATTTTTAAAAAGAGCGGTAAGTCTTTGATTAGCTTAACTTAAATTTTTTGAGAATTTGTAACCCAAAAAAGTAAGTGGCTCCCCGGGCCGGATTCGAACCAGCGACCAACCGGTTAACAGCCGGTTGCTCTACCACTGAGCTACCGGGGAAGAGGCGCTCGTTGTTTCAACGAGGTGGCGTATAGCAGGAGCTTTTCTGATTTGCCAAGCCCTATTTTAATTTTTTTCCAAATTTTTGCATTTCGTCCCCTTAAAGCTATATTCCGTAGGGGATATGCGGTTGAAGAATATCGAATTAGAACCTTGCGAAAGCCATACGTGACGAAAGAATACGAAAATAAAACGCGCAAACGCGCCATTTTGATTCTGGGAAAGCGAATCCCAATGCCTCAGTCCATTTTCATGAGACGAACAATTGGAGGTTCGCTTATTTTAGGTGGAGCCTTAGGGTTTCTGCCAGTATTAGGGTTTTGGATGCTCCCGTTAGGCTTGATAGTTCTCTCACATGACTCTCATCGAATACGTCGCTGCAGGCGAAAAAGTGAAGTTTTCATATGGCGTAAATGGTTGAAAAAGAAACAGAAAGCAGTTGAAAATTAAGGATTAATATTTTTTCCACAGTCCCTATTCCTAGTTCATCCCTTTTACTCGGGATGACGTCGGCATGATTTGACGAAATTTGCATATTCCTGCAGTTCAAACAGTGTAAAAATCTGGCCAGCGTTCTCTATTCATTTTCGACCGTTCCCTCACCTTTGCCAACTCAAGAAAGCCTCAAGCTTAGCCTTTTCAATGGCGTTAACATCTGGATATAGAGCGGCATTTGACGCGCCCAACCTACAGCATATTACATTTCAAGCGATTCCCCTCCTGTTTTGTGTATCGACTGATTGCCCATGATAACAGCGGTGCCCAGCGCCAAGGTTGGCAGCAAAACCTGATGGATATACGCTTGAAGTCCCCTCCTATTCACTGCATGAACGCTGAAGTGCCGCAAAGGCTGACCGCTTCGGTAAATGCCGTAATCTTCTTATAATCGAGTAGACTTGAAAAGAAGTATAGTTCTGCTCAATGCCTGCTCCACGAAGCAATGGCATTCTCCTGCTGAAACCGTTTAACAGGCAATCGTTTCACTTCCTTAATCAATATTACGTGTCGACATTGATGAAGACGATGGCCGCCGGATCAAGTTCGAGTTTATTACCAAATCAATAGCAGCGACATAACACTGAGAGCGCTAAGGCCAATGAACACGGCTGGAAGAGAATTGTAAAAGAACTCGATGAATAGCAGCTACGACGACATCACTACTCAGGAAACAGAACCAAAGTGCACCAATGATGAGCGTTAAAGAGACTTCGTGATGAACGAACTCGCTACAGAAGCCCATTTTATGGCTGTCTACGCTTGAAAGAACTTCTCCTTCTTATTTCACCGGGAGTGAGCAGACGGTACTTTTTTAAAGCGGTTGTCAAATGACTTTGGCTAGAGAAGTTCAGCAACGCAGCTATCTCGCTAATAGGCATTTCAGTCTCTTTAAGCCGCTTTTCTGCATCATCCAAACGCAAGTTTAATAAATATTGATGGGGTGTCTCGCCGAAACTTTCGCGAAAACAACTCGCAAAATGTCCAGAGGACATGCCGAGGTAGTCCGCCATATCCGATACCGACATAGCATTTCGGAAGTTTTCTTTAAGATGATTTTCTATTTGCCGGCAAGCGTATGCACTAAGACCAGAGTTATGCACCGATGATTCTTGAGATAGAAAGCATCCCCTAACAATAAGATTAGAAATAACATTGTATAGCGATTTTATGAACTCCATATCACTAGGATCATAAAGCTCTAAATTCTCTGATATTATTTTTCCTATCTGCAGGCACCTTTTACTCGAGAAAATGAATAATTTTTCAAGATGCAAAAAATCACAAAATTTTAAATTAGTGCTGAAATGCGAATTACCCAATTTTACATCTAAAACGCATACTTGTTGAGGCCATGTAATAACAACCGCTTGTTCTGCGGGTATGATGCAAATCGTACCTGCGGCACAATTCACTGCAAACTCACCCCCATCCGCTTCTTTCAATTTTAAGTTGCGTACAGGCTCAAGTAAAAGAATAGCTTGCACATCTTCTGGCACATAGACATCTACCCCCACGGAAGCCTGCCTGTAATTAAGATACTGCGTTACATCAAAAGAGCTTCCTCCGAAAAGGACTTCCTCCTTGTGAGTGGACACTCCTTTAACCACTTCTTTTTGTTTGATTTTCTCAAAAGAAACCATAATTAAAGCCCCCACTTAGAATTAAAAAAGTAAATTAGACTCAATACGGATTGGGTTAGATCTCAGGAAATTTTGAAAAAATATGCAGCTGCTTTGACTGTATTTGACGTGCCCCCATGACAGACAGTTTAGATGTGCAACCATTTTTATACAATTTATAGGTGTATATTCACATACTTCTTGCACATCAACAAAAAAATCTTTTTGCAAATGGTTTGCAAAAGCACTTGAGAGTAGTGCGATTATCCGTTACGCTAATGCATATTATTAGCAATAAGGTCCCACAATATGTTTCACTCGAAACTTCAGCGCGTAGCAGCGATTATAGTAAGCTGCATATTTTTATTCTGCTCAGCCGCCACTGTATCGGCCGCAGATAAATTTAAAGTCGTAACGACATTTACGGTCATCGCGGATATCGCGAAAAATGTTGCGGGTGATGCAGCTATTGTTGAGTCAATTACCAAGCCTGGTGCTGAAATTCATGAGTATCAACCAACGCCAGGCGACCTTATAAAGGCGCAAGATGCAGACCTAATTCTCTGGAATGGGCTTAGCCTCGAGCTGTGGTTTGAAAAATTTTTCTCGCACCTTAAGAATGTTCCGAGCGCGGTGGTGAGTGATGGTGTTGTACCTATGGGCATTACGGAAGGCCCTTACAGCGGTAAACCGAACCCACATGCATGGATGTCGCCAAGTTCTGCGCTCATATATGTTGACAATATTCGCGATGCATTCATCAAATATGATCCGGGCAATGCCGAAACCTACAAAGCCAATGCTGAGACGTATAAGGCCGAGATAAAGGCCACTATTGATCCGATCAAAGCAGAATTGGCCGCTATCCCCGCTGACAAGCGCTGGCTTGTCACCAGCGAAGGTGCCTTCTCCTACCTTGCGCGCGATTTTGATTTGAAAGAGCTTTATCTCTGGCCGATCAATGCAGACCAGCAAGGGACTCCGCAGCAAGTCCGCAAGGTGATTGATGCAGTGCGCGCAAACAACATCACTGCCGTTTTCTCTGAAAGCACAGTATCAGCGGCGCCTGCCAAACAGGTCGCGCGAGAAACTGGGGCAAAGTATGGCGGCGTACTTTACGTCGATTCTCTATCAGAGGCGGATGGCCCAGTTCCAACATATATCGACCTCCTGAAAGTCACTTCAGGTACGATAGCAAAAGGCCTCAAACAATGAACGTGCAGATAAATCGCCGGCTTCCGACACAGGCCGCGCTCAACAAAAGCGCGGTCGAAGGTTTGAAGGTGAAAGATGCGACCGTCACCTATCGCAATGGGCATACCGCCCTGCGTAATGCGAGCTTTGAAATTCCGACCGGCACCATTACGGCACTTGTTGGGGTGAACGGCTCTGGCAAGTCGACGCTGTTCAAGGCTATCATGGGATTTGTTCGCCTCGCAAAGGGCGATATTTCCATCCTCGGTTTACCGGTGAAGCGAGCGCTCAAACAAAATCTCGTGGCCTATGTTCCCCAGAGTGAGGAAGTTGACTGGAATTTTCCGGTGCTTGTTGAAGATGTCGTGATGATGGGGCGCTATGGACACATGGGCATGATGCGCATTCCGCACCGTGCCGACCACGAGGCAGTGGAAAAAGCATTGAGCCGCGTCAATATGCTTGAGTTTCGCAAGCGACAAATCGGCGAACTGTCTGGCGGCCAAAAGAAGCGCGTATTTCTTGCTCGTGCGCTCGCGCAAGACGCGCATGTCATACTTCTCGATGAGCCATTTACCGGCGTCGATGTAAAGACCGAGGAAGCGATTATCACTCTTCTGCGTGGTCTTCGCGATGAAGGGCGGGTGATGCTTGTTTCTACACATAATCTTGGCAGCGTGCCTGAGTTTTGCGACCGCACAGTTCTCGTCAAGAATACCGTACTTGCTTATGGTCCAACGGAGGAAATTTTCACCCAGTCAAATCTCGAAAAGACGTTTGGCGGGGTCCTACGGCACCTTATTCTCGATGAGAAAACGAAGCAGAATCGCTCGGCAATTGGTGTCATTACTGACGATGAGCGACCTTTGGTAGTCTATGAGCATAAGCAGGAGAGCCAGAATTGATAGCTCAACTGCTCGAACCGTTCACATACGGTTATATGCTCAATGCCATGTGGGTTTCGGCGCTTGTCGGCGGTGTTTGCGCGTTTCTTTCTGCTTATCTGATGCTCAAAGGCTGGTCGCTTATTGGCGATGCCCTCTCCCACTCGATCGTTCCCGGCGTTGCTGGCGCCTATATGTTGAGCCTGCCGTTTTCCATTGGAGCGTTCTTTTCCGGTGGACTGGCTGCTGCTGCAATGCTCTTTCTCAATCAGCGCACAAAGCTTAAAGAGGACGCGATTATCGGGTTGATTTTCACGGCATTCTTCGGCCTTGGCCTCTTTATGATTTCGCTGCGGCCAACCTCGATCAGCATTCAGACCATCGTGCTAGGAAATATTCTGGCGATTACACCCGGCGACATTCTGCAACTGGCGATCATAGGCTTCGTTTCGCTCGCATTGCTTTTGTTGAAATGGAAAGACCTGATGGTAGTGTTTTTCGATGAAAGCCATGCGCGTTCCATCGGATTAAAACCAACGGCACTCAAGATCATGTTCTTTACGTTGCTTTCAGCATCGACCGTTGCTGCCATGCAGACCGTAGGCGCATTTCTTGTCATCTGCATGGTGGTCACTCCCGGCGCAACTGCATATCTGCTTTCAGACCGCTTTTCGCGGCTTTTGTGGATTGCGGTGCTAATTGGAGCCTTCACCAGCTTCATCGGCGCTTACGTCAGCTATTTCATGGACGGCGCCACCGGCGGCATCATTGTTGTGCTGCAAACGCTTGTGTTTCTGACCGTATTTTTTCTGGCCCCCAAGCATGGCATGCTTGCGGCCCGCAGGCGCGCAGCCAAAGCATTGCGGGAGGTTGAGCTATGAGCTTTTTCGACATGCTGCTGATGCCGTTCCAGTTTGATTTTATGATCTATGCACTAATCGCGTCGGTGCTGATCGCTATTCCAACGGCCCTCCTCTCCTGTTTTCTGGTGCTCAAGGGGTGGTCTCTGATGGGAGATGCTATTAGCCATGCGGTGCTACCGGGTGTTGTGATTGCCTATATGGTCAGCCTTCCTTTTGGTATCGGTGCGTTTGCTGCAGGCATGATCTGCGCGCTTGCCACAGGCTTCCTCAAGGAAAACAGCCGTATCAAGCAGGACACTGTCATGGGCATCGTCTTTTCAGGAATGTTTGGGCTTGGACTGGTGCTTTATGTTTCGGTCCGCGCGAATGTGCATCTTGATCACATCCTTTTTGGCGATATTCTGGGCATCAGCACAGGCGACCTTATAGAGACCGCGATTATCGCCGCTGTAACCGCAGGCGTTCTGATCGTCAAATGGCGCGATTTCCTGCTGCATGCATTCGACCCCGCGCAGGCGCGTGCGGTTGGCTTGCGAGTACAGCTCTTGCATTATGGGCTTCTGTGTTTGATTTCGCTCACTATTGTAGGTGTCTTGAAAGCGGTTGGAATCATTCTCGCTATAGCCATGTTAATTGCTCCCGGCGCAATCGCCTTCCTGCTCACCCGCAGATTCAGCAGCATGATGATCGCCTCAGTCATCGTTGCAGTCTTCTCGTCCTTTATGGGTGTTTATCTGTCATTCTTCATCGACAGCGCCCCTGCACCAACAATTGTGCTGTTGATGACTGTGATCTTCATTGCAGCTTTCCTGTTCTCAAGTTGGCGAACGGCACGTGCAGAAACACAGCATGAGGCCGAAACGGCCTGAACTCTATTGTAAGCTGTCTCCTTTTGTGTCGAAACAGCTTGCGTGCAGCGTGGACAGCTTTGCAAAGCTGTCCACGTTTTTACACTTCCGCACCGCGTCAGTCATATGCCTGTTATAAATCCTCGATAGTTAGACATGACGGCGAGCGGCCTTTAAAGGCTGTTCGCGTTTTTCCAGTCCAATACATTTTGTTGCTTGTCGAGGTAGAATAAAAATGCTTCAATCCAGATTGCACGGCTGTGCAGAAAAAATAAAACCGGCCGTCGATCCTGGGGAGGATATGCATATGCCTGCATTTTTGGAGGTAGCGGATGCACGCGTTCGCTATGGCAATAATGAGATTCTCAAAGGCGTAAACCTTTCGGTCAGGAAGGGCGAGTTTGTAGCGCTGCTCGGCTCTTCCGGTTGCGGCAAAACCACCTTATTGCGCGCGATAGCTGGCTTCAATACACCAAGCGATGGCGCTATCCATGTTGGTGGCAAGAATGTCACCCGGTTACCGCCTGACAAGCGCGGCATGGCTTTGGTGTTTCAGTCCTATGCGCTCTGGCCGCATATGACGGTTGCGCAAAACATCGGCTATGGGCTGCGTATTCGCGGCACAGCGAAAGATACAATCCGGCAGAAAGTTCAAGAAGTTGCACGCCTTCTTGGGCTTGATATCCTGCTTGATCGCAAGCCAGCCGCACTTTCCGGCGGTCAGCGCCAGCGTGTAGCACTCGGTCGTGCGCTCGCTATTGAACCCGACATTCTGCTGCTTGATGAGCCACTTTCAAACCTTGATGCCCGCATCCGTTTGTCCGTTCGCCATGAAATCAGCGCTCTGCAGCGTCGCCTTGGTATCACGGCTGTACATGTGACGCATGATCGTGAAGAAGCCATGGTTATGGCTGACCGCATCGTTATCTTGAACAATGGCGAAGTGGCACAGGCTGGCGCACCGGAAGAAGTTTATAATCATCCGGCATCTGACTTTGTTGCGGCCTTTATGGGGGCTGAGAACGTCATCGAGCTTCCGGTCAGCATTAAGGCAGACCGCATAGAGATCGCAGCAGGTGCGCATAACAAAGCAAGCACAATCCCGGCCGGACGTCGCAATCTGTCTGATGGCATTGCAACAACGCGTTTCCGCAGTGAAGCCGCCAAACTCACAAGCCCCGGCGCCGCTAATTCTGGCACAACACCTGAACTTATCCTGACCGGCACAGTCGATCAGACGAGCTACCCGGGCGGCCTATGGCGGCACATGATAAATGTCGGCGGGAGACATCTTCTGGTTGATGCAACGGAGAGCCACCAGCCCGGTTCACCAGTTGAAATCCGTATTCCTGAACAGGCGCTTTTCCTGTTCGATAAGTGACCTGATAAGCTTGATGAGTGGTTTCTCCGGCAATGCACAGCTGTGCACATCTAAAGAGTTCTCATCAATCCGATCTTTAGCAGTTTGACCTGCTCAGCAGAGGATTGCGGGCCTATAACCGTCCGCAACCGCACAGAATTCCCGATTACACCTCACCGGATACACAATATCCAACCGCCTAAATCTTCCGCTATGCGGATATAAAAGCAGGAATTATTCGATGAAGACGATCCTGAAAACAGCTCTTGTCCTCGGCCTGACGGCGTCGCCGGCCGCAGCGCAGGAATTGACCGTTTTGACTGCTGGCGATCAAAACATGGTCGATTACGTAAATGAGTATCTCGGTCCATTGTTCGAGAAGGAAAATCCTGGCACAACGGTTCGCGTTGTTGGCACCGGCCCGGGCGACGCTGGCTCCCAGAAAATTCTCGAGCGCTTCGAAGCACAGTCAAAGGCTGGCATTGAAAAGTGGGACGCTGACGTTGCAGTTGTTCATGAGAAATTTGCAGGCCCGATGGTCGAAAAGAATTTTCTCGAAAACTATCGCAGCAAGATCGACAGCGGCAAGCTCGTCACGCGCGACAACGCCAAGATGGCGCTTGGTACCAATGTCGATGGCTATGTTATGCCAATGTTCAACAGCCAGACGGCGCTTGCCTACAACCCGGCTCTCGTTGCAAATCCACCGAAAAGCTATGACGAGTTAATCACATGGGCCAAGGAAAACCCGAAGCAGTTCGGTTATAATGGCATCAAAGGTGGCGCATCGGGCGTGAGCTTCGTCATGGGCTGGGTTTATGCCTATGGTGGCGATTCAGACAAACTGATGAAAGGTCCGTTCGAAGAAGGCGAAGCCAGGAACTGGGACAAGGCCTTTGCCTCGCTGAAAGAGTTCACCACGAATGCAACATTGACACCGGGCAATGCAGGTACGCTCGACATGTTGAGCCGTGGTGAAATCGCCATGGGTCCGGTCTGGGTTGATATGTTCTATTCGTGGAAGGCCAATGGCCAGCTTCCACCGGAAATGAAACTTGTTCTGCCTTCGCCGGGTATGCCCGGGCAGCCAATGCATTATGTCATTCCAGAAAAAAGCGCCAATAAAGAACTTGCTGAAAAGTTCGTAGCGCTTGCAACCAGTCCTAAAGTTCAGGCTGAAGGCATTGTCGAACGCTTCAACTGGTATCCAGGGATTGATGCTGAACACGTTCAGGCTGAACTCAATACGGACACATGGAACAAACTTTTCACCGATATATCGCCTGAAGATCTGGCTAAATACGGCAAACCCTTCCCGATTGCACCCTATAACAAGGCAATTCTTGAAGCTTACGAGCGTCAGGTTGGCAACTGATAAATAGCATGCCGGGTGCGTGTTTCATGCACCCGGCACCTAACTAATAAACTCGGGGAATATCCATGTCGCAGAGAATGACGGGGTTTCTGCTGGTCGCACCAGCACTGGCAATCGTTTTGTTTCTGTTCATCGTACCATTGTTTGGTGCAATAACCGGAGCATTTCATGTTGGAGAGAATTGGGGTTTTGACAATTTCACCAAGGCTTTCGAGCTATATTCAAGCGACATGGTGTTCACCCTTGTGATCGTAACGCTTTCTGCTGCGCTGATTGCTCTTTTTGCGATCGCTATTGGCGGCTATCTGACGCTCGGTTCCAATCAACGTGCCGTCACCGTACTGCGCTGGCTCTATCGTTGGCCGCTGTTCATTCCTTTCATCGTGGTCGGCCAGATATTGCGCACATTTCTCGCTAAGAACGGCCTGATGAACAGCCTCCTGATCGAGAGCGGCATTCTCACACCACTACAGGCAATGAGCTTTCTTGATTGGCGCGGTATTGTCATAGCATTTGTCTGGAAACAGACGCCTTTCGTTACTTTGCTTCTTGCTGGTGCAATGGCATCGATTGATCGCAGCACGATTGAATCTGCGCGCAATCTCGGTGCTGGACGTCTTCGCATTCTCATCGAAATCGTTCTTCCACAAGTCCGCCCAACATTGCTCGTTGGCCTGATCCTCAGCTTTGTCACGATGATGTCTGTGCTCTCAGTGCCGCTGATGATCAATGCACAGTCGCCTACAATGATCACGGCGAATATGGCTTTCCGTATCAATGCCTATGGCGATTACGGCGTCGCCAATGCGCTTGGCACTATCTCGCTCCTGATGACCAGTCTGGTTGCATGGATTTATCTCAGACAAACCATGAAGGAGCATGGCTGATGAGCACCGCACTCGACTGGCGCTGGATACCGCGTGGCATATTGCTTGGACTGCTGGCCTTTGCAATCTTCGGTCCGCTTGCCAATCTGCTGCTTTGGGCGGTAGCTGAACGCTGGTATTTTCCGCATACGCTGCCTATTCAATATGGCTTTTCCTTCTGGGCGAATGTGTTTTCACCGCGTGGAAATGCGCTTTCATCGCTCGGCACAAGCGTTATCATCGCAAGCCTTACTGTCCTTGTCTCATTAGGTCTTGCCATTCCCGCTGGTTATGCACTGGCGCGGCTGAAGCTGCCATTTCGTGGGATAATCTTGCTGATCCTGCTGATCCCTCAGGCATTTCCGAACTTGCCGATATACGTGAATATTGCACAGATGTTCTACTCGTTGCGTTTGAACGGTACGATTATCGGTGTGGTACTGGTGCATGTGACGCATGGTCTGGTCTATGCGGTGTGGATTGCGACAGCCGCTTTTTCGGCGATTGATCGCGAGTTGGAAGAAGCAGCGCGTTCTATGGGCGCTTCCGCCATGAAGACCTTCTTCCACATTACATTGCCAATCGCCGCACCCGGCCTGCTTGCAAGTGCAATTTTTGTATTCCTTGAATCACTGGATGAATTCACCGGTACATATTTTGTCGGCGCACCCGACATTACAACATTGCCGCTGATGCTTTATACAGCAAGCTCTGGTGGCAATTATCAGATCGCGTCGATCAGTGCGCTGATCCTGCTGGTGCCATCTATTGCGTTCATGTTCGTCGTCGAGCGTTTTCTGCGCGCCGATGTTCTCTCGAAAGTGGGTCGATAACTATGGCCGAGAAAGATTGTTTTCAGGACGAGCTTCCCGAAAATCAGCCACGCTTCATTAGCGCGCACGAAGTCGCGGTGGAGGCTGGTGTGTCTCGCTCCGCTGTCTCCCGCACCTTTACGCCCGGAGCCAGTGTTTCACCGTCAACGCGTGAAAAAGTGCTGAAAGCAGCCGATAAGCTCGGATATCAGGTGAATGATCTGGCGCGTGGTCTGCTTGCCAACCGCAGCCGCATCGTCGGTATGATCGCAGCCGATCCAGCAAGCCCTTTTCGCTCACGCCAGATCGCAGCCCTGTCCCGTCGATTGACGGCGCGTGGTAGCGTGCCAGTGTTGATCCCCACCGGTCAGCACGGCGAGAACCTTTCGGCAGCTCACCAGACGCTTCTTCGTTATCGGGCCGAAGCGACTGTGGTTCTGTCTGGTATGCCGTCATCGTCTTTTGTCGAACTGGCACAGCGCAATGGCCATACCCTGATCGTTGTTGGCCGTAACGAAGATGGCCCCGACCATATCCGGATCAATAACAAACAAGCGGCAGAAACCGCGGTGGATGTGTTCGCTGCGCGCGGCATGAAGCGGCTTGGGCTAGTGACATCAAATGTTCGCAGTCCAAATCTTCTGGAACGCGAAGAAGCCTATGTCGCTCGAGCTAAAAACTTAGGTCTCAATGTCAGCGTACAGCGCGGAGAGCTGACGGATTACGATGGCGGCTTTGCAGCAGCGTCGCTTCTGCTCAGTGAGCGCGACCGGATTGAAGCAGTATTTTGCGTCAATGATCTTATGGCATTTGGGCTGATTGATTGCGCGCGCGACGTTTTTAACCTCTCTATCCCGGAAGACTTGTCCGTTATCGGTTTTGATAACGTCACCGAAGCGCGCTGGGGAGCATACCGTCTCACAACTTTCGATCAGAATGCCGAGCGCCTATCAGCGGAAATCGTCCGCATGCTTGATGAACGACAAAGCGCGCCCAACGAGCCGCCGCAGATGGTGATGATCGACACACCGCTTATTCTGCGTGGCAGCGTCCGCGGGCTCAAAGCAGAGAATTCTTTAAACGGAGGCAAACCCTGAATGTCCGATCATTCGATTTGGCTGCGCCCCGCTCAAGATGATCTTGTTTTTCTAGAGAAAATCGTCCGGGATTTGAGCGAGCGCTTCAACTCACCGGTATTTGAACCTCACATAACGCTTGTGCCGGATATGAAACGATCTGCAGAAGAGCTTCTGCCACAGGCGATAAGCCTCGCCATCGGCCGCAAACCGCTTGAGCTCTTGATTGAGAATGTGACGGGAAGCGAAGCCTATTTTCGCTCTTTCTATGCAGCACTTGAAAAAGCACCGGCACTGATGCGCCTGAAGCAGGACACGCTTGAAATTTCAGGCGATGCCAGCTTGCAGAGTTTCATGCCGCATGTCTCGCTGGCCTACGGTGTTGACGATTCAACGTTGAAGCACGCAGAGATTCAACGACTTGCCAAAGAGCTGTCAGGTCGAAAGTTAAAGTTTGACCGGCTGGTGATCGTGAGTTCATCAAGCGAGACGCCAATCGACGATTGGATTGTCAAACACGAGATTTATCTGAAAGGCTAAAAAGCCAGCCACAGATACGTGGCTGGCTGATTTCAATCAAAGCGGACGTGGAAAATTACGGTAGACTTGGTCAATGTCTGCCAGTACTTCATCCGAGAGCTTTAGTGCATCGGCAGCAATGTTCGTTTTGAGCTGTTCGATAGTCGTTGCACCAATAATGACCGAAGTCATAAACGGCCTTGATGCAGAGAATGCAATGGCCATCTGCGCGATATCAAGTCCATGCTTACTGGCAACATCGATGTAAGCGCGAATTGCTGGTTGCGAGTAAGAATTATCGC